>JAYZAR010000399.1:0-24401 GCA_036339635.1 Planctomycetota bacterium | reverse complement strand
TACAACCATTACACGCTGCAAAACGATATGTTGCTTTCCCTCGTCGAGCCGTGTCGCGAAAAGAACGTTGGTTTGATCAATGCAGCCCCCTTCTCTGCTCGCTTGCTTACGGACGCGGTATTGCCGGAGTGGCATAAGTCGACACCGGAAGTTCGTGAGGTGGCGGCGAAGGCGGTGAAATACTGCAAAGAACATGGAAGCGATATCGCGAAGCTAGCGTTGCAGTATTCAGTTGCACACCCCGATTTGACGAGTTGTGTTACTGGCTCGGCCAACCCTGAACGAGTCGCTCAGTGGTGCGACTGGATTGATGAACCGATGGACGAGCAGTTGGTGGCGGGAGTCAAAGAGATTCTAAAACCAATTCACAATTGGGCGTATCCGGAAGGTCTACCGGAAAATGATGACCCTAGGGAATAAAACGTTGGGTGGTAGGTGACTTCATTTAAGTCCAGCCCTGAGAAAAAAGAGAGCCTTATGAAATCTTGCATCACCATTAGTCTGGTCGAAGAAGCGCGGGGGGGACCGTTTGTCCTGTGGGATGGGCTCGAAAAGTCCATCGCTTTTGCGGGTGAGTTGGGCTACGACGCAGTCGAGATCTTTTCGCCGGGCGTTGAAGTGATTGATCCAGATGCCCTTGGCAAGATGCTGGACGCCGCTGGTTTGAAACTTGCCGCTCTCGGGACGGGAGCCGGTTGGGTCAAGCATCAGCTACAGTTAGCAGACGCGGATGCAGCCAAGCGGCGGCAAGCGAGAGATTTTGTCCGTCAAATTATTGACTGTGCCGGCCAGTTCGGGGCGTTCGCGATTATCGGGTCGATGCAGGGCCCTAGCGGAAAGACTGGTGACGCGCAGACAGCTCTTGGATACTTGGCGGAGGCACTGGAGGATGGTGGCCAACACGCCGCTCAGTACAACGTGCCGCTCGTTTACGAACCGTTGAATCGTTACGAGACAAAACAGTGTTGCACCGTCGCCGACGGTGTTGCACTGTTAGAATCCTTGTCAACGGATAACGTGCGATTGTTGTGTGACCTGTTTCATATGAATATTGAGGAGACTGATATCGCAGATGCCTTGAGGATCGGTGGCAAATGGGTCGGTCATATTCACTTTGTCGATTCGAATCGCCGCCCTGTCGGATGCGGGCACATGCAATACGGGCGAATCATCGAAGCACTCCGCGAAATCGATTATCAGGGTTACCTGTGTGCAGAGGCCTTTCCATATCCAGACCCGCATGAAGCAGCTCGTCAAACGATGCGAGCCTATCGCTATTGGACGCAAACCTGATCGGTTTGCTGGCCGCTAATGCCGCATCGCTCAGTCATACGATGGTCGGTGGGGCAATGCCGGGGAATCTCAGGCAATCAGATCATCGATCGCCTTGCCACCAAACTGACTGAGCTGTTTGAATCTTCCAGCGTGGAAATACGTCAGTTTGTTGTCATCCAGGCCAAGCAAACGCAGCATCGTGACGTGAAAGTCACGCAAGTGATGCACGTTTTCGATTGCGGTGGCGCCCGTTTCGTCGGTGGCTCCGATGGTGTGGCCGGCATTGCAACCGCCGCCGGCCATCCAGATTGTCATGGCGTCGGGGTTGTGGTCGCGACCATAAGCTTGTCCACCACCACGAATGCCGTTATCCGGGGTGCGACCAAATTCGCCCATCCAGACGATCAATGTCTCATCCAGCAGACCACGCTCTCGTAAATCTTGAATCAAGGCTGCAATCGGTTGATCGACCGTGGGAATCAGTGCGCCATGAGCTTTGGCCAAGTAGTCATGCGAGTCCCACGTGCTGGCGTATACCTGGACGAAACGCACCCCTTTTTCGACTAACTTTCTGGCCAATAAACATCGTCGCCCGAAGTTGTCGGTCGGTTCAACGCCGACCCCGTATCGATCGAGGGTCGCTTGCGATTCGTCGTTAATCTGAAGTGTTTTCGGAACCTCCATTTGCATTCGAAAGGCCAGTTCGTAGTTTTTCATTCGGGCCACTAACTCATCGTGTTGTGGATGGGCCGCAAGGTGTTCGTGATTAAGCATCTGCAAGAAATCAAGGTTTTTGCGTTGATGATCTCGCGTTATTCCTCGTGGGGGTTCAATGTCCAAGATCGGCGAGCCCTGACCTCGCAATGGAGTGCCCTGCAAAGCTGTCGATAAAAATCCGTTGGACCAGTTGGCCGAGCCTCCTTGTGGATAGGCCAGTTCTGGCAGCACGATAAATCCAGGCAAGTCGTCATTCTCCGTGCCGAGTCCATAATTGACCCAAGCACCGATTGAGGGATCGCCACCGAATTGGTTGCCGGTATTCACGTGGTAATTGGCTGTCGGGTGATTGACGGACTCCACTTGGCAGCCGCGATAGAAACAGAGTTCATCGGCGACTCCGGCGAGATTTTCCCAAAGATGGCACATGTCGGCGCCACTCTTTCCATGCTTTGCAAATTGAAATGGTGATTGCACGTAGTAGCGTGTGCCACTGCTCATTGCTGATTGTTCTTGACCAGCACGCTGAAACTCTTTGAGGTGTAACTGTTTCAGTTTTGGTTTTGGATCAAACGTATCGATGTGCGATGGGCCCCCCTCCATGTAAAGAAAGATGCAGTGTTTGGCTTTTGCCTCCGGGAAATGAGGCTGTTGCTTGGCTGGACTGGTTTTGTTTGCCTGCGCAGCGTCCGCTAACAGGGCGCTAAAAGCGACCGAGCCAAGACTGGACCCAAGTCCATACAAAAAGTCACGGCGTAGTGGCTGAGACATTTTACGCATCGATTTAGTAAACGTAGATAAACTCATTTGAATTGAGCAGGGCCAAGCAGACGTCGGCGAGACCTCGTGTGACCGCATCGACTTGGTGTGGCTGCAAGTCGGGTTCATAATCATCGTAAACAAACAGTCGCTCAGTGAATTTGAAGGGTTCACCGGTGTTTTCTTCGACTGCTTCACGGATGACTTCGGTCGGCCATTCGCGGCGGGGTAGGTCCACTTTGGTATGGCGTTCCGACATCTCGGCCCAGTGTTCCAGCGTTCTTCGCAGTTCCTGGTCGTTGGGTTGGCGGCCGTACACTAATTTAAACAATCGATTGATGACTTGGACGCGATCGAGTTGCTGGCCTGGTTGACTCTGCTGGGTAATTACACGGTTGGCTAAAGCGAGTGCCCTGTCATTGGTTTCTTCTCCATTGAGGAGCGCAAAGACCTGTGGTGTAATGTTTGATTGATCACGCAACTCACACGACTTTTCGCTTCCCGGTTGATTGAATGTTTCCATGAAAGGCAGGCGGTGGCCCCGTATACGATGCGCATAAATGGAGCGACGATTGCGGTCTTTGGGTAACGGATTAGGAACATAGGCGGGCGCGAAGGTCCCCATAATCATTCGCGGTTGGAGTGCCGCTTCGAGATTCATATCGGGTCGTACTGGAATACCACCCAGCGTGAGGTTGAGTTCGCCCGAGACGGACAGCATGCTGTCGCGAATTTCCTCTGCTTCCAATCGGCGTGGCAGGAAGACGGCATAGCTGGTCAGGTTGGGATCTGATTCTCGAATCTTGTCCAGGTTTGGATGCTGAGCAGATCGCAGATATGTGTTTGAATTCATGATCCAGCGATGGAGGTTCTTGGCAGACCAGCCACCTCGAACCATTTGACCGGCTAACCAATCGAGTAATTCCGGGTGCGTCGGTTTCTTGCCCGTGGCGCCAAAGTTATTCGGCGTTCCGGCGATGCCTCGCCCAAAATGGTAACTCCAGATGCGGTTGGCGAGCACACGCGCGGTTAAAGTGTTTTGAGGGTCGACAATCCATTTCGCCAAGGCAGTGCGGCGTCCACTGGTTGCCACGGGGATTTCATAGTCCAAGCCTCCGGGGACGGCACTTAGAACACCTGGTTGCACAAGCTCGCCTTTGGCGAACGGGTCACCCCCGGGCAGAATGCAGGTTTGTTCCCAGGTTCCTCTGCCCTTGGGGTTGGCGGGCATTACGAATCGGGACGTCTGCATGCGAGCCGGTGGTGTTTTGCCGTTGTAAACCGAGAATGCGAATGGCTGATAGCGATCCAGTTCCCACTCAAACCTTGCCTGCCATTTTCGGCCAATTCTTTCGCGGCCAAAGTCGTCGGGGGCCTGCAACGATTTGTGTGGCAAAAGGTCCGAATCAACTCCGGCCGCAACCGCCTCTGCCTTTGTTTTGTAAGGGAGTTTGCGTTCTGTGAACCAATTCGCTTCGAATTCTCGCTGCAACTTGGCAATCTCTAGCATCATCGCTTCGTTAGCTTGGTAACGTCGGCGGTGGTAGATTTCGTCGTGTTTCATCCCGGACCGATTCTCATCGGCGAGCCATTCTGTTTCTCGATCAGCGAATTGCGTGGTCGCGAATACCGATTGGATGGAGTAGTAGTCACGGGTTGGAATCGGATCGAATTTATGGTCGTGGCATCGGCAGCACTGTAGCGGTTGCCCGAGGAATACTTGGCCCACGGAATCGGTGATGTCGTCAAGGAACTGTTGGCGAGTAACTTTCGCGACGCTCATTCCGGTGTGTTCCCAAGGGCCCATGCGAAGGAACCCCGCGGCGACGAGCAATTCGTCAGAATCAACACGGTCGACCAGTCGATGAATATTTCGAGCTTTTTGGCGAGCTTTTTTTGAAGCGGTCACCAAGTCATAAATTTCATCACCTGCAATCTGTTCAAGAATAAATAAATCGAAGGGCTTATCGTCATTGAACGCGCGGATAACGTAATCTCGGTAACGCCATGCATTGGGCCGTTCCCAGTCGTTTGCAAATCCACTGCTGTCGGCATAGCGAACCACATCCAGCCAGTGTCGAGCCCAGTGTTCGCCGTAATGCGGACTTTCCAGTAATCGATCGACCAGCGCCGCGAAAGCGACTTCATCCGAACGCCTGTCATCAACGAATTGCCGGATTTCTTGGGGGGTGGGTGGCAGCCCAATAAGGTCAAAGGTGGCTCTACGAATAAGTTCGACTCGGTCGGCGATCGGCGCTGCGCTGAGATCTTGCTGTTCCAGTCCGGCTTTGATGAAGATGTCGACTGGGTTTCCGCCAGGCCTAGGGTTTTCACCAGGCCTTGGGTTTTCACGAGACCCTGATAGGTTGACGGAGAACTCAGTTCGGATTGGTTGAAACGCCCACAGGTCACTCGGCTGATACTTTCGATCGGTCCACTGTTCGCTCTGCCCACCGCTTGTGGTGACTGTCTCGCCCTCGGCAAACTTAGCGTAGATCTCATTGACTGTCGCTTCGTTTGGCCAAGGCGCGTCCGCGTTGATCCAATCCTGAATCGCTTGAACTTCCATGTCGGACAAACGGTCAGCTTCCTTGGGAGGCATTTCGTAGCCTCTTTCTTCCCGTGCGACCATCGCTAGCAACAAGCTTGATTCGGCATCTCCCGGTGTGACGACCGAATCACCGTAGGCATCACCGCCTGAGAGCATGTTTTTACGAGTTGAAAGATCGAAGCCACCCTGCTGTTCGTCTGCTTCGTGGCTGTGGCAACCAAAGCACTTTTCTTGCAGGATCGGTCGCACTTGGAGCGCGAAGATCTTTTCGCCCTCACTCGGTTTTGCCGCGGACGCGATTGCGGGCCACATTGCGAAAAGCAGGGTGATCACGGCCAGTGCTGTTGTTGCCCATGCTTGAGGTAGCGGTTTCCAGGTTACGGGGAAAAAATTCATCGCTAGGTATGATCTGATTTTCATTACAGTCGTTTCCCCAGATCTGGCCATTTCGACCCGGTCGTGGGGCCGGGGGAATCGCGTGAAAACGCGCGGCTTGATCAAGGCTTGGGCAGTTGGGGCAGCGGCGAAATCGCCGCTGGTTCCTGTTCCCAAAGATCCTCGATCTCCTGACCGCCCGTATCGTATCTTAACAACAAATAGATTCCGCCCGCCAAACCCCAGCTCAACGTGGTCACCACAACCAGGGGAATCACCGCTAAAACAGCGGCAGTGATGGCGTGGACGTTGGGAGAGCAACCACTCAAGTCAAGACAGAATCCAGACAGGAAAGTCGCGGCGTTCGCAACCCCTGTGGAGATGCAAAGGATTACAGATGCGAATAAAGTCGCGATGACCAGGTAGAACGCTAAATGCAGTGGCCGCCGCAATAAGGCTTCGTAGCCACGACTGAGGGCATTGAGCGGGTCGCTGTCCTGTTCGTTGCCTAGGGCTGCCCAGCTGAGCGGGATGGCAACGAGTCCACCCAACGCGATCAAACCGCTTGGAATCGCGATAAGTGCGGACAGCAGGCCTGCAGGGATTTCAAGAAGAGGCTGATCGGGAGCAAGCCTCGCGAACCAGCCCACGGGTAGCATCGCCAACGCCATCGCAAAGGCAGCGGCTAGCGGCAGCAGGCCAGCAAACCAGCCCCGCCAACTGCGTTGTAAGCCGAGCCTGAATCCCAGTCCAAGCCCGGTCATGTTTCTTCCAGCGGCGAGCAACCCTCCTTGTCGGGTCAGCAAGATTGCCGGGGGGGCCCAAATGAAAAAAGTCCACAACAAGCCAAGGATCGGCACGTCCTCTAAAAAGATGGCGGGGAATTGTTCGATTTCCGCATCCGCGAAATTGGTTGCTTGCCGCAATCCGAGGACCCAGATACCAAGCGTGCCGGTGGTCATCGCCAGCATCGTCGGAGAAGCTGCGAGGCGGAGTGTCCGAATGAGACGCCACCAGGGGAACAGATCGGTCCACTCTCGGACTCGTTCCAGTAGTCCAGTCTCTAGGTCATGCCCGCTGTGCAGTTCGATCTGTTGCTCTTCCGTTTGCGTCATCCGATCGGCTCGTGAGCGTCCGTGGTTGCCAGAAAACTAGAGCGAAGCGTACGCGAGGAGACGGCTCGGCTCAAGGTAAGTCCGTCCGTGGTGGTGTTTGTGAACCGTTGTATGGTGTCGGACCGAACAGATCAAAAAAATAAGTAGATAAACGGTTTTACCTGTGAGGGAAGTAGGATGGCGGCAATCAGCAGCAGGCAGATAGCGACCAGGATCGGCGTCAGCCACCATCTCTTGTTGCACTTAAGAAAACCCACGAATTCAACCACGAAGCTTGTCTGTGGTATCGGGTGGTCATCGGAGTTGGGGCGTTGATCACTCATCGTGGGACGATTTTAGCGGCGAATTGATGCTGGTTCTGAATGTTTTTGATCGGTGCGCCTAGAAGTCGCTTTGTTGTCGCCTAAGGAGGGGCTGAATCGGGGTGTTATGAAGGTCGATTGCACGCTACTTTGATTCTATGGCGAATTCGAAATCTTACGAACAAAATGAAGCGGACGCATACTTGATTGAGAAAATCCGCAAAGGTGATCAAGATGCTTGGCAAGTAATGATCGACCGGTATGAAGGTCGATTGATGGCCTACACCAATAGTCGGATTCGTAATCGGGCTGCCAGCGAAGATATCGTCCAAGAGGCATTTGTTGGTTTTCTTGTGAGTCTTCCCAACTATGACGGGGCTCGGCCATTAGAAAGTTATTTGTTTTCGATCTGTGCCTACAAACTGACCGACCACCTCCGCCGTGAAGGTCGCCGGCCATCGATTCAGATGCACGGTCGATCTAGTTCGAGTGGTGGCGAAATGGAGCCGGTCGGAACCGACCGAGTCGCCAGTTCCATTGCCCGCAGCGTTGAACGTAAACGACTTGAGGAATCTGCCGTTCGGGATGCGATCGCTGAGCAGATTGCGCGGTGGAAGTCGGGTGATAGTTGGGTCAAGCTAAAGTGCATCGAACTGCTGTTCGTTCGGGGCATGGCGAACAAAGAAGTCGCCTCTTTGCTCGAATTAACAGAACAGCAGGTTGCTAATTACAAAAGTGATTTTCAACTTCGCCTCCGGTCGATCATCAAACGGATGGAACTGGACGAGGGTGTTTTCCCCGAACTCGCTGACGATTGATTTCACCATTGCTGGAAGTTGCGGCGAACCGAGTAAGCGGCAACTTCTGCGAGCCGCATCGAATCGGCGAGCCTCTCCTCCAGAACAAGCTTGTCGCGGGTAGCGACTGTGAAAAGGCGACACGAATTGAAACCCGTTTCAGGTATGGCATCGGAATTCAAACGTGTCGCGATTTAGGTCAAGTCGGAATCAGAACTGGCCTCAACTCCGATCTGACCGGACGCACGCCCTGCTTGCAGCGGGGTTGAACGCGGTCCTAACACAACACCGATCTCGGCTAAGCTCCGGCGAGTCGATTGACCAAGGTGGCGTCTTTGGTGGACGGCTGCATGGGGTCAGCCCCCAAGGTTCCAACGAGTGACGGTTCGTAGTCATCCGCCTTGACCTTTGCCAATTGGGACTGGGCGTACTCCAAACGACCTGGGATATCCATTTCCTTGACCTCCTCTTCGTCTTCCGATTCAAGGAATTGCGAAAGCCGATCGACCATATTCGTCCAGTGTTCGATGTCGCGGTGTTTCTTGGTGGCCAAACGCCGCCGGTACCAATCGCTATTCAGCAGTTCGTCCCGAGTGAACATCTTTCGCAATTCTGGGTCTTGCGCCGTCTTGCCTTCGTATTCGCCAAATGCCATCAGGCTGAGAACGACTTGCAGAGGCGGGCAGGCCAATTCGTAGCCGCCATCTTCCATGTATTGCATGGCGACGCGGCGTTGGGCTTCGGCGATGTGCAATATCCCATCGGCGAAGGATTCTGGATCTTGTTTCTCAGGTTGAAGCAGATCTTCGGTAAAGACTCGTGACGGGTTGTCAAAGACTCGCGCTAGATAACGGCGAACAAATTTTCGAGTGATCCGATACCCCAAACGGCTGGCGGGAATCGCAACCTCATTGACTTGGAAATCTTCGATGGGCTCGAGCATTCCGGCCTCGATCATCTTTTGCGGATCACGTTCGTCGGGACCCATGCGGCACCAGACTTCCGGGATTAATAAAGAGATGTCATGACCGACTTCGAATCGAGGCCCAATATGACCTGCTGGAGTGGAAAACCCACCCAGCTCAGTCAAGATCATCGACGTAACCGCATTATTCAGGTCGATCGAAGGCATCAATGCATTAAAGGGGCCCTTCGTCAGTGCTCCTTCACTTCCGGCACCCGTCGTGCTGGGGCTCTTTCCGGTCAAGGAGCAGACGTAGTCCATTAGCAGTTCCGGCAACTCCTGGTAATGCAGCGGAGAGTAGACCGCCAGCGATCGGAAGCCGGCCGCTATGTCGGGCGGATTGTTGCGGCGGCCACTCAGCACAGCACCGACCGGGGCATGGACAGGCTCGTCGACGGTCAGGGCTCGGCTGAGTTGCATGCCCCGATATGCGACATAGGTATCGCGGGCTTTGACCATATCGGGACGATCTTGCAGATAGCGAGGATTCTTGGTTCGTTTGCCGTCCACAATTCGTGGTTCGGCCGTGCTGACGACGTAACCCTCAGTCGCTTGGGCTGCTTTTTCCAGCAACTCTTCCATCGGCCCACTGAATTTGTCGAATTCGATTGCGTCCGAAACGATCTCTCGAGCTTGATCGGTGGTCAGTGGTTCAAAGTTGCTGATGAAGTTGTCGGGACGAGAAAGGTCCCACTCGGTTTGCTTGTCGAGGCCGCGATGGACGGCGTCATCCGGTCGCTGGAAAAGACGGTATTCGCAATTCTCCACAAACTTGTAACTGAAACTTGGTTTGATAGCGGGGCCGACTTCACCCAACGCGGTGGCAGGAACGACGACGCTGCAGCTGATATCGTCTTCCCGTTGCACTTTAGCTGCTGCAATAAAGTCTTGCCGAAGCTTGAACGTACGCCAGCGAGCTTCGTCCAATCCCACACGCAGATAAGTTCCGACTAAGGTGCGGGCTCCGAGTTTTAGCTCGTGGCCGGGTGAGCCATTGACAATGTCGACACCAAAATAGTCTTTCCAGGAGTTTTCCATACCCGGTTCAACAAAACGTTTAATGATCAATGCCAACGCGTAGACGTGTTCTGGAATCGAACTTAGCCATTCGTTGTATGCGGCGCTGAAGTTTGGTGCTGGGGTTAACAGCTGGATCATGCTGCCAAGGCTGCGATTTGGATCAAGCACGCTCCGACTGGGGCCGTCTGCGTAGTCAGGCTTGTCATTGGTTTCCGGATTCCAGCGGTCCTGGTAATCTCGCGAGAAGATTTCATCCAGCTTAGCAAAATCCTCTTCGATATCCGAGACAAAGATCGGTCCGTAGAGCATGTAGTCCCGCAGGCTTTTGCTGATCTCGCTCTTTCCACCTCCGCTTACGGTGCAAGGTTTGTGGCAAAAGATTCCTTCACCGACCGATCCGATCAATCGCCATGAAGGCGCTGCAGCGTGCTTTTCTAAACGTAACTTGTAACCGCTGGGGGCGATGTAAATGTTGTCCGGCGATAAGGTAATGCGTTGCTCTTGGCCGTCTTTGGTCCACTTGATGCAACGCTCCTCGAGCGTTGCATAAGCACTTTCAGGAATATAGATAACGGTGGGGTCACTACGGTCGATGCCGTAACCTTCCGGCTGCACGTCGATGAATGATGAGTAGTCGCGGGCAACGTCTTCAAAGGTCCGTCCGTTGTAGCGGCGGCTGTTGACTTGGAACTCATGCCCGAGCGAATAGGAGGCGAATGCCATCGCACCACCTGCGTGCTCCTCTTCGGCATTTCCCATCAAGTTTGCCGCGAAGCTGATTTGCGTTTTAACCTCTTTTTTGCAATATCCGTAGTAGTTGTCCGCGATCAGCGTTACGACAACACCCGATTCGTCACGACAAGTCAGTTTGAATGCACCGCCGTCGTTGTACTTTTCCTCCGGATCTTTCCAGCACATGGAATCCCGGCGTTGTCGCTCGGTTGCTTCATCCCACTGCGGAAGCTCCAGTTCTTTCTTGGTGACCTTTGTTAAGTGCGGGGCGAGGATGACGCAGCCGGTGTGACCACTCCATCGACGCACGTCGAGTGCCGCATCTTTGTGAGGCGTGAGCGGGTCACCGGCGTTACCGAAGATCGATTCCACGAAATCGAGATTACTCACCAGTGACGCGGGCGCGAAAAAACGTACCTCCATCGTCTTGGCTTCGCAGTAGCCCGGAACTTGCGGACAAACGGTGGGACGAAGCAAAAGCGACACCCAAGTGTGCGCAGTTTCCGGCATCTGCGACATGTATGGCAGGACCATCAGATCTTTTGGGGGTTGCATTGCGATCCGAAACAGGCGAGCAAAGGCGGTTTGGGGGACAGCTCGTTTATCGCCCGGAATTGGCAATCCTCCGGCGACGACGTGAAATGTGCCCGCCGTGGTGCGACGATCTGCACGCGGATTATTCAAGACACCGTTGACGCAGCGGTAGCTGCGTAACAGGTCGTTACTGAACTCTTGACCACCGACTGGTAAGCTCAACTCGCGGGCCATTCCGTGAACATCGAGTGTCAGCGAACGATTTGGCAGTCGCAGCGGTTCGGCACTAACCTCGTCGCCAAAATATCGAGCCAGAAATGACTCGATTCGAGAATCGATTGGGGCACGATTTTCCGTCAGCAGACGGCTCTTGGTTTTTAAACTATCCAAGATCCCCTCGGAAAAGGTCGCCATCGGATCAGCGGCGTCGTCGTCGGGTGGGGATAAGCCGGCGGCAGCCATCTGAAAGGCAATGTAACTGCGAAGACGATCGCGTTCGGATTTGTCCGATGCGGCATCTCGGTCCCAACCGAGGGCTCGTTGAAGCTCTTGAGGGGTGGTCAGCAAAGTGGACACGGTCGCTCCCAGCAATGGCGAGTAAAACTTATTTTGCTCCGCACAGAATAACAAATTACCGCAAATTGGGTTTGGGAATCAGCGAGGGAGCTAATCGCTTTGGGGGCAATTTAGAAGGAGCGTTGGAGTAAAGACCGCAGTGCGGTTATCATCGGCTGTTTGCCCACCCTAGACGCATTCCCTTGCCTCGTGCAAAAACGGAACTGTGACGCTCGGAGGGGCGGTCGGCTCACCCAAAAAAACGATGCGGTGCGGTTATCGTTTGAATCTGGCCGGTGTTTGTCGGTTGATTGCGATTTTCAAATTGTGTTTTTCGTTCTGCTTTGTAGGAGGATTTGGTGTTCATGCGAAACGCTCTACTGCGACTCATTTTTGCCCCTCTCTTTTTCTTTTTTGCCATTAGCCAGACGGCTTTGATGCCCCAGGCGGAGGCTGCCGGGTTGGGGGTAACGCCACCTGAACAGTTCAGTACCCTCCCAGGTTTTCAGGTGGAGCTGCTTTATGAAGTTCCCTCCGAATCGGAAGGCTCATGGGTCAGTTTGACCGTCGACCCGAGGGGTCGCTTGATCGCCTGTGATCAATATGGTGGCTTGTATCGAATCGATGTTTCAGGGGATCAACCCAAAGTCGAAAAACTGAAAATTGAATTTCAAGGTGCACAAGGGTTGCTGTGCGCGTTCGGAGCGTTGTATGCGAATGTCAATTCACGCGACAACGCGCCGGGCGTTTGGCGATTGACCGACACCAACGGAGACGACCAATACGACACCAAAGAGCACATTTTGCCGCTCAACGGGGGGAGTGAGCATGGGCCGCACGCGTTGATCCTGACTCCGGACGGCAAACGAATTCTGATGTGTGCTGGTAACAATACAAACTTGCCTAGCGACATTGACCGTAGTCGTGTGCCGCAAGTTTGGGGAGAGGATCATTTGCTGGGGCGGATGCCAGACGCTCGTGGGCATAATGCTGGGCGGATGGCTCCAGGAGGATTTATTTTGTCGATGAATCCGGATGGCAAGGACATCGAACTGGTCGCGACCGGTTTTCGAAATGAGTACGACATCGCTTTGAACCGAGACGGGCAACTGTTCACGTACGATGCGGATATGGAATGGGATGTTGGCACCCCTTGGTATCGACCGACTCGAATCAACCACGTTGTCAGTGGCGCTGAGTTTGGGTGGAGGAACGGTACTGGAAAATGGCCCGCTTATTATCCCGATTCGGTGGGTTCAGCGGTCGATATCGGCCCTGGATCGCCAACCGGAATCGCGTTTGGATACGGTGCTAACTTTCCCAAAAAGTATCAGGACGCGTTATTCATCTGTGATTGGAGTTACGGGAATATCCACGCGGTGCATTTGACACCCGATGGCGGCAGTTACCGAGGGACGTTTGAAACATTCGCCACTGCGGCCCCGCTTCCCGTGACTGACCTTGCCGTTCATCCGGACGGGGCGTTGTACTTCACCATTGGTGGGCGTCGTACCCAAAGCGGTTTGTACCGAATTCGCTATACGGGGGATCTGAGCCAAGATGCGTCGGGGATTGCCGTAGACGCGGATGCAGCGAAGCAGCGGGCGACTCGGGAATCAATGGAAGAGTTACATCTGAGTGAGCCTTCCGCCGCTGCGGTTGCTGCCGCCTTGGAACATCTTGGACACGAGGATCGTGCTGTTCGGTTCGCCGCTCGGATCGCTTTGGAGCATCAACCGGTCGATCAATGGCGAAATCAAGTGGTGAACCTGGAAGATCCCCAAGCGAGGATTTTGGGGATCATTGCGTTAGCGCGTCACGGTGAGCCGAATGACAAGAATGCATCGCTCCAGGCGCTGACTTCGATTCCTTGGGACCAGCTCTCGACGGGTCAGCAAATCGATTTGCTTCGTGCCTACGGTTTGGTCGCGATTCGCTTGGGAGCAGTGACTCCCGCAGAGGCAAAGCCGATCTTGGCTCAAATTGGCGAGCAATTTCCTACAGGCAATAACGAGGTCGATCGTGAATTGGCCCAAATACTCGTCTATCTTCAGGCCCCCGGTGCGTTGTCGAAGGTGGTCCGGGAATTACGATCATCGCCCAGTCAAGAGAACCAGATCCATTATGCGATGACGCTGCGAAACGCAGATGTGGATTGGAATCCCGAGCTGCAGCGTCAGTATTTTGAATGGTTTAATGACATACGCTCGGCCCGTGGTGGGATGTCGTTCGGTGGATTCATCGAGAACATCAAGAAAGCTGGCCTCAAGCAACTGCCCGACGACGCCAAGCAGCGTTTGGCGGATGTGATCACACCACCCAAGAATTCAGCGGCAGCCGATGCGGCTGCTCAGCGACCGCTCGTGAAGAAATGGAAGGTTGATGACTTGTTGGATTCAGTGGTAAACGAGGAACGCGTGCCGGATTTTGAACAAGGCAAAGCGATCTTCGCTTCCGCCCAGTGTTACAAATGCCACCGAATGGGTGTGCAGGGTGGAATTTTAGGTCCAGACTTGACGGCTGCTGGTGGGCGGTTCAACGTGAAAGACTTGTTGGCATCCATCATCGAACCGGACAAAGAGATCAGCGATCAATACGGGGCTACCCAGTTCTTGACCGTTGATGGTCGTGTGGTTATCGGTCGCGTTATCAACATGAACGGCAAACAGCTGCAGGTATTGACGAACATGTTGGATCCTTCTGCCTTGGCGAGAGTCAATCGCGATGATATCGACACGACTCGCCCGTCAAAAACCAGCATGATGCCGTCGGGTTTGTTGGATACCTTCAATGATGACGAGATCGCTGATCTAATCGCCTACCTGCGTGCCGGTGGGCGGGCCAGTCATCCGATCTATAAACGATCGGTGGCAAAGAATTAGCACCAGTTGTGATTGGGATTTGAGTCATACTTCCATTTTCTGTGAAACACTACGATGCGACTACTTTGGTTTCTGTTACTGACTGGATTCGTGATCCCTTCGCTGGTTCAGGGGGAGGAGGATGATTGGATTCGTTACGAAGGCAAGGCAGGGCCAGGCGAAGGCAAGCACCTTGTGTTTCTTTGCGGTGATGAGGAGTACCGGGGGGAGGAAGGTTTACCGATGTTGGCCAAAATTCTGAGCCAACGTCATGGGTTTACCTGTACCGTGCTCTTCTCGGTCGATGACAAAGGTGTGATTGATCCTAAAGCGCAGGGCAGTTTAAGCGGTGCTGAGCAGCTCGATACAGCTGACGCAATTGTGATGCTCTTGCGTTTTCGTAATTGGCCTGACAGACAGGCCAGTCACTTTGTCAGTGCCTTCAAACGAGGCATCCCTGTGATCGGGTTGCGGACCAGTACGCATGCGTTCAAGTATCCCGGTAAAGGTAAAACGAACTTCGGTGACCTGAATCGTTTCGGGAAAGAAGTGCTGGGCGAGCAGTGGGTGAGTCATTGGGGAAAACACAAGCGAGAGGCAACGTTGGGTGTTGTCGAATCGACGGCTGCTGACCATCCCATTTTAAAAGGTGTCGGCCAGATCTTTGGTGATTCCGATGTCTATGAGGCCTATCCACCTGAAGACGCTGAGATCTTAGTGCGAGGTCAGGTGCTAGTTGGAATGAGTCCGGATGATCCTCCTGCGAGGTATACAAAAAAGCGCCGATCTGATGGGGTCGAGCAGGATATCAATGGTCCGATGATGCCAGTTGCTTGGACGCGAACGCACGAGCACGGCGATGGCGTCAAGAATCGAGTTTTCTGCACGACACTCGGTGCTGCGACTGATTTGCAAAGCGAAGGGTTGCGTCGCATGATCGTCAACTCCGTTTATTGGGGTCTAAAGATGGATGTGCCCAAAAACGGAGATGTCAGCTACGTCGATCCTTATGTTCCCAGTGCTTACGGTTTCGGTACCAATCGACCCGGGATCAAACCAGCTGATCATGAGTTGGGCAAATCATTGCCCTAACAAATCACTGAGCTGATCCAGATGCTGATTTAAACGGTTCTGAACTCCTTGTTTGGAATACCAGGGCAACAAGAACCAAGTGCTTGTTGCCCTGCGTCATGGGTGTGAACTGATGACAAAGGCAATTTGATTGATGGGCGATTTGAAGCTCGCTCTGAATTCCTTGTTTCCGTCGCTCGACGCGGTCGAACAAGTATCACCCGTTGGTGGTGGATGCATCAGCGAGGCGCGTCGCGTGCGAGTCCGTTTTGACGATGGAAACTCGCAAGATCTATTCGTGAAGTCTAACGCTGCTTCGTTTCTAGACAATTTTGAAGCCGAGTGGGATGGTCTAACGCGTTTAAGTAACGTCGGCGCGATCAGGGTTCCCAAGCCGTTGGCGGTCGGCGTAGTCGACGGGCGAAGTTGGCTTGTGTTGCCTTGGTGCGAAACAGGTTCACCTGGTGCCGGCTATTTTGAAGGTTTTGCAAAGCGGTTGGCGGCGTTGCATCGATGCTCTGCGGGGGCTCAAGTTGGC
Organism: Planctomycetota bacterium; assembly: GCA_036339635.1. Classification (GTDB taxonomy): domain Bacteria; phylum Planctomycetota; class Planctomycetia; order Pirellulales; family Pirellulaceae; genus Rubripirellula. The sequence continues at coordinate 8,235 of JAYZAR010000399.1, read as the reverse complement.
TTGGTTCGCGATAACTACCTCGGGTCCGCGAAGCAGGTAAACACACCGTCGATCGATTGGGCCGAGTTCTTTGCGGTCCATCGAATTGGATATCAAATTCGCTGGGCTGTCAGCCGGGGATTGGACGGCGGCACGGAAGTCGACGGAGTGTTGCGACGTGATTGCGAGCAGATCATGCGGCGAATGCCACAGCTCTTGGGAGGGCGCGAGGAAGCCACCTCGTTGTTGCACGGTGATCTGTGGAGCGGCAACTATCTCTGCGCCGCCGACGGGGAACCCGTATTGATCGATCCCGCCGTTTATCATGGCTGCCGCGAGGCGGAATTTGGGATGCTAAAGCTCTTTGGTTCCTGTCCTGCCGAATTTTATGAGACCTACTTGGATCATTTCCCGTTGCCAGCCGGTTGGCAGCAACGTGTTCAGGTTTACCTGCTGTATCACTTGCTGAATCACCTCAACCTGTTTGGTTGTGGCTACTTGGGGCAATGTCGGTCGACTGCCGCCGCCATACTGCGGCATTGATTCGATATGGTTTCCGGCGCGGGAACTCGGGGAAAGACATCGCCGTCGCGCGCATCTGAGTCTTTTGCCTCGGATAAAACCCCTGGCAATCTCGCCTTTTGGAAGGAAAGTCAAAATGAAGTATTTGGCAAGCTGTGGATGTCTGCTCTCGTTACTAGGGTGTGTCAACGCAGCGGCACAATCATCCGGGTTTTCGCTCAACCGGTTTGAGCGTCAACAGTTAACGGATACCTATTTTTCAGAGGGTGCGAATGCCGGTGACTCGAATGGTGATGGGGTCGCCGATGTTGTTTGCAGTCCCTTTTCGTTTGAAGGTCCACAGCTCGAGACGGAACACAAGATTTATCAACCGGTTCCGCAAGACCGCAATCGGTATGCGGACAACTTCTTTAGTTGGCTGTACGACTTTAATGGCGACAGTTGGAATGATGTACTGGTCGTTGTTTTTCCGGGGACTCCCGCGTCTGTCTTCGGGAACCCTGGTACCGATGGCTTTGCTGTGCTCGCTGGAAAATGGACGAGTACGAAATTGTCGCTCGAGGTGACCATGTTCAGGGACATATCCAAAGCAAAAAGTGTATCGATCTGCACGATCTGAAGGGGAAAAAGTAGCATCATTGCCCGCCGATTGCACAGTGGAGGCCCAACGGAGATCCGTTTCCGTAACTTGCGGCTGGAAGTGATTCATTAGATCATGGGTCAATGATTCGGTTCGGAGGATTCGACTGCGGGTCCTCGTTCGTGCATCATGCTGGAGACCCTGACTGCTGGGAAACAGGGGTTCAGCGGAGAAGCGCTGCTGTTCGGTTGGGTTTATCCAGGTTGAAATCGTCATTTGCCACAATACTTCTATCTCGCATTCCGTTCATGAGTCGCCATGCTTGCCGCACGCGTAATTCCTTGTCTTGACGTTCATGACGGCCGAGTGGTCAAGGGAACAAATTTCGTGAATCTCCGTGATGCTGGCGACCCGGTCGAAGTGGCAAGGCGTTACGAGCAGGAGGGGGCCGACGAGTTGGTGTTTTTGGATATCACGGCCAGTCATGAGAAACGTGACATCATCCTCGATGTGGTACGACGAACGGCGGACCAAGTCTTCATGCCTCTGACCGTTGGGGGAGGGGTTCGGACGATCGAGGACGTTCGGAGCTTGTTGCAAGCAGGGTGTGACAAAGTTTCGATCAATTCGGCAGCTTGCAAGGATCCGGAATTTGTTCGACGGGCCGCTGATCGATTCGGCAGTCAATGTATTGTCGTCAATATCGACCCCAAACGCGTGCAGCGTGATGGCGAAGAGATCTGGGAGGTCCACATCAATGGGGGACGCACGCCGACCGGTTTATTGGCGGTCGAGTGGGCCAAGGAAATCGAATCGCTGGGTGCCGGTGAAATCGTCTTAACCAGTATGGATGCCGACGGAACCTGCGATGGATATGATCTGCCTGTGACGGCTGCGGTCAGCGAAGCCGTCTCGATTCCGTTGGTCGCCAGTGGTGGGGCCGGGAATCCACAGCATTTAGCTGACGCCATCCTCCGCGGCAAAGCGGACGCGGCATTGGCCGCAAGCATCTTCCATTTTGGACAAGTCACGATTACTGAAACCAAGCAAGTGATGAAGCAGGCCGGAATTCCGGTTCGCCTCTAGGATTAGCGTCCGTCCACCGGGTTGACCGTGCGTGGGCAAGGCGATTACACCATGCTGCTCCTTTCTGTGCTTTAATGCCCCCAACCCGGTAACCGCTGTGTCAGACGTCGTTCCCATTCGCACCGCGATCATTAGTGTCAGTGACAAACTTGGATTGGCCGACTTGGCAGCCGGATTGCAGCGGGCAGGTGTTTGTATTTACAGCACCGGTGGGACACGTCGGCATTTGGAAGAGTCTGGGATCGAAGTCGAAGATGTATCGGCTTACACGGGCTTTCCCGAAATGCTGGATGGACGTCTGAAAACCTTGCACCCAAAAGTGTTTGGTGGCATCCTGGCCATTCGGGACCGTGCTGACCATATGGATGCGATCGACGAGCATGAAATCGAGCCATTCGATTTGGTCGTGGTGAATTTGTACCCATTTGCCGCCACAGCGGCTCGCGCCGGGGTGACTCGCGCAGAATGTGTGGAGCAAATCGATATCGGAGGGCCGAGCTTGGTTCGGGCGGCTGCGAAGAATCACGGTGACGTGGCAGTGGCCACTAGTCCCGAGCAATATGGCGAAATTTTGGAGCAGCTCGAGCAGAGTGGTGGAACGGATCGGACGCTTCGTGATCAGTTGGCTGCTGATGCGTTTGAACATACCGCCGGCTACGATCGTGCCATTGCCGATTTTATGCGTGGTGAGTCGATCAGCGGTGATTTTCCAGCCACTGTCCACTTGTCATTGCGTCGCAAGAACCAGTTGCGATACGGAGAAAATCCACATCAACGGGCGGCCGTCTACAGTGACCCCAGCGTTCGTTCTGCGAATCTCGTATCCGCGAGGCAAATCAGTGGGAAGGAGCTTTCTTACAACAATCTGCTTGATCTCGATTCGGCATTGGAAATTGTCCGTGGCCTCGCCGGGCCGGCCGTGTCGGTGATCAAGCATAACAATCCCTGCGGTGCTGCCAGCGATCAAGTTCTTTCAGTTGCCTGCCAGAAAGCACTCGATGGTGATCCGTTGAGTGCCTTTGGATCGGTACTCGGATTCAATCGTACGGTGGACGCTGCGACGGCAGAAATCCTTTGCGAACCGGGGCTGTTCATTGAGGCGATTGTTGCGCCAGATTTCGAGGCAGGCGCGGTTGGCTTATTGACGTCGCGGCCACGTTGGAAAGATAACGTCCGTTTGATGCAGGTTGGACGTTTGGATGAGCCAGCAACGCCGATCCAACGTCGCTTTATCAGCGGCGGAATGTTGGTCCAAGATGCCGATCGGATGACCAGTCCACCGTTGCAGTGGAAGACAATGACTGAGAATGAAGTGCCCGAGGATAATTGGGACGATGTGGCCTTCGCATGGGAGATGGTGCGGCACGTAAAAAGCAACGCGATTGTATTGGGTAAGAATACTTCGTTGATCGGTGTTGGGGCTGGACAGATGAGTCGCGTTGACAGCGTCGAAATTGCGATCGACAAAGCAGGCGATCGAGCTGCCGGGTCGGTGCTTGCGTCTGACGCGTTCTTTCCATTTCCCGATTCCATTGAAGCGGCCGCCGATGCCGGGATCGTTGCCATCATTCAGCCCGGTGGTTCGCGCAGAGATGATGAAGTAGTCGCGGCCTGTGACGAACATGGCTTGCCAATGGTATTCACTTCGCGACGTCACTTTAAACACTGATGACTATTCTGGACGACATTCTGATCAAAACTCGCCAAACGATTCAGGCCGATCGTGAAGCGGTGCCAATTTCCGAATTGGAGGCGATGGTTGCTGATCTCGCCCCGTGTCGAGATTTTCACGCCGCTTTGGCTGCGGGTGACCAGGTCCAATTGATCGCTGAGGTGAAGCGGGCCAGTCCTTCTGCGGGGCTGATTCGCGAGGATTTTGATCCGGTCTCGATCGCCAGCGCCTACCAGCTGGGCGGGGCTGCTTGCATCAGCGTATTGACCGATGAACCGTTCTTTCAGGGGTCGCTTAAGTATCTGCGACAAGTCCGTGAGCAGGTTGAACTGCCGCTTCTCCGCAAAGACTTCATTGTTGATCGCTACCAGTTGCTGCAAGCCCGTGTTGCCGGTGCCGACTGTGTGCTTTTGATCGCCGAATGTTTGGCGGGTGAAGAATTGTCGCGGCTGCATGACCAAGCATGTGACTTGGGGTTGCAGACGCTGATCGAACTTTTTGAACCAAAGAACCTCGATGCCGTTCTCGCAACGGGCACGAAGTTAGTCGGGATCAACAATCGGGATTTGAAAACCTTCCACACCACCCTTCAACACACTCTCGATTTGCGGCCCAAGATACCCAGCGATCGACTGGTGGTTGGTGAAAGCGGAATCCGAACTCACCAGGATTTAAAAACGCTTGGAGAGGGAGGCGTGAAAGCGGTCCTGGTCGGCGAATCGCTGATGCGACAACCCGATATTGAGCAGGCAACCCGATGGTTGTTAGGCTCCTAACGGCAAGACTGCTGGGCTGGATTCGTTTTAGTCACTGTGCCTGTTTAGTCACGGTGCCTATTTAGTCACGGTGCCTATTTAGTCACAGGGATTTTTCTGCTGCTTGAAGTTGGCCAACGCCATTGCTCGCTCGCCGAAAAAGTTTTGTGTTCGCAGAGAGATCTTTAATTTCAATCATCGGGTGGTGCTGGTGGCTCGAATGCGAATTCTTGCCACTTCACGGCTTTGTCCATCGGTTCGATTCGCATCACCGTATGTCCGTTTTGGTACAACCGGACGGTGCCGGTGGATTGGCTGACCACGACGGAGATGGACTTTGTTTTGCGGGTGATCGCAGCGGCAGCCCAGTGGCGTGCACCAAGTCCTTTGGTCATCGTGAGATCTTCGTGCGAGACTTCCACCATTTGACGGCTGCGTTCGATGATTCCGTCGCTGTTAATGATGAACGCACCATCGAGCTGAGCGATTTCCTTGGCATCTTCTTGAACCTTCGGATCCATCAAGTTGCGGTGTTTTTTGTTGTAGCCGCGAAATGGGTCGACACCGCTATCGCTGGAATGTTCGAGTACCTTTCGGGTATCGCCAATGACGAACAGCGTTCCGACTGGTTTGCCTTCGCGTCCCTCGTGACCAATCTGAGCCGCCAAATCAACAACGGTTTTAATGGTTTGCAAGGGAACGCGGCTCTCCAGCATCTGCAGGTCGCGGCTGGTCAAACGTCGCATGCGCTCGTCCAATTGCAGATGGCTGATGGAGTCAAGGCGACCCTGCTGGAATCCACTGTAGACGACAACGACTTCGCCGTTGGTGCGAATCAGTTCGTTTGCCGCTGATTCCAGCAAAGCGTGCTGAAGTCGCTCCAGCAGCGGCGCTTTCTCTTTGTTGAGAGCCAGTGGTTTAAGTCCCAGTTCGGCGGCTCCTTCTAGATCTTCTATCGCATCGACAGCTACAATCACAGGCTTGTCGACGGAGTTGCCCATCTCACTGATGCGTTTCCAATCAGTGGCTCCATTAAGCAGAATCAACAGCGCATCGGCATTTCGCTCGGTGAGCAGATCGAAGGCTGCAGCAACCATCGCCGCACTGTGTTTGGTCAATCGTTGCGTTGCCATCGACCACCGAAAATTAAAAGGGGGCGAGTAAGAACTGGACTGCCTCAGTTTTAGCCGATAGCTGCTGAATCGCACAATCGCGCGGCGGTGAAATGGACCCGATTGCCGGCTTCACGACCAGTTATTCAAGTCGCCATTGCCAACCAGTGATCTTTCAGTCCGTGATTTGGGCCCGGAGCGAGTCACCAAGAGTGAACGGCGGCAGGCCAGCGTGGCGAACAGGTTGGCCGGTGGTTCGCAGGGCGGGTCGGTCAATGCCTCGCCTTTTCTTCCGAAACCACGCTTCAGCGTCGCGATTGGCTGGACCGAGCGACGTTCGGTGTTCGCCAGGCTGGGCCACTACGATAAACCCGTTCGTAATACATCGCCAACGATCGTAGGGCGTGCCCCTTGGGGCCGATTTTCCAGTCGTGACCACGATTCTCGTACATCGATTTCATCAAAAATCGGACTGCACTAACCAGTCGGCGATCCTGCAACTTCGAGTCGGGAGTGAGGGTCAACAACCATTCGACAATGTGTCCAGTGGTTTGAATCTTGCGATCCAAATCACCATTATCCTCGCGTCCTTCAAACCAATCAGTTGTCATCGAACCATCTCGATTCTGCAGCCGATAAGCGTAACGCTCGAAGTCTTGTGTGTAGATTTCTGCCCGTTTCCATTGGCCTGTGATCGGCTTACCTTCCGCGCGGCGTTTTCGCAAGGCGTGTGCGTAGCCCATCAGGCGATGGGTTCCACCACATGCGGAGCCGACGATTGGTTGTTTTAGTTCTTCGCGAATGAGACGTTCGAAATCCCATATCTCGCCCTCTGAATTTCGCCAGACGATGTCGGTGTCTAGGTAGTGGGCCAGACCGATCAAAGTGAATGTCAATTCCTCGTCGCGACGGCATGCTAGCATTTCTGATTCGATCAGATCCCCTACCGTGAATCGCTGGTCACCTGCGTAGAGTGAGTATTCGAAAGGCACATCGCAAAGTGATAAGGTCGCTAAGAGTTGTGCTTGATGGCCCTGCAGACCCACACCGCTGCGTGCGACGATCATCCCCTCCTCTTCGGCTAACAATAGCTGCCCTCGGCAAGCATTGTTTCCCGCGATCCATGCGATGGCGTTGTAGTTCCGTCGTTCGGTTCGGATTTTGGTATCAGGTCCGTACACCATGATTGAGTGCATAACGCCCCAGTTGCTGCGTTTGTTTGCATCCTCGGGACGAGCGTAGTAATACCGTAAGCATGCGCGCATCATGCTCTGCATGCCGCGGACCGTTCGGTTGAGTTCGATCGACTCACGCGGAAAACCGGTGTAATCGAGATCGGCAGCGAGTTCGAGGGGCTCAGGAGTGATATCACCAACACGTCCGATAACGCTCCGTTCCTGTTCAGTCGCCAAATCGATCGGTGTACGAGCCGATCCTGGTGCGGACTTCAGTTCGTCAACGGCTACCGGTGCCCTGACTTTTTGCGACTCTGCTCTGGGAGATTCCGCTTGGTCAGGTTGCCCCTTCTTCGCTGAATCGGATTCGATCTCCTCGCCGACCGGTCTGCCATCTAGATCGATTCGAAGCTCTCGTATTTTCAGCGGTTCGAAGGAGCGGTTCGATTCTTGCTCGGCCGCAGGTTGTGATTCCTGCTCAGACGCGGGCTTCGATCCTTGCTTGGTTGCGGCTTGGGATTTAAGTGGCACATCCTGCTCCGGTACCTCCTCCTGCTCCCGCCTGGTTGAAACCTCCGTTTTCTTTTCGGGCGATGTCTGCCCCGAAGTGTTTGGTATGTTCGCCGGGGTCCCCGTCTTGATCGACTTTGCTGATTCGTCTGGCTGCTTTGTGGGAGGATCACCGACGGCGACGCCCGCATCTTTTCGCAATCGCCAGCCGAGATCTGATCCAGAGAGGACAGGTCGACCTAACGAGGGGGGATCGTTTTCCGGGGGGTGAACCTCTAAGGGGGGCCGCGGTGGCGTCATCTTGACCGACGGTTCGGTTTTTTGCCCCGTGAGCTTTTCGAGTAGCCAGGGACGCTTCGCAATCCGCATCTCGAGCGTTGAATTGACCGGGGGCAAGAGTGATAGCTCCGTCGGCGGTCCATTGCTGGCTACCGGAACCGCATCGGCCACTGGAATCTCGGCCCGTTCAGCAGGGATCGTTTTTGGAGCCTCGGAAATCGTTTCTTGTGATGCTGCAGGCTTTGCGTTTACGGAAACCGACGCACATGCTAGCAATGTCGCGACGGACCGTCGGACAGCGGATTTGGTTGAGGTTCGACGGTTTTTATGCACTTTAGGCTCCGATAAGGGTCACACCTACCCACTGCTATCGGATATTAAGCCGCGGAACTTCATCTGAGTTTGCAGGAGTCGCGGTGGTTGGTGCACCACTACCCGTCGGATCTGGTGGTTTGGTCAGTGATTGTCTGCCAAGCCCCGCCTCTAGCCGTCGAAGTTTACGTGACTAGCGCAATACGAATTGCCCAGCGCTGCCTTACAAATCAAATGCGTCGAGAGAATCGAT
>JAYZAR010000398.1:0-3782 GCA_036339635.1 Planctomycetota bacterium | reverse complement strand
GGTTGATGCCTTGACGCAACGAGTCGACAAGGTCGACCCGATTTGGACGATGGATAGCAAATAGCCACGAGCAGGTGGATTAAATTCTGTGGCAACCTAGAGTATCGGTTCGCCATGCAATGGAGTTGGCCGGACTGCGTGCTGTCGCGGCCGATGATCCGACCGGATCTGTGCGAAAGACTCGATATTCTCGACAAACGCATCGATCAGTTTGGGATCCCAATATCGTCCTGAACCTCCCCTAAGAATTTCAGCTGCCCTACCGAGAGACATCCCTTCGCGATAAGGCCGATCACTGGTCATCGCGTCGAAAGAGTCACAGACGGCTAAGATGCGCCCCTCCAATGGTATCTTTTCGCCAACCAAACCGTCGGGATACCCTTTTCCGTCGAATCGCTCATGGTGATAAAGCACTCCAGGAAGCACATTACGTAGAGCCTCCAGTTCGTGAAGAATCCGCCAGCCCGCCTCAGCATGCATTTCAATGATCGCGCGTTCTTGATCATCTAAATCACCCGCTTTGCGAAGCACGCCATCAGGAACCGCGATCTTCCCCACATCATGCAACAATCCCGTCAGATAAATCCGATCGCTTACGTAGTCACTTTCTCCAATTAGCTCGCTCAATCGTTTTCCATAACGTGCAACCCTCTCACTGTGACCGCTTGTGTAGGGATCTCGTGCTTCCACCGCATTGACCAAGGTACGCACCACATCGGTATACAACGCTTCCTTCTGTTGCAGCAAACGCATGTTGTGTAACTGCGCCGCCAATTGATGGGTAGCAGTTTCAAGCAGATTTGCTTGAATCGTCGTAAAACCTCGTTGTACCCAAGGAACCTCGCGACCCTCATCCGCCGAACGATTGCAGGCAACTAACCAACCATGCAACCGCTCCTTACTTCGACATTGAAGCAAGACGAACTGATCGATACGCTCGACTGGACCAGACCGATCGGGGGCGCTAGATCGGTTCCTAACGACAGGTCGCTGCGACGCCTCCACCCGATGTTCATCGACCAATTGAAAGAGGTTTTCCGGCGACACTAAAGCTTCGTCAGACCAGCAGGGCGGCATTCGCGTCATCTCATCGTCCATCAACAGAACCGCCGCGATCGACTTCGCCCCAACTCCCCGAGCCAGCGGACCTAAACACCGAACCGTTGTTTCGGTAACGGTCACTCCCGCGTCCGGAAGCGCTATGGCAGTCGCCAAACTTCTCAGTAAAGAAAGTTCTTCATAATCGTTTATCACTTGAGTCGCCAAAGCATCTGCCTCAGACACTAACCGGTCCCGCTCCTCGCTCCTCTCATGCAACTGCAAAACGGTTTTGGCATGATTGAGTGAAGGGCGAGCGAGTGCCGAGTTCGTGTCCCATGACGCCCAATTTCCAGTAGCAAGCCGAATCCTTATTGTTGCACCTTCCGTTCCGCAATCGGTGATCGCGCAGTCGGATACGTCGTCCGCATCCAATCTGTTTGAATGGATGGAACAATCATTTTTCAACACAAGTTGCACAGGGTGCATGAGGTGCCGGGAAAGTGAATCAACAAGCTTTTCGTCAGGACTCAATGTTTCGCTTCTTTCAGATCGGACAGGGTCAACCAAGCGTTCAATCAACAAGCAGACATTTTCTCAACGATTGCTTGACGTAACACAGAAATCACTTTCGTTGGACTAAACGGTTTCCCAAACACATGGAAAATGTTCAGCTCATCCTCTAACTTTTTCGTGTCAAGCTCGAGTTTGCGTCCAGTTACCAGCAAGAATGGCACGTGTTGATTGATTTCACGAATCCGTCGACAAAGCTCGACACCTGTCATCCGGGGCATTTCCTGATCGCTCAAAATCGCAGCGACGGAATTCTCTTGGAATACTTCCCAGGCAAATTGCCCATCACTACACGTCAGCGGTTCGAAACCGCTTGATTTCAACTTGAGAGTTAAGACCCGTGCTAAACCGGGGTTATCCTCCGCAAGAATCACAGTTGGCTTAGGCATAGCTGTTATTTTTCTTCAGTCGTTTCAGTTCAACGGAGTTCGATTTCTACTAATCACATCATCGAGTGAGCTGATTGGTTTGCTGAAATCAACAGTAGTTCGACTGGGAAGTCCACGATGTGCTACCACCTCGTTTATCCCCCCACAAAATTGGATGCCAGTTGCGTGGTCAGAATTCCGTGCTTCGCACGATCCATCCCGATATCACTCGCCTCGGAGTGCAGCTTACCCTGCTGAATTGGGCGTTCATCAGTCAACGCGATGCCGGCATCAATTATCCCGACGAGTCCAGCGTCGAAAGCGTTAATCTAACGATGCTGACCCTTGGAATGGCCTGCACTATTCAACGTTGCCTCATCTCGGTGCTTTGCTGGCTGCCCACCCGATTACCAGTGATTTAACGCAAAAAAGAACGGAACACCCAGCCACATAAATGGCCAGATCATTTTTTTGCGACCAACCCGAATACCGCTCAAAACTCAAGTCACCAAGATGTTTGACAGCGTCGCTTCCAGCCGACAATGGTCCTGACCTAGTTCAAGTGGGCAAGAAAATCCCCCATGGACCAATTCAGTCAACCCACCGTCAGACTCTACGACGCGTGAGGCGGGATCTCGACTTTTTGGCAACACGAACGTCGCCTCAATCGGGGAAAGCTAAATTTTTTTCCGAATGGTTCGTTGGTAACGATCACGAGCTTTCAGATCGCAAAGAACTGAAACGGCTCTTTCGAAGATTTGCAATCCAAGATCGCATGCCACCGCCAAAAAGCGCGGACCAACAGGCAACCAAAGGCGTAGTCCGCTATACCGTTGGGGAGTACTTCCCAGTCACGGCCCCATTTACGCGAATCACCAACAGCCAAAACGTTACGTTGGGAGAATAGCATAGTATCGCCAGATCGTGCATGAAGAGACTGCACTGGATCCGCCGCAAAAAATTTCGGCCTCCGATCCGGTATGAATTCCCGACTCGATTCAAACGCTATTTCTGCTTCGGAAGGATTACCTTCGTCGGAGGCTTCGACGCATCAACTTTCGATACCGTTCCCGGTTGATCGCTCGGAATCGGGATCGGAACAAACACCAATCGGACCGGCGTCCCCCGTTCCGGAATTCGCTTGGTAAACGGAATGTACAGAAGACTGCTTGCGTCCGCACTGCTGGCTACGGGAATGTCAAGCATCGCAGTACTAAAATTCGAGACGCAAATCATGTCGCCACTATCGGCGCGATAGTATTCACGACCGTTCGATGGATCTTTCCAAAAGCCACTCCCAGCAAAGACCCAGTCCGAATCCAACTGCTTTTCGGTTCCATTCTTTTGAACCCAACGCCGCGCGTCGACGGCCTTAAATTGACCATCTTTATCGTAATAGCAAATCCAAACGCGAATTCTTTGGCCGGTTGCTGGAACAAAATTCGGCACATAAGAAACTGGCGTACCAGGCTGTGCGCCTATTGCCAGCAATGCCGTGTGCAATTCACTCGATTTTGAAATCGTCGCTACGATTGCTTCATGCTCTTTGGTGCCGATCGGACAAGCGAACATCTCCAGCGGACCATCGCGCATGGTGACGAACCCGTCTGCATAAACCCGCTGCTTTTCGCGGTCGATCCAGACCAACCGCGAACTAAGTTGTTTTGCGTTGGGTGGAGCCTCGAATTCCTTGCGGACTATCTGATCCGGTGGAACGTAAGTATCGGTTGTGATCGCTTTTTCTTCCTCAGTCAGCGGATCATTTAACGATTTTGGGGTTTCGTCTGTTTCCTGAGAATAACA
>JAYZAR010000397.1:0-17010 GCA_036339635.1 Planctomycetota bacterium | reverse complement strand
TGGTAAACAGAACGGCATCTGCGGTTTCGTAATCGGTTGTCCCGGCGAACTGAACCGAGCTGTTTGTGAAGTCGACCTGTAACGCAGGATTGAAGTCGAGTGCTTCCGGTGCGGTTTCTGATTCTTCTGCCGCAATCTCATGCGACATGGTGATCTTCCCATCGACCACTGCGGAAATAGTGCCATCTGTGTAGGTAAAGCCGGCTGCCGCGCCGACGACTCCATCTCGGTAAGCAGTTGCCTTGACCGAGTTGCTGTTATCATCTTCCCCGGTTGCTTCCACCGTGACGTTCCCAGAACTGCTGATCAGGGAGTTCTGGTCGACGTGAACCGTCGATGTCGTTCGGAGGTCGGTAAGTCCGAATCCGATTGCCACCGATGAAGGATTCGTGTTGCTAAGTCCGTTGTTGGTGACTGCATTGACTTCGAGCTCAATCTCATTTTTGACTTCCGACGAAACCTCCACGCCATCGCCCGAGATCACCGTGTCAAGAATATCTACCGTCGCGGTGGCATCAGTGAAGAAAAAACCAGCTGCCCCGCCACCTTTGTCGAAGCCGCGCCCTTCGCCCGCTTTCTCTCCTGTCCCAACGACACGATTCCAGACCGCCTTGCCCTTGGCGTTGGCTTCGGCAATCGCCGATACGGTGATTTCGCCACCCTCGGAAACCAAAGTCGCATTCTGAGTTGTGACTTCAGCTGATGGGTCCCAAACTTGAACTGATACCGGCAACGTAAACAAGTCAGGCTTGCCCAATAACTCCATCACCACTGGGTAGATGTTTTTGAAGTACGTGTTGGCTCCAATGTTGTACTTGTCATTGATGCCAGCTTCCGCGGTGATCGAGACACCCTCGGCGCCACTTATTAGTACGGCGTTGGATTCGTTTCCAATCGTCACTTCTAGTTGCCCTGAGCCGAGCATCAGCAAGTCTTGTATTTGATCGAGCGCACTGATCCCAAAATTCAACCTCTTGTGAACCGCTTCCAGTGTGATTTCTCCTGCACTGCTTAGGATGTCGGCGGAAACATCGATTGATTTGTGAGAGGTGATCTCAATCTCACCAGCTGCCTGCAGTGTCGCACCTATGGCGATTTCGTCGTCGGCGTCAAGCGTGAGGCCTCCTTCACTGCTGACCACGTTGGCGGCGATTTGAATTGCTTGTTCTGAGGTGAACTCAATTTCATCGGCTGCCTGCAACGACGCGCCAATCGTGATCTCTTCGTTGGCGTCAAGCGTAATCGCATCCTCGTCACTGGTGATGGTCCCATTAATCGTTAGCGACTGATTGCTACTGAGATCAATCGATCCCATCGTGCTGGCAATCGCTGCGTTGATCGTGATTGACCGATTCGCGGTCGTGTCATCATTCAGTGGCAGTGAGGTTTCAATCTCAATCTCTTTGGCTGCCTGCAAAGCAGCGCCGACGATGATCTCCTCGTTAGCATCGAGCGTAATACCCTCCTCATCACTGGTGATAGTCTGATTGATCGTCAGCGATTGGGTACTTGTGAGACTAACAGATCCCGTTGTGCTAATGACCTCTGCATTGATCGTGATTGGCTGATCGACATCGATGTTGATGGATCCCTCGAAGCAGAGCGGTGCACTGATTTCTAATGGAACATCTATCTCCGTAAGGTTGTAGTCACCCGCGATGGGGTCCGCGCCGCTGGGGCAGGCAGCCAACAGGAGTCGATGCTCCAGTTGTTCAAGCCGCCTGCGAAAGCTTAATCGCGAGTCTCGATGTTTTCGTCGTGGTCGTGGTCGTGGTCGTTTCTTGATGCCGATAATGGAGCGAGAACTCATGACCGATCGCTTTCTGCAGTTGAATTGGATTCGGGGAAAAATAGTTAGGCAATTAAAACCCGATGAATGCCGGGATTTTAGTTGTGTCACCGCCAGTTGCGAGTCTCACAGCCGCCGATCCGTTCTGCGTTCAACGATGAGTTGTCCGTGATACCGGACCGTGGGTTCCACGCCTCTTGCTTAGTGGCCACTTATTGAATCACCGGTTTTATTTGCTGCGCGAGTGCTCTGCCTGGCGTTACGCATGTGCATTCTGCTACGTCGTATGGCCAAACGTACTGCCACGCATGAACTTCAAACGAAACCCTTCGGTTGGAAGCAACCGAGAATGCAGCTCCTGCGAGCCTGGAACCGTTGAGGCTTAATCGCCGTCTTTAACGGCAGATTTGGACCTTCTCAACAGCACAGCGTTTCGGATTCGAAGGTTCGATTTGATTTGCACAGTGGCCAACTGAGGCGGGACCGACAATCTTTCGGCAACAGTAAGCCGTATCTTCCGTTTGAAGGTCCTACCTAGGAAGGCTCGTTGTCACGCACCACTTACTACCAGCGATTCAACGGCTTGATAGCTGAAGAAACCACTGCAGCTTCCTCATTCAGCCCGGGTTCAGCTTGCTTTTGCGAACAAATGGCTTGCGGCAAGTACTCTTCGTATGTGGAAAATACTGTTTGAAATCGCTCGCGTTTTTATGCAAGCATGCGTTTCCCATCGGTAAAGAAGTCCGGTCGTAGTAATTGAAACGGCAGTGCCGAACGTAAGTCTGCACCCAGAGTTCGAGCAAATCGTTTGTCGTTCAATTCAGTCCTGAGGTTTTCTGAAGCGATACCTCGTAGGTGCTGATTAAATGATTTGACATCGATATCATCCAAGCTTTTTGGCCAATCATCGAAGAATTGAAACGCATGCTGTCCGTCGGGTACTCGTATGAACCGACTGCTGACCGAAGCATCTGTACGCCGCTTAAAGAAAAGTTCGGATAGGCTGAGCGGGGCATCTGTATCCGCATCACCATGGACCAATGAATTCGGGGCGTCGTTGGGAGAAGCATGAGTTGCCGAGGGAGCTTCCATCAGGAAACTGTTTTCAATCGTGTTGGGTTGAGCTCTTTCTTTGTATCGAACAGCTATAGAATTTTCCGCACTACCCCACTCTATAAAGTCACGTGGCGCTCCAACGGCAATTACGAACTGAACCTTGCCGCTTTCTTGGTTGATTGGGTCTTCATCCATTCGTTTTTCATCACCATTCAGAACTCCAAGCATGCTGACGAGGTGGCCCCTGAATATCCGCCAATCGCCCCGATTCCTTTTATGATTGATCCCGTAGCGATCAGCCTCGTGACGCATGGATCGAAATGCTCGCTGTATATCCGCGACTTGATCGGGATACTGGAACCGTTGTGCCGCACGATGATTGAGCGCCAACCTGCTAAGCCCGTTGCCCGTAGGGGTCGCGCTTCGTTTGGAACGCGCGGATTGTGTTTCAGTTGTCGCGCGTCGTAGCACACTTGTCGGGTGAATCCACTGCCCGAACTTTGGACGAGACCGTTAACATTCGGCATTTGGGGGTAGTCAACATCCATAAGGAAGGTCAGGCCAGGAACCATGCCATAAACAGTATCGCGGTCTACCTTGGCGACCTTAGAAACTTGACCTTTCGTGAACCAGTTTTCGATCATTGCCAGGATGTGTGATGCATCTCTCTGAGGTGGTGATTGTTCCCGGGCGATCAAAGGCGAAAAGGACCGGCCGCAAACGGCAATCACCACCAAGATTGTTCCCCTCTGAATTTTCATCTTGCTCCCCAGATTCGCACGGTCTTGCCTCGACGTCTTTGTCAGATCGCTAAGCCGCTAATGCGATTTCTGAGTTAGCAATCCCCAGCAATATTCTTGATTTTCAATTCGGATTTTCCTTTCTTAAAAACATGTCGAAGCTCGTCTAGCGTGAAGGCCTGACATTCAGAGTTTTGTCGCGGTGACGTGTCATGCAGATTTGAGAGTTACTAGTAAAATTCCCGGAGCGTGCAATGAACAGCGATTCGCGGTGAATGTTCATCATCTTGATCGCTGACCCTCGCTTGAATTACGCCGGAAACGCGTTGTAGCATGGCCATCAAGCGTGTAAGGCATTTGGCCTTTTGGCGAGACGAGTGTTACCAGGCTACTCCAATCGCCCAGTCACTCGAAGAACAGAAAACTCCCTTGGGCGATGCACCCACAAGCGTTCATGTCGAAGCGAGAGCGAAGGGTTTCAGTCAATCGCGGACAGACGCGTTTGGATAGACGGCAAGGCAAGCTACTTAATCGGTCCAGATCAGTCCGGTCGCCCACAGTACGCCAAGGGACATCACGATTAGACCGCTAACCTGATAGAAGCGATGAACGGCGTCGCCTTCACCCCAGAGGAGCCTCGAACGCGTCACTATCAGACGATACAGAATGAATTCGCTTTTTGTTGTTCCAGCGACCAGCATCAATAAGCCAATCGTCACGGTGAGTGATCCCCAGAGGATGTTCATCGATCTTTGTTCTCTTTGTGCGGTGCTTGATCGTTGATTTTAGCACGTTGTAATTTCGCGAGATTGAAAGTGACTCACTGGGGTAGAAATACGGCGAAAAACCATTGCATCAATCTCGATAGCTACTTTCGTGAACTGTCCTCTTGACGTCGGTATTCAATGCGAGTTCGTCGGATTCGTTGTCGGTTACAGCTTGATCGGTTTCGGTGTGTTCAAATGGTGGCTGTGATTTATCCATGCGAACGACGATTCAACTTGATTGGGAAAACCTGCCACGGTGTTAGGGACGATTCTGCAGCGATGCATTGGGCTTGGCGTTGCGGGCCCTGCGTTTTTATTTCTGACCAGAAACTTGGACCTTGTCCGCCAAATTGGTGTTCATTTGCTAAAGTCTTCCGTATGCTAAACAGGACGAGAAAAACTGGTAAAACTATGGAGGCTGGGATCATGAATCAGCGGACACACTTCACCCGTCGCCGATTTCTTGAGGGGACGGGGATCGCCTTGACGCTGCCGCTGATGGAGAGTGAGTTGGCTGGGGCAGATGCAAGGACCGAAGGTCATCCGCGGCGACTGGTTTGCATTGCCAACCATCTGGGGTACTACCCAGGTAATTTCTTTCCCAAGGATGCTGGGCGGGGATATCAAATCAGCCCAACGTTGCAGCCCGTACAGCGACATCGCAATGACTTCACCGTTTTCTCCAACCTTGATGATGGCACTACGGGCGGTCACAAGGGGGTGCAGGCCTTTCTGTCTGGCATTCGCAAGGATGAATCGAATGGCTTCCCTGACAAAAACATGACGATTGATCAGGTCGCGGCCGAGCATGTCGGCAGTGGTACCCGGTTCCCCTCGATCACTGCTGGGTTAGGTCTCGGCACCGACCTGTGCTGGACACGGTCGGGTGTACGGATTCCACCGATTAACAACCCCGCTCGCTTGTTCGAAGCATTGTTTGTTCAGTCAGATGAATCATCGCTTGGCAAGGAACGCACCCGTTTGGCACGCCGGGCCAGCGTCCTAGATGCGCTTCGTGAATCAGCCAGAGAGTTGGACCAAAAGATTGGTTCTGCTGATCGTCAAAAGCTTGATCAGTACTTGACCAGCGTACGGGATGTGGAAAGGCGACTGCAGATGTCGCAGGCTTGGCTCGATAAACCCAAGCCCGCTTCGCCGATCGACCCGGTCGCAGATCAGGCACGGATGCATATCGAAGAAATTCCGTTATTCTACGAACTGCTCACCCTGGCATTGCAGGCCGACCTGACGCGCGTGGCAACCTTTGAAATCCCCATGGGATTCCGCACCTCCGAACTGGAAGTCGGCAGCTATCATGGCCTATCCCACCACAGCAAGTCTGCCGAGAGGCTCGGGCAGTTGCAAATTGTTGAAACCTACCTGATGAAGCAGTTTGCCCACTTCATCGATCGGATGAAGCAAGCTCAGGTGTTCGAACATACTGCGATCGTGTGGGGCAGTGGGATGGGCAACGGTTCCAGTCACAGCAACCGGAACCTGCCGGTGATCCTCGCTGGCGGTGGTTTGAAGCATCAAGGTCACGTCATTTGCCCAGCCGAGGATCACAAACGTGTACCGTTGTCAAATTTGTGGCTTTCGACATTGCAGTGGTTCGGCGTTGAGACAGATCGGTTCGGTAAGAGCACGGGCACGTTTTCGCCGATGGACCTCGCTTAAGCCGCGGACAGAGCATGAACAAAACAATATTGACCACGATGTGCATGGCGGCCGTGTTTGCTCTCTACGGAGAGGCCTATGCAGACCTGCCCAGACAGTTTCTTGCGACCTACTGCATCGACTGCCACGGTCCGAACAAGCAGAAATCAGATCGTCGCTTTGACGGGCTGGGTGAATCGATCACGAGCCTCAAACAACTGGAGCAATGGCAGGAGATTGTCGATCAATTGAACCTCGGCGAAATGCCTCCACCAACGAAGAGGCAACCGGGCGTGGTCGAAAAGGCGAAAGTCATTGCGTCGATTACTGAGGGAATTGCCGTCGCACAGGCTAACTTGGCATCCAGCGGTCAACATACCGTCATGCGACGGCTCAACCGATTCGAGTATCAACAGACGATCGGTGATCTGTTGTCGCTCAATGTGGAGGCATGGAACCCAGCGGCAGACTTTCCGCCCGATGTGAAGGTGGACGGGTTCGACAATAACGGACGTGAGTTAGTGACTTCTGGCATTCTGCTGGATCATTACCTTGGTGCGGCCGCCGAAGCGGTGAGTCGGGCAACGCACTTTGAGCCCAAGCCAGAGTCGAAGCGTTACGCTCAACAGACACCGTACTACTTTGATGGCGAAGATAAAAAGAAGCTACCGAAGATCTTTCATGTTGATCGATTCCGCTTCATCCCTGATACCCCATACACGGACATGTATGGACGGCATTACCGTGGTGGGCATATCGGTTTCCGCCCGTTGTATGGTGGCGTGACCCAAGGTGGACTCTATACAATCCGCGTGAAGGCTGCTGCCGTCGACCGTGACCATCCCTATGGAAGTGCCTTGGACGATTTCCGCAACGGCGACCCGCTGGTGCTGGAGGTGGCGTCGGTCGACCGGAAGGGGAGCGTCGAGAGCACTGGCAGTATCACGACCGAGCGGAGTGTCGGGTTGGCCGAGCTTACCAGTGAGGAGCCAAAATGGTTCGAATGGACCACGCACATCGATCAGGGGTTTGAACCAGAGATCCGCTTTCGCAATGGCACCACCGCAACAAAGCGGTTGGTCCGCATCATTTCCGAGCGGGCCTCCGAGCATCCCGAGGTCGCGCCATTTGCAAACATGAAAGCAGGAACCGAAAAATCATGGGGACTTCTCAAGGCGTATCGTGGGCCGAAGCTCCGTATTTATGACATCCGCGTCGAGGGCCCGCATGTCGATCAGTGGCCGCCCGCTGGCCACACGCTGATGTATGGCAATTTACAGCCTGATGAACTCAATCAGAACACGATCACTCAGCGGCTTCGTGTTTTCGCCGCGGGCGCTTTTCGTCGCCCGCTTAGGGGCGATGAACTTCGTCCAATCGAGCGGATGGTGATCGGCAAGCTTGATGGTGGCATGGTTCCGTTGAACGCGCTGCAGTTGGGTTTTCAGGCAATCCTTTGCTCGCCGTCGTTCATCTATATGCAGGAGGGGGAGGGAACACTCGACGGTTACAGTCTGGCCACACGCTTGGCTTATTTCCTCTGGTCATCGCAACCAGATGCGGTGTTGCGCGAGCATGCCAAAGCTGGGCGTCTGTCGGATGCAAACATACTTGCTGCAGAGGTCGATCGCATGCTGAAGGATCCGCGATCGGAACGGTTCGTCAATCAGTTCGTCCGACGCTGGCTCGACTGGGACAATCTCGGTGAAATGCCAGTTTCAGGCGAATTTCATGTGTACTACCGGGACAACCTTGCGGCCGCTATGGCGGGTGAGACGACGATGTTCTTCCGCCACATTCTCGATGAGAACCTGTCGCCACGCCGTTTCCTTGACGCCGATTACACCTTTGTGAACCGTGAGCTTGCAGCGCATTACGGCCTGCCGGCGATCGAAGGTAATCAGCTCCGTCAGGTTTCGACACAAGGTACTGTGCGTGGTGGTCTGATGACGCAGGGCAGCTTCTTGACCGCCTCAGCTAACGGTGTCGATACCTCGCCGGTCGTGCGCGGTATTTATGCTCTTGAGAAGTTGATGGGCTACACTCCGCCGCCTCCGCCGGATGATGTGCCCGAGCTCGAGCCGGACATTCGCGGCGCATTGACGGTGCGTGAAGAGCTGGCCAAGCACCGCAGCATCGCCACCTGTGCCGAGTGCCATCGCAAGATTGACCCGCTGGGATTCGCGCTGGAGAACTTCAATGCCATCGGTGCCTACCGAACCGAGTACGGCAGGAACCTGCCGATTGATTCGTCTGGCGAGCTGCCCAGCGGCGAGGCTTTCGATGATATTCACCAGCTACGCAGGTTGCTGATTCAGCGACATGAGACGTTTACCCGCAGCCTCACCGAGAAATTGATGACCTATGCCATCGGACGCGAACTGGAAATCGGGGATCGGCCCAGTGTCGATGAGATACTCACGGAACTGAGTGGCAACCAAGGTGGCTTGCGCGACCTCATTCGTCTGATCGTTCAGAGCAAGCCGTTCCTAAACAACTAGGCGCTGAGAATTTCACCGCAGTCTGAACTGCCGATGTGAACTACCGGCGCGACCCGTATCGCTTGCCCCCAAAGTGAGGCCGGTCCTTCCACGCCACATCATAGCCTTGACGCACCCAACACTGGTTGTATTTTGGCGGCGTCTACTCGACTCTAAGCACTTCAAGGTACTCCCATGTTCAAACGAAAGCGTTGGGCTTTAATCGACTAGGTCGAACTTGGTTGGGCGAAATCGGCTATGTCGAATGGGACTAGCCGCACACGATATCAGAGCGAGACGCGACGCCTATTGTATCAGCAATGATCTTGATTTCACCGAGAAAAAGGCTTTGTCATGTGCTTCAGAGGGCCGATCAGCCAATGAGGAGAACGTCACCATTGAATTCTTCAATGGCAAGTTTGGTGACGAGCTATTCGATGGCGAAAGCTCGATAAATTCACTCACTCAGAAACTGGTGTTGTTCGTGGGGACAGGTCACAACATGAAGACGATCGCGGCGTTTTAGAACCCGTTAGGTCTTTTCGATCGCTCTACGCGAGTTTCGCATCTCGATTGCGTTTTTCGGCTGCCTGCCACCAATAGTCACTTCTGAAGGCGGCGGGAAAATACTCTGTCCATTGTAGAACCAATCTCGTCGCTGGGCATCGTGATCCCGGTATTGTCGTACCACAGCTGATGGTTGAATGGAGTACAAACCATTGATGTTGTCCCCGATAATGGCTGCTTGCAAGGCAGGTTTACATTACAGTTGGTGCACGGCAAACGTTAAGACCTCTGGCGTGAAGACACTACTAGTGAAATCGCTTGGTGATGAAAAGGGAGAGGTGCAATGACGTCATGCAGTAGATGGGACCAAGGGGTGAAGCAAATGGGAGAAATGTGTTTGAATACCGATCCGAGATCTCAGTGGTTTGTCCCGCTGTTTTTTATTCTGGCGGTAATTCACCTTTGTATTTCAGTCCCGGTGTCTGCTGTTCAACCGACTGATTTGCTGCAGCAATATTGCTTTGACTGTCACGAAGGAGTCGATGGCGAAGGTGGTTTTGACCTTGTTGGATCGCTACATCAAGGTGATTTTGATGGAACGCTTGCCTTTGAGAATCTGATCACTGCCAAGATGCCTCCCTCCGATGCGGAGCAACCAACAGCGGTAGAGAAACAAACGATCTTGAAGTGGTTGGCTCACAGGGAACAGAAGGTAGCGAGAAAAGCGTTTCGTCGTCTAAGTCGCCACGAGTTTGTCCTCAGTGTGAATGACTTATTGGGCATTGAGCTCGATTTGGCCGACGAAATTCCAAATGATCGCGGAACGCGTGATTTCGATTCCGATCATAGAATAGGGTTAAGCAGAGAAATGCTCGCGTCGTATTTCACGGTCGCGGACCAGATGCTGGAACATGCTTTTCCCTCGGACGGATTTCCGGTGGAGCAAATCTGGATCACAAACAAGCTGAAGGATAGTCACCAAACGTACAATATCTACACGCGTGACTATCAAAATGGCGTTCTGTTTTCATGGACAAGAGCGAATAATGGAAACAGCTACTCCTTTTTTTACGATAACTTCGATCCACCAACCTCTGGTTGGTATGAATTGGCGTTCGATGCTGCCAAAGTCGGCGATTTCGTAGAAGACGTCAGTATTCAGGTTCATGCTGGTAAGTACTACTACGCTGATGACCGTCCGCAACCACAACGTTTGCTTGATGTCATTTCCCTCGGCAACCAAGAAACGCAGACGCATAAGATACGTGCCTTTCTGAACCCTGGTGAGAACGTTTCGGTTCATTGCTATAGCAAACACACGTTTCGCAAGAAAGATCCACAGCAAGGTGTTTACATCAAGCAATTGAAGGTGCGTGGTCCGCTGCAGGAGTGGCCGCCGAAGTCCTTTCAGACGGTGCTTGGTGATCTGCCGATCCAAGTCCGCCAGCGAAACGGCGTGAGGGGCGGCTTTCCTCCAAAAGCACAGTTGGTGAGCGATTCACCGGTCACAAGAACAGGTTATCAATCCAACCTGCAGAAAATCGGTGGTAGAGTAACGGTCAGCAGTTTCCAGCGGGGAATGGAAAAGGAAAAGTTGCAGGATGGATCCAATCGAACATTTTGGCACACGCGATTTCAGCCAACTCTCGCCGATCCACCACACTTCGTTATCTTCGAGAATCCGCGTTCCGCTGAGATTGCCGGGCTGTCCTATGCGGCGTGGTCCGGGGGAAACGGCAATGGCCTGGTGAAGAAGTATTCAGTGTTTGCATCCGCCGATGGACAGAATTGGGGGGATGCAATTATTAGCGGTGAGTTGGAAGTGCGGCTTGCCAATGAACAGCCGATTCAATTTCCGGCTTCGATCACGGATCGTTTTATCAAATTCCTGGTCAATGATTCCAAAACGCTGGACGGTCGGTCCCTCGCGTCGATCGGCAAACTGGATGTCGTTTTACCGATCAAACGCGAGGTTGCTAGGACTGAAATCGTCGTCGATTCAGTTTCGCCAGAAACACTCAAGCTTGTTGTCAAAAGATTCGCACAGCAAGCTTTTTCAGCTCAGTTGTCTGATGATGAACTGGCGCCATATTTAGATCTTGCTCAACAGCAGCTTGCCGGGGTGAAAGATGCAAGAGAGGGCGACTTTGTTCGTGCCGCCAGGGTAGGTTTCAAGGCGATTCTCTGTTCGCCACGATTTCTGCTTGTTCCGGGCGAGCATTCCAGTTTGTCGTATTTGCAAGCGGCAAGTCTCGCACGATCGATTTGGTTGTCAGTTCCCGATGCGGAACTGCGAGCTGCTGTCGTTAATTCTGATTCTATCGGGCTATCTAAAGATGCGTTCCGTTTGCAAATTAATCGTATGCTCGCAGATCAGCGAAGTGACCGCATGATCGAGTCGTTCTGTGATCAATGGTTGAATCTTAGGTCGTGGAATAAGGTGTCGCCATCACTGAAACTGTATCCGAAATATGACGATCTTTTGCATCACTTCTTGCCCCTCGAAACACGGAGGTATCTGGCGCACTTGATCCGTGAAAATATGCCGGTTAGTCATCTGATCGATTCCGATTACACGTTCCTGAATCAGCGGCTCGCGCAGCATTACGGTATTGACGGCATCATTGGGCAGCAATTGCGTTTGTTTTTTTTCGGACCGGAAGTTGCCCGCGGTGGATTGTTGACGATGGGTAGCGTGCTGAAGGTCACGACCGACGGTTTTGACACGTCACCGATCCTTCGAGGAGCATGGGTGTCCAAAAATATCATTGGCATTCCAATTTCTCCTCCGCCTGAAGCGGTCAAAGCGATTGAGCCTGAGCATGGCACGGCAGCAGCGACAACACTTCGCGATTTGATCGACCAGCACAAGAACGATACGACTTGCTACGCTTGTCACAAGAGCATTGACCCCTACGGTTTCGCGTTGGAGAGTTTCGACGCAATCGGTCAGTGGCGTCAAAACTATCGTGTTGAAACGCCTCACCGAAGCACATTCCAGTTTCGTTTAAATGGTCACTTTCGCACCGCCGACGCAGTCGATTCATCAGGCGAAGTCGGGAATCGTCAATTTGAGGATGTGTTCGGCCTGAAGGCGGTTCTGCTGCAAGATCACCGCCGCATTGGATACAATTTTGCCAAAAAGTTTTTTGAATATGTGAACGGCTATGTTCCCGATCTCGAGGACCGGTTGGCTTTGATGGCGATGATCCATGATGAATCGGCTCATTGCCGCATGAAGGATGTGGTGACGGACGTTCTTGTATACTCCTTATCGGAGAAGCTCCAATGAATGATTTCAACCGTCGAGACTTCTTGAAGTTCGGTACCGCGTTACCACTCGCCTTGCAAACGATCGCCACGCGAGCTAGCGAAAAGTCGGCGTCTGTCACACCACCGAAGCGGATTATCTTTATCTGCAATTCACTGGGTTTTTACGAGCCGAACTTCTTTCCGGCTGACCGAGGTGACATCGAAACGTCGAACTATCTGAAGGAGATGGCGACAAAAGACAAGATAACGGTCTTGCAAAACCTTTTTCACCCAGGCATGGAGACCAGTAATCACGATTCTGAAAAATCGTTTCTGACCGGCGCGGTGAAGCCCGAGTCGCCCAACTTCGTGAATACGATTTCTGTTGACCAAATTCTTGCTGAACAGATTGGGGGAGACACGCGGTTTCCATTTCTTTCGTTCAGTATTTACGATCGTGGCTGGGGATGCTCGTGGAATAATCGTGGCGTTGCTATACCGCCGATGCATGACGAGTCCGCTATCTTCGAGGTGCTTTTTGGGAAGCAAGATCTCGCAGCCAAGCGTCGGCAACTCGAAACCGATCGGCAGATCATTCGCAGTTTGATTCGGGATATGCAGCGGTTGCGGGAATTGGGTGACGCCGGAAAGGTCGATTCATATCGGACCGTTATCGCGGAGCTCGAATCGACCTTTCGCCGCGAGCAATTCTGGCTGGAAACAGAGAAGCCACGTGTTTCCAATACACTCATTGAAGATCAGGAATTTGTTTTCTCAGCGAAAATTCGAAACCTGCTTAAACTGGCCCGGCTCGCATTTCAAACCGATTCTACCCGAGTGATCACCTTGTCGCTCGATTGGATTTACGGGGCCATCAAAGTCCCCGGCGCGACCGGTGGCTGGCACACACTGTCCCACCATGGTGGAAAGCTGGATGTACTCGAGAAACTTTGCCGTGTTGAAAAGGACATCATCAAACACTTGAATGAATTTCTTGTGGCGATGGACGGAATCAAAGAGGGTGCCGGCACATTGCTCGATCACACAACGGTCGTCGTCGGTAGCAACTTTGGTGATTCATCGAATCACACTTGCAACAATCTCCCCACCATTGTCGCGGGCGGAGGTTATCGCCATCAATCGCACACCTTTCTTGAGAAACCAACGCCTCTGTGCAACCTATGGCTAGAGCTACTGCACAAGCATGATATTGATGTAGGAAAATTCGGCACCAGCCAAATCGATCAGCAGCTACTTTTGAATTAGGCGAATCGCACAATTGGGTGAAGGTCCCTTTTTCACCACCGTCGAGCTGTGCTTGCCAATGCACAGATCAAAGAGGTTGATGGACAACTTGAGATCGCAGCCGTCATTCGCACCGTTCGACGAAAATGGCCGGCAAGAACCGCCCCTGCTTTAAATTGACTGCGAGGTCGGATGCAAGCAACTTAACCACGTCCCCAGCAGGTATCAGGTTTGAGACGCTTGGGCATTTTTGAGAGCCTGAGAAGTTTCCTTGGGGCAGGTTTTACGAGCCGGTTGCAGAGTGATGGTTGATCTGCGTAATTCGATCCGGTGAGAGATTTTACTTCACCCCCTTTCAGCCGTGCAATTTGGCCATTGGTGCAAAAAGAGCGAGTTGTGCAATCAGGGCCAGCGGTGCAATCCGGTGAGTGATTTGTTGGTAGACGAGTTGGGTTGCCATTGGGGCTTGTAGTCGGTTTCCGTTTTGCACTTGGGTTAATCACGCTTCCATGAAAACAACCACTCGAACACTCCCGGTTCATCGTTGGCGAGGCCCGAAGCTGATGCATGATTGGCTCCTGGGAAGATCGAAATCCTTACCTTTTTCGAGCCCAGCTCTTTGAGAGCCTTCTCCATTGCAGGGATTCCTTCAACCCGAGGCTTGGAGTCTTTGTCTCCCACCATCGCCCAGATCGGCAGTTCGGTCATTCCGTCAAGTTTACTTAGGTCAGGGATGAAGCCCTTGGGGATGATGGCGGCGAAGCGGTTGGGGTGATGCATAGCCCATTCCCAGGTGCCTTTACCGCCCATGCTATATCCAACACAGTAGATTCGCCTGGTGTCAGTATCGGGGTTTTCACGGATCACATAGTCCAGCATCATTTCGAGAGATTCGGGGTTCCACGTCGCTACGCTTTGAGGTTCCAGAAGTATGGCTTCATACTTCTCGTTTTCTGGTTTGAGTAATTCTCGGATCGTTCCCCGCCACTTCTTCTGTTCAATGTCTCGCCTGCCTCCGCCAGAGCCATGTAAAGTCACGACGAGTGGTCGTTTTTTCTGGGATGTTTTGATCGGGCGATAGAGTAATGCTTTGGGTTTAAGTTGCTTGAATCTTGAAGCTATATTCTCCGGAACTTCGACAACCGCAACGCGGTAGTTTCCTTGTTCCTCTGATTGTTTTCGAAGCCCACCCCCTCCTCTGCTTTGCGCCGTCGCAGGAAAGGCAGAAAGAGCAAACGCAGTGATAAGCAGGAGATTTGCGAATCTCATGAGATTTCCGACGATTCGATTGCGAAAAGGGATAGTCAAAGTTCGGGATGTGATTCTGCCCGCATGATGGACATCAGATTTCTTGAGCCTGTTGCGGCAGTTTCTTGAACCGGAAGCTCGGTCGCTTTTGTTCTTATTGAAAGAAATAAAATATCTTCTCGCATCACAGCATCGGATAAATGCCTCCGCTGGTCCTTTTTTCAATACCGGGCGATACTCTTTTTGTGGAAACCTGCTTCGCTCCGGTTGGTTCATTCCAACCGTTCAGTTGATCGACGTGAAGCGAAGCTCCTGACAAGTGCATCGTCGACGCTCTTCAATAAAAATGGGTTGGGCTGAAAACGACCGTTGAGAGGGTTATGTTTTCACGGTGCCAATTTCACCTTCTCCGCGATTCGGCCGGACTCGCTTGGTTGCCACGCGAAGGTTGAAGAATTCGACCATCAGCGAGAAGGCCATTGCAAAGTAAACCATGCTCTTGCTGATGGGGGTGCCGACTGAATCAGAAATCAGCACAACGCCGATGAGCATTAGGAATGAAAGAGCGAGCATCTTGACCGTTGGGTGGTCTTGTACAAAGTCGCTGATTTGATTTGCGAAGATAATCATCACGCCGACCGAAATGATGACGGCCAAGATCATGATTTCGATATGCTTGGCCATGCCGACGGCGGTGATGACCGAGTCGAGCGAAAAGATCACGTCCATTAACGCGATGCGGATCAGCACTCCGCTTATCGAAATTGGCTTGGCGTTTGGATCAACTGGGGTGATTCTGTCCGCTACATCACCAGTATCGCCCGGGAGATTTCCGAGTTCGGCCTCGTCTTCGCCACCTTCAATCTTGTGGTGGATCTCACGGACTGCGGTGTATAACAGGAACAGCCCACCGAGCAGCAGAATCAAATCTCGGCCTGTGATCTCATTGATTTCGGCCTCCTCGGCAAAATAGGTGGCCAGCGATTCGAAGGGGATCAGGTTGGACAATTCAAAAAGTGGCCTTGTCAGCCCCATCAGCCAGCCGATCATCAATAGTAGTAGGATTCGCATCACCATGGCCAACGACAATCCAACCCGCCGGGCCATGGAGCGGTGCTCTGGGGGTAATCGTCCACTGACAATCGCGATGAAGACGATGTTATCAATTCCGAGAATGATTTCCATCGCCGTCAGAGCAAGCAACGCCATCAGCGATTCGCCCGATAGTAATGCAGCATCAGACGAAAGTTGAATTCCCGAGGCAAGCATGGAGTGATCTTTCGTGAAAAGGGGCAAAGCGGAACATCGTACCAAACATGCCGTGAGCTTCCAGATTGCGATCAGTGAAACCAAAAGGAACGGCTGTCACGGATCCGACACCGCAGGTGGAGCGACGTGGGATTGTCAAAACGGATGATTCGTCAACGCGAGAATTCGTCTCGTGCGCAATCGAGTGGACGGGGATGGACTTTATGACCTTCGTGCAGCGTTGGGCGATGGCTGGCTAGGAAGACTGGTGCTTACTAGGACGACGATGGCTGGCTAGGAACGTTGTGTGGTTTCAAGGTAGGAAGCCGTGAGATGGATATCCGGTTCACGTCGTGTGGGGATGTGCTGGATTTTTTGACGTTCCTACGAGCGATGATCACATTTTCTCGCGGGGGATAACCATCGTGTCACGCGAGGCACATCACGATATTGCTCGCCGTGGATCTGTTTTTTGAATGATGTCGCTGATCCCGGTCTGATTGAAACCTTTGTAGCCGTCCCAGCGTTGCAAAATCTCCAGGTGAGAGCCCAGGCTCCCCTCGCGTCGGAAATATTCGGCCTGCTCCTCGGTGATCCAGCCTTGTTGCAGAGCACGCACAATACGTTTGTCGGCGACGGGCCATTTTTCTCCTTGGGTGAATGACTGTTTGAGGTGATCGAAATTTGTGAAGGGGTTCATCGATTCGATACCTTGTTCCGCCAGTTGATCTCGGGCTGCTTTGAAATCGAACTGGCATTCCAGGTGGTGCATGCCGGCCTGCAGAATCGCTTCGCCATGCAACTTGCACCACATCCCGACGGTTCCCAGAGATTTGTGGGGTGGCAATCCCTCATGCGCAAAGTCCCCTGCCACTTCTTTCGGGCTAAGGTCAACATCAGCAAACACAACGATACCTGCAACTGGTTGTTCGAGCACCTGTGCCCCCCAACCTGCTTCGGCACCACCATAGAATCGTTCGCGGCATTTCATTCCTAACCGCTCAAGCAACTTGATAAGGCTT
>JAYZAR010000396.1:0-9282 GCA_036339635.1 Planctomycetota bacterium | reverse complement strand
TGTGCGTAGCTGACGATTTTTGAAGCGTAGAGGGCTTGGCGGACTGCCTCAATGAAAGCCGCCCGGTCGCCGACCAATTTCTTCGCGACCGCCGCCATCTCGGTGTTCATCGACTCACTAGGGCCATCGAGTTTCTCGCTGGCGCGAACGCGGGCTCGTTTCTGGGCCGATAAGCCTCGGGCAAAGACGGCGGTCGTGACCAGGGTGCTAGGAACCCCAAGATCGAGCGCCAACTGGCTCATCCACTTGCCAGTCCCTTTGGCCCCGGCAACATCGAGAATTTTGTCAACAAGGAAACCTTCGCCACCTTGGTCGTCTTTCACACTAAAGATATCTCGCGTAATCTCAATCAAATAGCTTTGCAGATCACCCTGATTCCACGTCTCGAAGACGTCGTACAGCTCGTCATTGGTCAAACCACCCAACTCGCGAAGCAATTGATAGGCCTCGCAAATCAACTGCATATCTCCGTATTCGATGCCATTGTGGACCATTTTGACATAGTGTCCAGCACCACGGGGACCAACCCATTCGCAGCAGGGGATATCGTCGTTGGGCCCGACCTTGGCCGCAATTGCCTGAAACATTTCCTTGACCTCGGGCCAAGCCGCCTCGCTGCCGCCGGGCATTAAACTAGGCCCCTTGAGCGCACCCTCCTCTCCACCGGAAACGCCGCAGCCTACGTACTGCAATCCAGCCTCTTCGACCACCTTGGTCCGACGCTCGGTATCTGCGTAGTGCGTATTACCGCCGTCGATGATAATGTCGCCCGTCTCGCAAAGCGGGATCAGCGATTCGATCAACTTATCGACAGCAGGCCCCGCCTTGACCAACATCATCAGCTTTCGCGGCCGCTTGACTGATTTTACAAATTCCTCGATGGAATGGGTCCCCACGAAATTTTTGCCGGCCGCGCGACCGTTGATCAGGTCGTCCACTTTCTCGGTGGTGCGGTTGAAGACAGCGACTTTGTAGCCGCGACTCTCGACGTTCAGGGCCAGGTTTTCACCCATCACCGCCAACCCAATCAGACCAAAATCGCAGTCACCACTCATTTCTTTGTTTTCATTTCTTGGAGGTTCAGAAGCACAGCCAAGTTCAACCGGCCGTCGATGCGAGCAAATTTTAGACTTTGCCAGTTTCTGCGGTAGTCCTAGCGGAGATTTGTTCAACTCTGACTGGAGAGCAAAACCACTCCGCCAAAGACCCCTGACCCAATCAACGCTCGACTCGAACTGCAATCCTCGACCTGGACTGGCGACCGAAGCGGGGAAGCCGGTGATTTTTTGCCCATCGACCGCAAGCCGTGAATCTGACGCAGACAAACAAACAGACATTCGCCGGCAATTAAAACCCAAAGCCAGCTCCACGAAGTCCCTCTAAAACCCACAACAGGGCGAAGATCGCATAATACTGACCGACATAGACCTCCAGCGGATGAAGGCCGAGCCAATCGAATCCCGGCAACCGCTTGGCTGGAAATTGACTTCCGACGAAAACAAGCAGGGTCGCAGGCAAAATAAACAGACACAATCGCTGATTCACGCCATTAGGCTCCAAGTGATCGATCCAGACCGCAGCGAATGCCAGCCAAATTCCAGATAGCCCCGCCGCTGTTATTCCGAAACGTCGTAACAACGCTCCCTGGGCAACAAAGCTGAGCACGATGGTCAGTGGATAATCGAGCCAAGACCGCAACGGATCGATGGGATAAAACGCGATCGCCAGCACGCAAAACGGAAAATAAGGGCCACCAATCAAAAAGACCAAATAGGTCAGCAGCAAGCTCCCCAGAATCTCAACCGACCCATACAGGGGATAAAACAAGCAGTTTACCGCGACGCACGCCGCCAAGATCTGTGCCGGTCGCTTCCATTCGTTTCGACGATCTTCACGCAAAAAGTAACCCATCAAAACACAGAACAAGGGCATAGCTAACCGGGTAACCCACCGCACCGGCGAATCTCGAATCGTCAATCCAAACAGGATGCCAGCCAAGTGATCGATCAGCATCAACCCAATCGCCAAACCTCGCAGACTATCCAACGCACGATTTCGCATGGAATCCGTCTTGGGGCGTTCGTTTTTGGTGCGGGAGGGTGGGGAGTTCATTTCACTGACGAGTGGCGATCCTGGGGCCAGCCGGATGCATCGAGTTCATTGGGAAGGACGGGGTTCATGAAGGGCATTTCCCATTAGCGAAGCCATGCTTGCAAGGGATTTGCTCCTTTTTTCGGTTTAATCCTGCGAAAAATCATGGGGAACAACCGGTCTCTCTGCGGCAACGCCAAGCCCTGCCCGTGCACCAAATGGACCGAGTTCGCCTTCAGAGTTTGGTTCACGCACCAACGAGACGAGGTCTCCTCACCCTATATTTTGGGGGAAATTAGTTAGGTTTCGTTTGAAACGAGCGGATGCATCCGTGGCAGACTGTCACGGTTCTCACCGAAACACGCCTCTCCATGAATGGTTCCCTTGACCGCTACAGCCGTTGTGACTGCAATAAAACGACTTTCTTAGTCCATCACCGATCCTTACCGAATTTTGTTGAGAGCCTCTAGGAGGCCGACTAAACTCAACAGTCGAACTTGTCGTGCCCGAACCGATTCTGGCAGAGTCTCCCTCGTGCTCTGGTGTTCTTGCCAGCCCAACTTCACCATGAAACACTCTTTACTACTGCGGCCGCTGACCGGCCTATGCCTGATCCTCCTCGCCGCTTGCGTTGCGGCACCCGCCCATGGCCAGTCCAGCCTGATCGGAGCTCCCATCGCGGGTATCGACGTAGATGCTACTGGTGTACTACGGGTCCGGCAGTTCGATCCGCGATTGGCTCAGCAGCGGCTAGCCGCCGCAAGAGCGAATGGCGATGCGAATGTGATGCAACCGAGCGAGCTGCGAAAAATTTCGCTCAACCGCTTGGAATCAGCCATCGCGGATGCCCAGAAAGCCGGTCAGCCGTTACCAGAGGAGATGAGGGCGTTGGCGGGATTAACCGCCGTCAAACACGTCTTCTATTATCCAGAAACGAAAGACATCGTGATCGCTGGTCCGGCCGAAGGCTTCTTCGCTGACCCGACCGAACGATTAATCGGAATGGAATCGGGCCAACCCGTCGTGCTGCTGGAAGATCTAGTCACCGCACTACGCGCTTACGCGCCAGGCCAACAGCCGACCCCGGTCATCAGCGTTTCGATCGATCCGACGCAAGAAGGTTTGAAGCAAATGAATCAGTTCCTTGCGTCGGTTCGCGGCCGCTTACAACCGAGTGACGCGACGCGATTGGCGAATGGCCTGAAGCAAAATCTCGGTCTTCAAACAGTCACCTTTCGTGGAATCCCCAACACCTCGCACTTTGCCCGCGTGTTGGTCGAAGCCGATTACCGAATGAAGCTTGTCGGCATTGGTTTGGAAAAGCTGCCAGTTCGAATGATGAGCTACGTGGAGCGTGCCAACCCAAACACAATCGCAGCGAATGCAATGGAACGCTGGTATTTCCAACCAAACTACGACGGCATTGCCGTGAGTGAAGATGGAATGGCGATGAAGATCAAAGAACGCGGCGTCCAACTTGTCGGTGCGAATGAGCGAGTCGCCAACGGTCGCCGAACCGCCAGCGGTCGAGTCAACAAAGCAAGCCAGGCGTTCTGCCAAGATTTCACCAAGCAGTTCCCAGAGATTGCTCAAAAAGTTCGCATCTACGCTGAACTGCGACAACTGATCGATGTGGCAATCGCCGCCGCTTACATCCAAGACCAAGACTTCTACGGCCAAGCCGAATGGAACATGCCTTTGTTGATGGATGAGAGTAAGTTCTCGATTGAAACGTACAACGCTCCAGATCAAGTCGAAACCGCTGTCAATGCGATCTGGCGAGGCAACAACTTGATGACGCCACTCGGGGGCGGCGTTCAAATGAAGCCGCGGACGGCGTTCAATAAAGATCACCTGGTTGTCGATCAGGGTGAAAACAATCAAGCCAAGCAAAGTGCTGGCCCCTCCAACTTGGCGGACGGCCAATGGTGGTGGGACTGACCATCACGCCGAGCTGGTCGCGATAAATTATCATCGACCTGCGAACGAGCCCCCAAACCCTGCTATCATAGGTCAGCTTCGCTCACCCACGATTTCAGGGTTTTTTTTTGGTACCTTTGATTGTTGTGCAGGATCAGCAACAGGTTTGCCCTTACCTCGACGAAACAACCGCGCGGATGCCGCTGCATTTGCCCGCCGGCGAGGTCCTGCCAGAGATGACCGATCAGCTTTTAGAAATGGGCTATCGCCGAAGCGGCGACTTTCTTTACCGCACCCAGTGCCCCACATGCGATCAGTGCAAGCCTACCCGGGTCGACATCAATCGATTTCGTTGCACCCGCTCACTAAGGCGTGTAATCCAACGAGCACGCCGCGATCTGCGGATTGAGCTGGGACAACCTCGATTGGATCAACGTCGAGTCGACATATTCAACCAGCATCGGCGCGACCGCGACTTGGCGCAAAGTGATGCATCGGTCGACGCGGATGACTATCGTTCCTTTCTGGTCAATTCTTGCTGCCTGTCCGCAGAATTGGCAATTTACCGCGGAGACAATCTGATCGCCGTTTCTATCTTTGACATCGGCCAAACCAGCACCTCCGCCGTCTACACCTACTTCGACCCGACGGAGGGGTGGTACAGTCTGGGCACCCTCGCGGTCTTGGAACAAATTCGGTGGGGCCGCCAAACAGGGCGGCAGTGGACCTACCTCGGAATGTACGTGGCTGCCAATTCGCACCTGAATTACAAGGCACGCTTCACCCCACAGCAACGGCTCGAAAAGGGTCAGTGGATTGATTACGACGACCCTTCGCAGGGGCCTGCTTAACAATCGACCTACTTAACAATAGGTTCGACTCATTAGCTGCGCTGCCGATTGGGCCTGCTCCCGAAATATTCCAGCCGCGGAGAGGCGAGGGCCAGGATTCCGCAATTCGGGCTAAACCGCAGAGCGATGGCGATACATGGCGACGCCAAACCACCGATAGGCTTAGCAGAGATCAGATCGTTGATAGGTGAGCGAATACTTCAAACTCACTATTATCCTGCGCACGAATCTGCCCACCATCGGCTGCGATAGCCAAACAATGGTAGCGATTCGAAGGGCTTGGACAGCAGACTCGGATGTAGCATTTTTAGACCACCGGGATGTCGCAAAATGACGCAATCCTATCGACAAATCTCCTAAACCACTCCGAACCACCAAATTTTCTCGCCGGAACACGATTTGCGTTCTTGTTAATGCAGGACGATACTCGTGAAATAGATTTTCAAATCTCTCCCCGGCGGAGGGTCATGGAATCGGGTCTCATGCGGATTTTCCATGCCTTACACGCCAAGGGCTCTTTTTCCCATAGCGGAAAGGTGACGTCGAAATGCAAAAAACTTGCCACCTTGAAAAGCTGCTTGACGGCTCGATGGTAAACGCCAACTAACAGGACACCTTCCATGCAAATCAACTTACGAACCTTGCTGCTTGGATGCACCCTTTGCTTGTGCACCTCCGGAACACCGTTGGCCACTGGACAAGATATCGATTCCCATTTAGCCGGCGGCGAATTCAGCTTAGCCGCTCAGAATGTGCAGCACTTACCCGTCATCGATCGAGATTCCGTGCTGGCGCAAATTGCCACCGCGCAAGGTAGCAGCGGTGAAGTCACGGCGGCTGGCAATACCATCGACAGCATCCAAGATTCAACTTATCGCGGCGGCGCCATCGACGATGTCGGTGGCAACGGTGGTGGCTCATTCGCAGATTTCCAATCGCTGATGGACCTCATTCAGACGACCGTAGTCCCTGATACCTGGGAAGCCTTGGGAGGCCCGAGCACCATGGCTCCTTACCCACAAGGTGTCTACGTGGACGCCACGGGAACCGTCCGGGAGTGCGAAACGATTGCCTCAAGCGATGCCGTCGCTGACCTCAAGTCGCTGCTACGGAAGGAAATCGCCGCTGAACCAACTGCAGCCGCTTGGCGTGATCCCTCGACGATGCGGTGCATCTCGCTGAAGCGATTGATGAATGAGTGGACACGTTGCCGTGTCCAAGGCGTCCCCCTCTCAGAAGCGATGACGCACCTGGGCGGACTATCCCGCGTGCAATACATCTTTCGTGAAGGCAACGACATCATCCTGGCCGGCCCAGTGGGTGGCATTGAATCTCGCGACGGTTGGTTTCGTGATCGCGAGAGCGGATTGAATCCGTTACGCCTCGACTTTTTCGTAACCACGCTCGCTGCGGCGATGCAGCGGCAGCCATTCGGGTGCACCATCGATCCTACTACCGAAGGTCTGCAGCGAGCTGCCAAAGTTGCTCAAGGCGTTCAATCTGACCAAATCCCCATTGGAAAGGCGGCAGATCGATTGATCGAAGGCTTGGGCATGCAACGTGTAGAAGTGTTTGGTACGGCGGGTGACACGGCGATCGGTTACTTGATGGTCGAAGCAGACCGACACATGAAGCAACTAGCACTCGGGATTGAACCGATGCCGCGGGGAGCGAAAAGCTACATGGACGTCATCGATGACACGATCGAGATGGGCCCCCCAAGCGAATTACTGTTAAGACTCTGGTTTACCTCAGCGCCCCGCGCCGTTCGTGCAGACCAAGAACGAAGCGTAATCGAATTGGCCGGTCAGCCGATTCGCCTCAGCGGTCAAAATGAAAGGGCGTTGGCTAGTGGCCAACGCGGTAACGTCACACGTGACCCAAGAAGCGAAACCTTCGTCGCGAACTTCAACGAAAACTGGCACGCGATTCGGACGAAATATCCAATCTACGCCTCGCTGGAATCGGTCTACCGGGCTGCGTCAGTCTCCCAACTGCTGCACCGCTTCGCTGATGATGAGGAACAACGAGCTCTGCTCCAATCACTTGCCGCTTCGCCCACCCAATCGTCCTACATCATGCCAACACCTCGGCAGGTCATGTCGATTGCCAAGCTTCATACCGTCCGCCACCAACGCAAAATTTACAATGTGCTGATGGCGAGCGGTGGGGTCGCCGTCGATCCTGCTCAAACACTGGTTCGAGTCAACGACTATCCGACACTTTCCAGTCTTACCAAACCGTCAGCGCGGCAACCGGTGCTTCGGCAACGTTGGTGGTGGAACGTGCAGAAGTAATCCAGCATCGTGGCACCAGACTTCGCTGGCGAGGAATCAGGATTGCTGTCGAAAATTGAGCTCAACCCCTGCGATGGCAGTGAACCGATCTGGGCGAATCAAAAGCTCGGCGAAACGTCGTCAAATGACTCGATTGAACCGTTTCGTCCTGACTTTATGTTCGGATCCTTTTGGCCGACGGTTCCCGAAAGAACGCACCGGCCTGGCTGATTACCATCTCAAACCAAATCGTTCGCCGCCGGTGTCTCGATTGTTGCCACCTTTTAACGGTCCGGTGTGGGTCGATTTGATGGCGGGTTCGCGAGGTGGTTCGTCAGCCTCGACCTCCTCGGCCGATTTCGCCGCTGGATCAACCGGTGGCTGCTGGACAGCTTTGATCGACAACCCAACCTTTTGCGAGTCACGGTCGAAGGACAAAACCTTGACCTCAACTTCCTCGCCCTCAGTAACGAATGTATCGACACGGGAAACACGATGGTGCGCAAGTTCGCTGATATGAACGAGCCCCTCAACGCCAGGTGCGAGCTTGACGAAACAACCGAAGTTTGCGGTTCGGGTAACGGTGCCGCGGTGCGTGCTGCCGACACCAAAATCTTGCTCTGCCGTATCCCACGGATTAACAAGTAGATCGCGATAGGAAAGTGAGATTTTGCCGGTCTCTTTGTCGACCCGGTCCACTTTGACTTTTACCTGCTGACCCTCTTCGAGAATTTCACTCGGATGCTTGACTCGATCCCAGCTCAACTTGCTGATGTGAATCAGTCCGTCCAAACCTCCCAGATCAACAAACGCACCAAAGTCCTTAATGCTTCGAACGATGCCATCCATGAGGTCGCCGACCTCCATCTTTTCCAACTGCTCTTTACGCTTTTCTTCGCGTTCCCGCTCCGCCACAGCCCTGCGACTGAGCACCAAGTTGCCGCGTCGTTGATTCGCCTCGGTCACCACGCAAAGAAATTTTTGCCCATCAAATTCACTGGTATCTTCGACGCGATATTCACTGATTTGGCTGATCGGGATAAAGCCCTTCATGCCTCCAACCTTGCACTCCAGCCCACCGGAGTTGCTGCCGGTGACAGTCGCCTCAACGACAGCCCCCTCCTCCATATCCTCCCAATCACTGGCATCAACTGCTTCGCCCGGTAGCCCCAGCGCGTACAGGCCGTCCTCGCCGCTGATGCCGCGAATGATCACCTCAACGGACGATCCGATCGCTGGCTCTTCTTTGAAGTGCACAAAGGGGACGACCCCCTCATCGGGTCCACCTAAGGAAACAAAGACGCTGTCCTCGTGAATTTTCAGAACCTGAGCATGCACACGAGCTCCCTCTCCAAGCGGCTCCGCGCGTTCGGCCATGCCAGCCGCACCTGACAGCATGGCGTCGAGGTCGGTCAAAGCCAACTCAGCGTCTAGCTCGGCTTGCAAATCATCTGACAACGCTTGTCGCGTGCTCGGGACTGCGACTTTGGCCGGCAGCCGCTTGCTCGGGGCAACGACCCTTGGCTTGGCTTTCTGGTCGTCCGCCGAGTCGGCTGCTTGGTCACGGGTCGATTTGTTTTTTTTCGTTTTCGGCTTGCCCGGCTTGCTCAACGCCGCTGTATCGACCGCTGGCGATGCCGGTTTGGTGACCCCTAGTCCCCGCGCCGCCAACGGCCCGCGTCCACGCGCAAGCTTGCCCAATGGAGCGGACGTCTTGGCAGCCGTTCCGGTTTCGACAGGTGCGTTTGTTTCTGCGCTTGCTGCTGGCGGGCTCGCCACCTCACTGCCCGAGGCAACTGGGGCATCGGCAACAACCGGCGAATCAGGAGCAACCGGCGAATCAGGAGCAGCCGGCGAATCAGGAGCAGCCGCGGCTCGGTTGGCCTGGGCTTGGCTGTCCGGGGCTTGGCTTTCCGGGGCTTGGCTGTCCGGGGCTTGGCTGTCCGGGGCTTGGCTTTCCGGGGCTTGGCTTTCCGGGGCTTGGCTTTCCGGGGCTTGGCTTTCCGGGGCTTGGCTATCAGGGGTCTCGCCGGTGCTCATCAAAATCGACTGCGAAAAGAGGGGTTGTGGAGGGCAAGCACTGCCCGATGCAGCGCTACAGTCTAGCAATCGTGGACTCTGCTCGGTAGGCTTCGCTGCGGTCC
>JAYZAR010000395.1:0-4333 GCA_036339635.1 Planctomycetota bacterium | reverse complement strand
TTCGACTTCGTACGCGCTGTGACTGACTAACGAGGGCATCGAGTTGTTTTGCGAAGTTAGCAACTCCTAAGGATAACTGAAACACACCCGAATGGCACCCAATGACGAGGCCTTCACCCGCGTTAAGAAAAATCAATCTTTCAATTGGATCGGTCGAGATTGGGATGGTGACTTCGGCTCTCGTTTTAACATCCGCAGAAAGTGGCCAAAAACGGATATGTCCTGAGTCAAATCCAAGAGCGACGAATCGTCCATCTGATGAGAAAGCAGCCGCAGTGATATTGCTGTTGAAATCGATTGGTAATTGCTCCGGTTCGTACGCTATCCCGTTGTCTAGGTGCCACAGCCATGCGTCGCTGCCCGACGCGGCGAGAATCCAATTTCGATCAGCACTGCCTGTCACTAGTTGCTGCTGGTGGGTAAGTCTCCACTGCCGCACTTGCCGAGCGAAGTCCGTGCCGCGCCATAGTTCCATCTGCTGCCATTGCGCGTCCCCAACAAGAAAAGCTTTTAGAGAGTTCGCCTTCGGAATTAAAAATAATCCCTCACCTCTTTTTGACACCCAACTCGAGATGGAGGGGGCCTGACGGCTAGAGAATCTTAGCGACGTTTGACGAACAGATTCCCGAATCACTCTGTCTCCCGCTATGTTCAACTCGCGCCGATCTGGCGGAGAGGTAGCAACACAATGAATACTTCCGCCTGAGATCGCGAATGCATAGTCGTTGGCAATGATCAACGGTATTTCGAGTGCGGCAGGTTGATCTGCATCGAAGGAATATTGATTGATCACATCGTGGGAGGCAAGATCAACAACCGTCAACTGAGGTTGATCGTCTAGAATTACAATTGCACGCTGATCGATCGATAAACGAAGTGATCGGATCGCATGTTGAGCCCGGTAAACTCGCGGTGTCCCCTTGGGCTTGGAAAGATCATAAGTCAAGACTTGCGTCGCACCCCATGCAATCAACCAACGGTCATCTTGGCTGACCCAAACTCTGCGAATACCTTCTGGAACGCGAGCGTGAAAGAAAGCACGCTCGAATGTGTTACCCGAGTACGCGATCACTTGGCGATCTTGGCCTAGTAAAGAGAGGGTCTGATTGCCAATTGCAGCATCATGAATGAAGACGTTGCTAAAGAGTTTCTCCCATGATTGTTGACCGCCAATGAACTTGTTCTCTAGCACCTCGACCATGCCTGAGGCGTAGTGACACAAGAAGAGATTTCCAGAGGCATTTTGTGTCAGTCGCTTCATAGACTGATTCTGATCTGGAACGCTCGGTGAAATCATTGTCCGCTGCAGCGTCGACCGGATCGGAAATCCTGCGATTCTCGTGTTACCAGCGCGATCGAGACTCGCAATCCACTCTCCTTTGGGGCTGGAAACGACCGACTCCACGCTCGACGGGTGGCGATAAATCGTCTTCGCTGATTGAAATGCTTCGCTTGGCTCAGCAGTGTCCAACAGTGAAAGCTGCGTACCGAGACCGATCAACAGATTTCTGGTCGTTCCTAGCCATGACACTGAACTCGGGCTCAGCTTCGGAAGCGGTTCTTCGTGGTCCACTAGTGTACGCAAGCTATCGGTTGAGGCATCCAACAGCCAAAGGTTCTGACCAACCAAAACTGCTAAATCCAGAGTTGGGTGAGCGATTAATCGTGGACAGGCCTGGTCGATTTCCCACGCCAAAACCTGTTCTGATGTGCCGTCGTCGATGTTCCACTTTTGCCACTGATGACGACCATTACGATTGCCTGCAACATAGATCTCGCCGCCTGAGCGTGGAAGCCACAAGTCAAACACTTGATCGCAGGGGAGCTCCAAAAATGGTTTTACTTCGCGTTCGCTCGCCTCAATATCTCGCGTATCAAAGAGCGTGAGTTGGCTTGCCGCTTTGTTGTGGACCCCGATGGTTGTTCTACAACAAACCACGTCATCAAGATTGGTGTCCCAAATCGCTTTTGCTTTTAACATCCATCGTTTTGGTCTGCGTTGCAACTGAAAGACCGTAACATCCCCTGCGGCTTCAACAAGCAATGTGTTGGCATCATCCAGCCACTTGACCTGATCCACTGCCCGGTCTGGGGCCCCGTCGATGTCGATGTCGACGTAGGTCGTTGATATGACCGAATCATTCTCTCTGAACTTCGCAGAAACTGACCCATCAACATGAAGAGAAATCACAATTTCCCCATCGTTTGAGACGACGCAATCCGCTGCTGGCAGGCCTTTCCAGTAGCAGGTCGTTGCTCCAGGACTCGCGACCGAGTAGTTCTCCAATTGACGCACGCCGCCGTCGGGATCCTTACCAGCAGCCGAACCCATATTGCTCGGCGACTGATTCTCGTGTTTGAATCGTACAATGGCTGAGCGGTTCGTCAGAAATCTGTCACGTGGGTGCACATCGAGGTAGTTGATTTCTCTTAACTTGCCAATTTGATTATTCGGCGGTTGAATAACACGGTTGGGCAACCAAACCGAAAAGCATTCATCCACCCGAGGCTGATTGCGATTGAATCGACTCTTGATTTGGTGGTCAGTGATTCTGTTGCGAATCAATAGGCGATTGGGTTCCATCAACTGCAACTTTGTCGCCTCACCGCCAGATATGGCAGGTTGGACCCCCACGGTGCGAGCTGCTAGGTCGACGAGCAACTGATACGCCTGACTTTCTCGTCGAATTTGATCTTCGGGAAGGTAAGGCGAATCGTCAGCCGACACTCTGCCAGCGACATCGATCGCCATTTCCAGTGCAGTCTGTGGAAGCGTATCGGCCAGCACCTCTGCTTCCCTCACCAAACTTTCGATAGCCGCTTGCCGATCCACATGTTCGGTTTGTAGCTCCAGTTCCGCAATCGCGACTTCAGCTTCGTTGTTTGCCTCTTTTAATTCCTGATTCCTACCCAGTAGTGATTGCCGCTCCTGTCGAAAGTCTTGCGTGATCCCGTGGATTGTTCCGAGAAGCGAAGGGACGATCACGAAAAAAACTGTTGCCAGAGCGATTGCCGAAGACAAAGCAGGATACTTTTCAATCTGCCGATAGATACACAGTGGTAACGATTTCGGTTTTGCGTGGACAGGTAAACCGCTCAGAAAACGCTTTAGATCATCAGCCAGCAGATCAACCGATGGGTAACGATCCTTCGGATTCTTTTCTAGGCACTTCAAGCAAACCCGTTCCAAGTCTTCGGGAATGTCCCACGGCGGTTCGAATGACTGGAGCGTCGGCGGTCGATCATGAAGGATCGCTGACTTTAACTCACTCCATGGACCTTTGAACGGTACACTGGTGCAAAGCATTTCGTAAAAGATAACACCGATGGAGTAGATATCAGTTCGCGGATCCGCATGCTTGGAATTCCCATCAACAATCTCGGGCGCCATGTACGAGGGCGTTCCAAGTACTTGTCCGGTGAGCGTATTTACGGTCTGGCTTTCAACTGACTTTGCAATGCCAAAGTCAGTCAATCGTCCGACACCATTCGGATCGATCAGAATGTTGCTCGGCTTAAGATCGCGGTGGATAATCCCCGCTTCATGCAATGCCTTCAGCGGCTCACACAATTGCAAAAGTAATCGGCAGGAGGTCTCCGGTTGGTCCTCCTTCTTAGGGCGTCGTTGTTCGAGTGTCGGACCATCAATGTACTCGCTGCAAATGTACACTTGATTTTGGTGAACACCGATGTCGTAGACCGTAACAATCATTGGATGTCGGACAGATGCTGCGAGTTGGGCCTCACGCAAAAAAGTCCTGCGATCGTGCGGATTCAAGTGACCGCGTTTTGGGATTTTCAATGCAACTGGCCGTCGTAATTCTTCATCAAAGGCCAGCCAAACGGTTCCGAATCCGCCTGCTCCAAGTACACGGTCCAAGCGATAATGATCGATCTGATCGCCGCTTACAGAGGTATCCGACTCTTGAGTGCGAACTAATTCCCGACCACATTTCGGGCAGGTTCGGACATCGCTGCTGGACCGACTTTTAGCACTGTCGTCACGTAGCGTGATTTCGCAACTCAGGCATTTCCATGTCCAATCAAATGGCAGGTTACCGTTCTTCGAATTCGCCACTGATTGGGCTTCAGGAGAATCCTCGGTACTTTGCAGTGGATTCTCATGGAATGCCCGTTCGATCAAACCGAGACGTTTGAATTCAAGCCTGAGCTGTCCGGAAATATGGGGATTGCTATCAATCAGCTTCGCTTGCACCGACGGGTCAGTTGCTCCACCCTCCGCCCACGCCCGAATTGCTAATTCAGACGCAAGTCGCTTCAGCTCATGTTCGTTCGATGCCGCCATCGACTGTCTTCCAATCTGTACACTTAA
>JAYZAR010000394.1:0-26989 GCA_036339635.1 Planctomycetota bacterium | reverse complement strand
TAGTACCTTCGAGTCGTTTGTTCGTGACCTCGAGGAGGCTGCGGGTGTCAAGCTGAAAGACGCCACTGGCACGCCACTGGCTGACGGTCAAGATCCGAAGTTCGTTGCCGAGCGGGCTGTCTCCTTCCGCCTTGAGCATGTTCTCGACCAAGTCAAGGATGCCGCCCGTCAGAAAGAGGTTGAAAAGGTCTGTGCTCAGCAGTGGACCAATGTTGAGACCGCGATTGATTCACGTGATCGAAAACTCAACAGCATGAAGCGAGGTGATGAGCTTCGTAGTGGTGTTTTGCAGATGGTCAAGATCTACATTGCTACCAAGCGTGTCATCAGTGTCGGTGACAAAATGGCGGGTCGACACGGAAACAAGGGTGTGATTGCCAAAATCTTGCCAATCGAGGATATGCCTTTCCTGCCCGACGGCACGCCAATCCAGATTATGCTCAATCCGCTCGGTGTTCCGAGCCGGATGAATGTTGGTCAGATCCTCGAAACTCACCTCGGTTGGGCTGGGGCCAAGCTTGGTTTCCAGGCAATCACGCCGGTCTTCGATGGTGCGAGCGAGGGAGACATCAACAAGTGTTTGGCGGAAGCTGGTTTGCCGGCACACGGCAAGATTCGCCTGACGGATGGACGGACTGGTGAACCGATGGAGCAAGAGACCACCGTCGGCTACATCTACATGCTCAAATTGCACCACTTGGTTGATGACAAAGTGCATGCACGAAGCACCGGGCCTTACTCGTTGATCACGCAACAACCGTTGGGTGGTAAAGCGAGGTTTGGGGGTCAGCGATTCGGAGAGATGGAAGTCTGGGCTTTGGAGGCCTACGGAGCTGCTTACATCTTGCAGGAACTGTTGACCGTGAAGAGTGACGACGTGGAAGGTCGCACCAAAATCTACGAATCGATGGTCAAGGGGGAGAATACCCTCGAAGCCGGCACGCCCGCCAGCTTTGATGTGTTGACCAATGAGATTCGAGGTCTTGCACTCAACATGCAATTAGAAAAACGACCGATCTAGTTTTCTTGTCGTGAAATCAGCTTCGGCCGATTACCTCGGCCGAAGATGGTGGTCACCGACCACCGCCCTTGGAAAATTCATGACTCTGACCGACGGTTTGAAACCACAACAGCGTTCAGCACCGGTCTTTGTCACCTATCAAGCCAGCTTATTACCGAAACGGCCGTCACGGCCGACCAGGAGCACCTGAATATGTCGATTGGCGAATCCAATAGCTACGATCGTATCAACGACTACGCATCGGTTCGGATTTCACTGGCGCGTCCACAAGACATCAAGAGTTGGTCGTTCGGCGAAGTCAAAAAGCCGGAAACGATCAACTACCGAACCTACCGTCCTGAGAAAGACGGTTTGTTTTGTGAGCGTATCTTTGGCCCCGAAAAAGACTGGGAGTGCGCCTGCGGAAAGTACCGCGGGATGAAATATAAAGGGATGATCTGTGACCGCTGTGGTGTGAAAGTCACCCACAGCCGCGTGCGTCGAAAACGGATGGGACACATCGAGCTAGCGGCTCCGGTTGTCCACATCTGGTTCTTCAAAGCAATGCCCTCCCGCCTGGGCAACTTGCTGGACATGAAGACCAGTTCACTTGAGAAAGTGATCTACTTCCAAGACTACGTCGTGATCGAA
The DNA here is from genome assembly GCA_036339635.1 of Planctomycetota bacterium. GTDB lineage: Bacteria > Planctomycetota > Planctomycetia > Pirellulales > Pirellulaceae > Rubripirellula. The sequence continues at coordinate 25,338 of JAYZAR010000394.1, read as the reverse complement.
CCCGGCACGACAGAGCTTGAGCCTCAGCAACTGTTGACCGAAGAAGAGTATCGGGCCGCACGAGCGCAATACGGCGATGGTTCATTCGAAGCCGATATGGGGGCCGAGGCAGTACGCAAACTGCTCAATAAACTCGACCTTGTTCAGTTGTCCGAAAAGTTGCGTGTTGAATTGGAAGAGACCGGTTCAAAGCAGAAGAAAAAGGACCTGATCAATCGCTTGAAAATCGTTGAAGCGATTCGAGATAGCGACAACCGTCCGGAGTGGATGGTGCTTGATGTGATCCCTGTGATCCCACCTGATTTGCGACCGTTGGTTCTGCTTGATAGCGGCAACTTCGCAACCAGCGATTTGAACGATTTGTATCGTCGAATTATCAACCGCAACAACCGTTTGCGAAAGTTGGTCGATTTGAATGCCCCAGAGGTCATCATTCGCAATGAAAAGCGAATGTTGCAGCAGTCGGTCGATGCACTGTTCGATAACAACCGCTGCAAGCGACCCGTGCTCGGTTCGAGCAACCGACCGCTGAAATCTTTGACCGACATGATCAAAGGTAAACAGGGGCGATTCCGCGAAAACCTGCTCGGCAAGCGTGTTGATTACTCTGCACGAAGTGTGATTGTGGTCGGTCCAAGGTTGCGGCTGCATCAGTGCGGTTTGCCAAAGAAGATCGCTCTTGAACTTTACCAGCCCTTTATCATTCGCCGGCTCAAAGAGCTTGGACACGCCGATACGATCAAGTCGGCGAAGAAAATGCTGGAGCGGAAGGACGAAGAGGTTTGGGATATCCTCGAGCAGGTGATTGCGAATCATCCAGTTCTGTTGAACCGTGCTCCTACGCTGCACCGGATGGGAATCCAGGCATTCGAGCCAACCTTGGTGGAGGGTAACGCAATTCATCTTCATCCGCTGGTTTGCAAGGGGTTCAATGCCGATTTCGATGGTGACCAAATGGCGGTTCACCTTCCGCTGTCGATCGAGGCACAGGTGGAATCACACACGTTGATGATGAGCACCAACAACGTGTTCGCTCCATCCAACGGTAAGCCGATTATGAGTCCATCTCAGGACATCGTGATGGGTTGCTACTACACCACTGTTGAAATGCCGGATCAGCGTGGCGAAGGGATGGTCTTCAGTGGTTACGACGAAGTCGATCTCGCATTCGCGCAGGGTGTTGTGGCATTACACGCAAAGATCAAGATGCGGATGCCCAAGTTCCAGCGTCTGAAAACCGAACAAGATGATGCGAAATACGGAGCGGTCATCGAGACTACGCCCGGTCGTGTTCGCTTCAACGAAATGCTTCCAGACGGAATGGATTTCTACAATCAGCCCATGCGAAGCGGGGACTTGGCTCGCGTGATTAGCGATTGCTACCAACGCCTTGGTCGCAAAGCGACGATCAATCTGCTTGATGCAATGATGCAGATGGGTTTCCGAGAATCGACCCGCAGCGGTCTGTCGTTCGCAACGGATGATTTGGTGACGCCTGACACAAAGGCTCAATTCATCACGAAGGCTGAAAAAGAGGTCATGAAGCTGAAGAAGTCCTATGATCGCGGATTGATGACTGGACAGGAACGATACAACCACGTGCTTGATGAGTGGACCAACGCTCGCGAGTTGATCACCAAGGACATGATGGACGCCATGAAAAATGACGTTCGAGAGGGCGGATGGTATGTCAATCCCGTGTTCTTGATGTCGCACTCAGGTGCTCGTGGTGGTATTGAACAGATCCGTCAGTTGGCCGGGATGCGAGGATTGATGGCGAAGCCGACCGGTGAAATCATCGAGACGCCAATTAAGGCGAACTTCCGAGAAGGTTTATCGGTGCTGGAATATTTCAGTTCAACACACGGTGCACGAAAAGGTTTGGCCGATACCGCGCTGAAGACGGCTGACAGTGGTTACCTGACGCGTAAACTTGCGGACGTTGCTCAGAACGTGGTCGTCACCATGGACGATTGCGGTACGACGCAAGGAATCACCAAGGGTGTCGTTTACCGTGGTGAAAAGGTCGAAGTCAGCTTGGTGGATTCGATCAATGGACGTGTCAGTCGACAATCGATCGTGAATCCCGTTACCGACGAAGTGATCGTTCATGAAAATGAGATGATCACCCCTGAAATCGCACGCAAGATCGAGGGTATGGGCTTGGAAAAAATCCAAGTACGTACGCCAATGACCTGCGACGCACCTTTGGGAGTCTGTCGTTGTTGTTATGGGATGGACATGTCGACCGGGGCACTGGTTGAAGAAGGCATGGCCGTTGGAATCATCGCCGCCCAAAGTATCGGTGAACCAGGAACCCAACTGACGATGCGGACGTTCCACATCGGTGGTAGCGTCAGTAAGCAATCAGTGGAATCGGATATCAAGTCCAAGAAAGCCGGTCAGGTTCGCCTGACGCGGATGCGAGTGGTTGAGAACACCGCCGGTGAGCAGATCGTGTTGACGCGAAACGGTGAGTTGTCGATCGTCGATGATCGTGGCCGAGAAATCGAGTCCTACGCCGTACCGACCGGTTCGACGTTGAAGGTCAAAGAGGGAGATACCGTTAAAGAACAAACGGTTCTTTGCGAATGGAACCCGTACTCGATTCCGATTTTGTCGGAAGTAAACGGTAAGGTTCGCTTCGAGGACATCGTTGAAGGCGAGACGATGCGGACCGAGCGTGAAGCCAGTGGTAACTTGAGGATGATGATCGTCGACCACAAAGGTGATCTGCACCCCCAAATTGTCGTTGAGGATGCCGATGGTAAAGCTCTCGATGTTCAGTATCTACCTGAACGAGCGACGATTACCGTCAAGGAAGGGGTGGATATTACGCCCGGTACAACGCTTGCTGAAATGCCTCGTGAAACGGGTGGTGTTTCAGACATCACGGGTGGTCTGCCTCGGGTGACTGAGATCTTCGAGGCTCGCAAACCGAAGGATCCTGCCGTGATCGCCGAGGTTGATGGTGAGGTTGAGATTTTGGCCGAACGGAAACGTGGAAAACGGACGATCATCGTCCGAAGTGAATCCGGCATCGAACGTGAGCACCTCGTTCCCCACGGAAAGCACTTCTTGGTGCACAGTGGTGATATCGTCAAAGCGGGGCAAGCACTCGTCGATGGTCCGCTCGTTCCACACGATATCCTGCGTGTCTCGGGCGAGGAAGCAGTTCAACAGTATTTGTTGCATGAAATCCAGCAAGTGTATCAATCGCAAAAGGTTGAAATTAACGACAAGCACTGTGAAATCATCATCGCGAGAATGCTTCGCAAGGTGAAGATTGAGAATCCTGGTGATACCAGCTTGTTACCTGGTTTGGTGATGGACCGTTTTCAGTTCCGTAAAGCGAACGATGAATTGTCCGGTTGCATCAAAATCACCAACCCTGGTGATAGTGATTACACTCAAGGGACGATCATTCCAAAGGAAGCCTTTGAGCAAACCAACGCTCAAATCGAAGCTCTCGGCGGGACGCCTGCGAAAGGTAAGCGACCAAAGTCTTCAACCGCGAGCACCCAGTTGTTGGGGATTACCAAAGCGGCGGTTCAGGCGAATAGTTTCATCAGCGCGGCGTCGTTTCAGGAAACGACTAAAGTGCTGACCGAGGCAGCCTTGGCAGGGAAGGTCGACAAGCTCGTCGGTTTGAAAGAAAACGTGATTCTAGGTCACTTGATTCCCGCTGGTACTGGGTTCCGGATCTTCCAGGAATCGGAGGTCAACTACCGACGAGATGCTTTGGAAGCATTGGCTACGGCACCAGTGGCAACGTTGCAAGATAGCTTCCCGTTGCTTGATGCAGATGAGCCCAGCATAACCGCGGAAGCTGGTGATGCCTCGGCAGCGGCCGCACCTGCTGAAACTTCCACGCCACCCGCGACACCGGAAAGTGGCGAAGGCAGTGAAGCCATGTTCGGTGGCGGACAAGAATAGCGTTGAGTGGAATTAAGCCTTGCACGGTTCGAAAACCGTGCAAGGGATTCCGCTAAAGCATCGATTTTGTAAGCTAAGTATCTTTCCGCCTGGACGCTGGTCAGTTCCTCCGTTGGTCGCCAGCCATTCTTTCGGCCGTGTTGTGACGACGGCCTAGCGTTTACCTCGTCTTCTCGATGAATTATGAAATTCTGATTGAACTGGTAAGCCGGTTCAGTGTTTTTCGCTGCGTTCGTTGACCATGTGTTCTCGGCTTACGACGTTCCATCAATGGTTGATCGAATACGACTGAGCAAGTTTGCCAGATGTGGATCGGATACGAGTGCGTTGGCCTCGTAAGGTGTGGTGACACCACGGTAGATTCTCGAAGTCAGCGTTTCTGCCAGTGATAAGCTGCCTTCGTTGCGAATCACTTGCTCTAGTTCGTTCAAGGGAACTTGCTGGGCTAGTGCGGCGGAGATCGCATCATTGATGGTTACGATTTCTGGGACGCAAATTAGCGATTCAAATCCATCACCGAAGCAGCATTCACAACCTGTCGATTGATAGAACTGAGGTGCCACATCGCCGAGCCGGAGACGAATCCGTTCCGGGACTTCGATTTCGCCAAGATCGATTGGGGATTTGCATTCCCCGCAGAGCTTTTTGACGAGTCTTTGATTAATGACACCGATCAGCGAGCTTGCCACGAATTGTGGATGGGTTCCATAGTGCAGCATCGAATAAATTGCTTCGACGGCTGTCTTTGCGTGAATGGTTGCCAGGACGAGTTGCCCGCTCGCACCGGCGCGAACAGCCGTTGCCGCGGTGCGTTCATCGCGAATCTCGCCGACCATGATGACATCGGGGCTATGCCGGAGAACGGTCGTAAGCAACTCGGCAAAATCGAGACCCGCCTTCAGATTCACCTGCGTTTGCATGACACCGGCGATTGAGTGCTCGATGGGATCTTCGAGTGTGTGGATTTTCCGAGTGCCATCGTTCAGCGAGTCGAGGGAGGCGTACAGGGTGCTCGACTTACCACTGGCTACAGGTCCGGCAACGAGAATTAAACCGGCCTTCTGATCAAGCAAGGCGTTGATTTCCTCGAATTCAACGTCCTCGAATCCGAGTTGATCGATGGAGAGAGATCCCGATATTGGATCAAATAGCCGAATCGTGATGTCCTGCCCGTACATCGTTGGAATGGCGCTCAAACGGATATCGATGACTTTGCTTTCCGGGGTAGTGATTACTCCACGGCCGTCCGTCGGGCGGATCGTTTCTCCAGCGTCGGCGCCAGCCAGTACGCGGAGGTGTCCTTGCAATTTGTGCCCGTAGTTACGAGCGAGTCGACGAACGTGTTCGACTTTGCCAAGGCGGCGGATCGCCACTTGAACGCTATTCTCGAGATCGGAGATGAACAAATCACTGGCATGGCGTTCCACGGCCCATGCAATAAGATTCGCGGCATAAATTTCCGGAGCTACCAGCTCCATCTCACCTTCAATTTCTTCAAACTCAATTGATTCATCATTCACAGCATCAATCTCAATTTGGGCTAAAAATGTCCTGGTGAATTGACATCGGCAGCGAGACTATGGACGAATTCGGCGGAGAATGCAAAGAAAAACCTGATTCGCCCCCGCGAGGATCTGAGATATTGCTTGCCAACCGTCCAAGAATCGACCCCGCCTGTCGGCAAAATTACCCTCCGAAATGCAATGCCTGCCCCGCTGAACCATCCGGCAAGGAATCCCATGGAACGCCCTGATTTAGGCTCGAATCGCAATCCCAGCCCGCTGATGTTGCTTTCCCAGCACTTTGGATACAGCGAATTTCGGCCACCCCAAGATGAAATCATTCAACAGGTGATGGCCGGTCGTCATGCCATGGTGGTGATGCCCACCGGCATGGGGAAATCGCTCTGTTATCAAATCCCGGCTTTGGCGATTTCCCCCACCAGTCGTGAGTTGGTGTTGGTCCTCTCGCCATTGGTCGCCTTGATGCAGGACCAAGTTGATTCCTTGCGGCGCCGCGGCATCGATGCAACTCTGATCAATTCATCACTTGATCGTGAACAACGACTGCAGCGTTACCGGGAGGTATCCGAAGGCAAGTATCGATTGCTGTACGTGACGCCGGAGCGTTTTCGAAAGCCCGATTTTCAGGAAGTCATCGCTGAACGCGAGGTGTCTTTGTTGGCGGTTGACGAAGCTCATTGTGTCAGTCAGTGGGGGCATGACTTTCGTCCAGACTATTCGCGATTGGCCGACATTCGTGCCGCACTTGGTGAACCGACAACCATTGCTTTGACCGCGACCGCAACGAAAGAGTGTCGGACGGACATCTATCGGCAATTGAATATTTCAGCGGATGAGATCCGCTTATTTCATGAGGGCATCGCGCGGCCAAATCTGCGGTTGAACGTACAAGAGGTTTGGGATGAAACAGAAAAACTCGATGCTATCGAATCGATTTTGAAAGACCCGCAGTACCAGGGTGGTGGGGTGATCATTTATTTCTCATTGATCAAAACACTTGAGCGGTTTAGCGATTTATTGTTAGGTCGTGAAGTCGATCACGTCGTTTATCATGGGGATCTGCCGCGACAAAAGCGACGCCGGATTCAGGAAGAGTTCATGAGTGGGCAGGCGGATATGGTCTTAGCAACGAATGCTTTCGGGATGGGAGTCGACAAAGAAGATATTCGAATCGTCATCCATGCCGAGACGCCGGGGTCGGTTGAATCCTACTACCAAGAAATTGGCAGAGCGGGTCGAGACGGGAATCCAAGTGTCTGCGTTTGGTTGTACGATCAGAACGATTTGATGACTCAAATGCAATTCATAGAATGGGCCAACCCAGATGCCGCATTTTATTCGCGGGTCTACACTCTGCTGACGGATCGAAACGAGCAGTGCCGAGCATTTGGATTGGATTGGATGAATGATCAATTACAGCGGGTGAGTCGGCATGATCATCGCCTAGCGACTGCGATCGCGATGCTCGACCGAGTCGGCGTCATTGCTGGACCGAGACCGCCGGAATGCTACCAGGTCAACGCTCCCCTGCCCTCTCGATTTAAAAACGATGAGCAGTTGGCCGAAAAGAAACGCCGTGACCAGCAGCGGCTCTACGCGATGGTGGAATACGCTGCGGAGGTCGGTGATCGCAAAGAATTTCTCAATCGCTACTTTCTCGACTAAGGGCGGGCTCGTTCTCACCATTGTGTCAGGGTGAGTGACGGCAGGTGAGGCGTTTCCCGCGTTCCGGAGCAGTGGATTCCGGGATTTGCAATCGGTTGTCTCTGCGTCTTGTGGCCGATCGGCTACTCGTAGTCCCATTTCATGATCCAAGGATCTTCCATCTTTTTTTGCATCGCTTTTAACTTCGATTTGTAGCGTTCAAGAATGTCGCGGTGCCCCTCACTTTCAGCCAAGTTGTTGGTTTCATAAGGATCAGCGGAGATATGGAAAAGTTCAAATTCGGGCCGCTGAACATACCCACCTACGGTCGTGGTTCCGTAGGGGGCATCCATACCTTTTGCCCATTGCGCTTGCCAGCTGCTGGCCGCCCAAAGGTCTGAAGCGAAAGGATACGGTAGTGGGTGTGCGATGTTCCAAATCAACTTGTAATCTTGGTCACGAACCACACGCATCGGGTAATACATTTGGATTTCGTGGAACGTGTGCGAGGCGAAAATGGTTTTGTGATGAGTGTCCTCGGGATTGGCCAGGCAGTGCATCCATGACTTTCCATGGTAGGAATTGAAAGGTTTGTTGCCGTTGCGATTTTCTTTTACCGCTTCATCGCGTTCGGTCCAGAATTTTTTTGCATTGAGCGGGTTGTTGGGACCATTTGTTTTTGAATCGAGACCTCCAGCGAAATCGAGCAGCGTGGGCGTGATATCGATATGGCTGACCAGTGCTTCGGAGGCAACACCACGATTCTGTTTGGGCTGATAGGGATCACGAACCACCATCGGAACGCGGAGTCCACCTTCGTAAACAGTTGTTTTGCCACCGGCGAATGCCATCCCGTGATCACTGGTAAAGACGAGCAAGGTTTTGTCGTAGAGATCCGCTTCCTGAAGGATTTTGACCAAGTGCGACACACCTTGGTCGATCCGTGAACAGGATTGGTAATACTGCGCCAGTTCTTCGCGGGTTTCAGGGGTGTCCGACAGAAAGTGTGGGATCGGCACATCTGCAGGAGAATAAAAAACTTCCGTCACTCCGGGGTGCGCTCCGTCGTTCGGCTTGTTCCCGAATAGATCTGGCTTTAGTTCTAATTCCGATGTCTTGTCTGTCCCGCCTCCACGGTGAGGATCCGAGGTGGCGAAATACAAAAAAAATGGTCTGTCGTCACTCTTGTCCGTGATGAATTCGCGGCTTGCTTCCGCCATTTGGATGGCGTTGCGGCTGTTGCCTTTGAGATAGGTCTCGTAGTGATAGACGGTTTCTGGAGCGACGTGATATTTGCCAATCTGCCCGGTTCGGTATCCAGCGCGAGCCATGACGCGGGGGAGTGACAAAGAGACCACATCGTGAAAGGATGCGAATTTGTGAAAATGATGCTGGTGTCCAAACTGCCCGTTGCGATGATTGTGCAACCCACTCATGACCACACTGCGACTAGCGCTGCAGGAGGCGGTCGTTGCAAACGCATTTCGAAAAATTAAGCCATCTTGCGCAATGGCATCGATTGCGGGTGTGATGGCGACAGGGTCGCCGTAGCAACCCAGGGTGGGGCTCTCGTCGTCCGTGATAATGAGAATTACATTACGCTCGGCGGCGATCAAGCTGGCATTCAGCAGAAACAGAAACAAGGCAGCAGTTTGTAAAATTCGAAGAGAAAGCATCAGAAGAATTCAGGATGGGTGGTAGATTAAAAGGGAGGGATTGTCGAGAAACCGCAGGCGGTTCGGAAACTCTCGGACTTGCCGACACCGCAGACACGTCGGTTTGCAGGTCAGTTAGACTGGGACGGGTATCCTCGCGACGAATCACAATTTGAGGGCCCAACTGCCTAAAGTTCGATCCATTTAGTCTAGTGAGATTTCGTCAGTGCTGCAGATGATCAACCGATCGGTTTCGCTTTGTCGAGCGATGGCCACATCCGCAATGGTCATGTCCGCAATGATCACAGCGTCTTTTGCTGCCACGCCGGATCGAACCACGCTGCTGATTCCGCTTTCTGCGAAGGGAGCCTCCTCCAGTGGGGAAACAGGTGTTGGGGAATCAGAGTTCGCCTCCGCCCGTTACGCTGATCAGGCGATGGGGCAGCATGCTGACGAAGGGTGGCGAGCGTACGTGCGACTCTGGAAAAGTCATGCGACGAATCCTGCCAATCGAGCGATCCGTCGCTTCTTGGGTCTGCCTTTGCAGGAAGCCTTCACGTGGTCTGCTCGGCGGGGTCGCTCATCACCGCGTTTTTTGAGATGGGCGGCGGGCAGCTATGCCCAAATCGATACACCCCACTTTGTCGTTTTCAGTCGCGCCGGGGAGGAAGCGAGTCGGCGGGTCGTGGAGGATTTGGAGCGTTGCTATTGGATCTGGACCCAATTGTTCTTTCCGCTATGGGAAGGATCGCCGCAGGTTCGAACCGCCTTGGCGAATTTAGATCCAGGCCAACCGATTGAGGATTTCCTGGAACAAACCACCTCTCGGATCACGATCCAACGCAAGATGCGAGTGGTTTTGTTTCGTGATGCTAAGGAATATCAGCAGGCATTATCGTCCGACTACCCTGGGGTCGAGCGGTCGACTGGATTTTACGCGAACGACAAGCAAACCATTTTTCTATATGCCGCCGATGTGGATGATGCGGCAACGCGCCGACATGAGTTGGCCCATCAATTATTTCGTGAAGCGACGCGGTCAGGATTGGGTCGTGGATTTCCTGCTGAGGCTGAGGGGTTTTGGCTGATCGAAGGAATTGCCGGATACTTCGAATCTGTTCAACTAGCCGAACGCAGTGCATCGGTTGGAGGTTGGGATTGTTCACGACTTCAGTTCGCAAGGTATCGTCGCCTTTCCCTCGGTGATGTGATGCCGATTAGCGATTTGATTCACGATGGCCGCCAGGCTGCACAGGAACGTAGTGATATTGCGCGATGGTATGCGCACGCGATCGCTCAAACGCATCGTTTGATGGATAGTGGCAATGATGATCAGCGCGCCTGGATCTATGCTCAATTAGCGCGTCGTTATCGAATTGGGTTGGCACCAAGATTTGATCTTGATGATGAGGCGATTCTGAAAGATTCGGAGGTGGCACTCACTGAGTTTCTTCGAGTTGACGACGATCGAGTCCGGTCGAACCCAATTCGTCGACCACTGCAGCACTTGGTACTAGCGGAGTGCCCCTTGCGCCCCGAAACGATTTCGCAGTTGCCACCCTCCGGTCTGCTTCGTTGGCTTGATCTAACACGAATTCCGCTTGAGAATGCCGATCTTTCAAGGCTCGTGCCCGATCCCTCTTCCGTCGAGCAGTTGCGACTGGAGGCGACAAAGATTGATTCTGGGCTGACGCCGTGGTTGCGTCAAACGAAGCGATTGACGGAACTTGATCTCAGTTGGACCAAGATCGATGACTCGGTGATTGCAGCGGTTGAAAACCAAACGGAGATCGCCACCTTGTATCTGACTGGTACGCGAGTGACCGATGCCTGCATCGATGGCATCCTCAAAATGCGGGATCTGGAAACGGTCGATTTGCAGCGGACCGCCGTGACTTCGGCTGGCCTTGAACGAATCCGTTCTGCACGTCCACAGCTACAGCTGAATCCATTACAGTTAGTCGACAGTCGCGAGTAATCGAGTTTGCGAATCAAGCTGTCAATGTCGCAAAGTGACACCTCTTTTCTGAGAACTGACCGCCCTCATGCCACTTCCAGACTTCTTTCGTGTGCGTCAGCGATTTGCTTCGCAAGCGATCGTCGACATTGAGGCTGCGGTTGCCGAAGCGTTAGCCAACTCGGTGTTGTCTCAGCGAGTGAAACCTGGGCAACGAGTCGGAATTTCGGTCGGTAGTCGCGGGATCACCAATCTTTCTCGGATCGTGAGAGAGGTGGTTCAATACGTTGTGGCCCTTAGTGGCAAGCCAGTGATCATTCCTGCGATGGGCAGCCATGGGGGAGCGACCCCGGAAGGGCAAGTCAACGTCTTGGCGCGGTATGGAGTGACTCCCGAAGCCATGGGGTGTTCGATCGAGCCCGCGATGGAAACCGTCTCGGTAGGTGTTACCAAGCATGGTGTGGACGTCCATTTCAGTCAGGTCGCCAGCGAGCTAGATCACATTGTTATTGTCAATCGGGTCAAGCCACATACACGACTGGCTGGACGCTACGAAAGCGGTTTGATCAAAATGCTGATGATCGGTCTGGGCAAGCATCACGGGGCGTTGCTGTACCACCAGATCTTTCGCCGCTTCGATTACTCGCTGAACGAACTTGCACCCGAGATCGCGACCATGATCTGCAACAAAATGCCCGTGACGCTGGGATTGGCGATTGTAGAGGATGCGTTCGAACAAACCTCTTTGATCGAGGCGGTCGCGGCCGAGGATTTGTTGAATCGCGAGCCTGAACTACTGGAAGTGGCAAAGGCGAGAATGCCGAAGCTCCCCTTCGATATGGCTGACCTATTGATCGTCGATCAGATTGGCAAAGAAATCAGTGGCACTGGGATGGACACAAATTTAATCGGCCGCAAAGTCAATGATAAGCAGGCAGCCCCGAATGAGTATCCCAAGATTCATCAGGTTTATGTTCGTTCGTTGACCGAGAAAACAAACGGGAACGGCTGCGGGATTGGAATTGCCGACTATTGCCATCAACAGGTTGTTGATGCGTTGAATCAAGAGACTACACGAATCAATTGCCTGACGAGCGCCCACCCAAGTGCGGGTGCGATTCCGTTGACGTTTCCCTGCGATCGTGACGTGCTCGAAGCAGTGCTTGCGCAGGCCGCGGATGACGAAAAAAATAACCTGCGGTGGTTGTGGATCCGAGATACGTTGCACGTTGACGAGATTGATTGCAGTCGTGGATTTTGGGATCAAATGCAGGGACGATCCGATTTAGAAGCGTTGAGCGAACCAAAACCACTTGTATTTAATGGCCATGGAGATTTGGTGTTTTTAAATGACTGAAATGCTGCCTTCACTTTTTCCTGAACAGACGCTGCAGCGGATTGAGAATGCGGGAGTCATTGCGGTCCTCGTGATTGATGAACCAGATCGGATCGTTCCGCTTTGTCGCGCCTTACTTGCTTGCGGATTGGACGTCATCGAATTGACACTTCGAACACCCGCAGCGATTGAAGCACTGCAGTTAGTTCGCGAGGAAGTACCGGAGATATTAGCTGGGGTTGGCACGATTTTGCGTCCTGATCAGGTAGACTCCGCGGCGGAGGCGGGGGCGGCCTTTGGGGTCGCACCTGGCTTAAACCCCAAAGTGGTCTCGCGGGCGATCGAAGTCGGTTTGCCATTTGCACCCGGAATTACCACACCCACCGATATCGAGGCGGCAATCGAACTCGGGTGCCGTGAACTTAAGTTCTTCCCTGCCGAGCCGAGTGGTGGAACCAAGTATCTAAGATCGATGTATGCTCCCTATGCGCATCTGGGATTGCGATTCATTCCGCTTGGCGGCATCAACCTGCAGAACATGAAGGGCTATTTATATGATGCCGCTGTGCCGGCTGTCGGTGGGTCTTGGATCGCCACGCAAAAGTTGATTCAAGAGGAAAACTGGTCCGAAGTGATCGACCATGCGACCGATGCCCGAAGAGTTGTGAAGGAATTGAGAGAACAGAAATGAAATCAGTTGTCACCTTTGGAGAGATCATGGGGCGTTTGACGCCGCCCGGTTGCTTACGACTACGGCAAAGTATGCCGGGCAAGTTAGAAGTGACTTTTGCCGGAGCGGAGGCGAATGTTGCAGGCTCTTTAGCGATGTTGGGAATGAAGGCAACGTTTGTGACAGCGTTGCCGAAAAATGAATTGGCTGACGCATGTGTTGCTTCGCTCGACGCAGCGGGAGTCGTTACCGAGATCGCTCGGACCGGATTGGGACGACTGGGCCTCTACTTTCTCGAGACAGGGGCCAATCAACGCCCTAGTCGTGTGTTGTACGATCGTGACCATTCAGCGATCAGTTTGGCGTCGCCAGAAGTCTTTCATTGGCCATCCCTGTTTTCCGGCGCGGACTGGTTTCATGTTACTGGAATCACGCCTGCCATTTCCGAATCGGCTGCTCAGGCCACGATTGAATCAGTGAGGGCGGCAAAGAAGGCTGGCTTAACAGTTTCGTGTGATTTGAATTTTCGTGGCAAGCTGTGGAAGTGGGAGCCCGCGACAGAGCCCAAGCAATTGGCTCGACGGGTGATGAGTGAGATCCTGCCGAGTGTTGATGTGTTGATTGCGAATGAGGAAGATTGTGGCGATGTGTTGGGGATTCAGTCACCGCAAACGGATGTCCACACTGGCACGTTGGATGTGCAGAGTTATCCACAGGTTGCAACGGAAGTTGTCGAGCAGTTTCCGAACCTATCGATTGTGGCGACAACACTGAGGCAAAGTCTTTCCGCCTCCCACAACAATTGGGGAGCCATGTTGTGGGATGTCCGTAAGAAGCGAGCAATTTTTGCGCCTACGGTGGATGGAGATTATTCGCCGTACGAAATTCGCAACATCGTCGATCGTGTTGGCGGTGGCGATTCATTCGCCGCTGGATTGATCTTTGCCATGCTTTCTGACGATTACCCAAGCTTGGAGGATGCTTTGAGTTTTGCTGTCGCAGCTTCCTGCTTGGCTCACTCCATTAAAGGAGATCTTAATTATTCAAGCCGGGCCGAAGTCGACGCGTTGGCTTCAGGTTCGAGGGCGGGGCGAGTTGTGCGATAACGGTGAACCGTGCGACAACTTTGTGGGGATACCATGCTCGGCTTTGATTTCAGACGTGAATGATTTGGGACGCACGATGTCGATGAATCTGCTGCAATCTCGTTCAACATTCATTTTGCTGTCCGCTCTGATGGTTGCATTCTTGCCGACCAAACGATCGTGCGCGAATGATTCAGATCAGCCTCCCAACGTGGTGGTGATTTTAACGGACGACCAGGGCTGGGGTGATCTGAGTGCCCATGGCAACTCAAATTTGCAAACACCGAATCTTGATTCTTTGTTGCAGGATGGAGCCTCCTTCGAGTCGTTCTATGTCTGTCAAGTTTGCGCGCCGACACGCGCGGAGTTCTTGACTGGGCGCTATTATCCAAAAACTGGTGTTAGTGGAGTCAGTCGTGGTGAGGGACGACTGAACTTGGATGAAACGACGATCGCGACGCTGTTTCAAAAGGCTGGATATGCCACCGGAGCTTTTGGAAAATGGCATAATGGAACGCAACCGCCGTTGCATCCCAATTATCAGGGTTTCGACGAGTACTACGGGTTTACCTCTGGGCATTGGGGGCATTATTTCAGCCCACCTTTGGATCACAACGGCAAGCAAGTGCGTGGTAAGGGGTACGTGGTCGGTGATTTTACCAACCATGCGATTGATTTCATTCGGGCCAACCGTGAGCAGCCTTTTTTCTGCTACCTGCCGCTGAACACCCCTCACGCGCCGATGATGGTGTCCGATCGTTTCTATCAGAAGTTTGAGGGAGCTGAAATCGATATGCGTTATCGTGATCCTGAGAGGGAAAATATCATGATGACGCGTGCTGCCCTCGCGATGGTTGAAAACATCGACTGGAATGTTGGGCGGTTGCTTGGGACGTTGGACGATCTGAAGCTCGCCGAGAATACGATTGTTGTTTTCTTTTGCGACAATGGGCCGAATTCCTATCGCTGGAATGGTGGAATGAAAGGCCGTAAAGGATCGTTGGATGAAGGTGGCCTACGCTCTCCCTTATTCATTCGGTGGCCCGGACGTATTGCTGCTGGACATCGGATCAAGCAGATCGCGAGTGCGATCGATCTGCTACCAACCTTGACCGCGTTAACGGGTATCCCATCAACGACTGGTAAGCCGATTGATGGCCGATCGCTAAAGCCATTATTGATGCAGACAGAAAGCGATTGGCCAGCGAGAAATCTGTTCTCCATTCGGCGGGATCAGGTTAGTGTCCGGTCGCCGCGGTTTCGACTCGATACGAGTGGGAAGCTGTTTGATATTTCGGTTGATGTTGGCCAAACCAAGGATGTTTCCTCCGAGCATCCCCAGGTGACGCAAGACCTCAAGCAAGCGGCTGCAGCGTATCTGATCGCGATGCAGGCGGAGTTTATGAAGTCAGCCGACCGGCCGTTTCATCTTGGTTTTGCCGAATCTACCAAGCTGCCGGCTCGAGACGGTGTGGAGCACGGTACCATTCGCCGTAGTTCGAAGGCACCCAATAATTCATTCTTTGAACATTGGACCAGTGAGCAAGATTCAATTACTTGGGATGTGGATGTTTTGCAATCGGCAACCTACGAGGCACTGGTTTACTACACTTGCGCGAAGCCGAACGTGGGGGTCAGCGTGACTCTGACTTGGGAAACTGCAGCAGGGCGTTCCACTACGTCCGCTGAGGTGCTCGAAGCTTTTGACCCGCCTCTCTATGACAAGTCCAAGGAACGAGTTGAGAAATCACATTACTTCGTGAAGGACTTTAAAGTTCTCTCGTTGGGCAAGTTAACGATGGAGCGTGGTCCCGCCGTACTGAGAATGACGGCAAGAGATTTTCAGGGTGCCCAGGCGATTGATGTTCATTCCATTGAATTGATTCGGCAGTAGGATGCGAATGCAGTGGTGGTTGGGGATCCGTTTCCGCGGTGCGAATCTCTCGGCACAGTTGTGACGGAGAAAGTTACAGGATCCCAGACAGATCGAAGCCGCCGGTTGTCAACCAGAAAGCGACGAGCATCGACACCCAGACGAGATCGAGGAAATGCCAATACTGAGCGGCGAAATCAACCGGCCAGTGTCGTTCGTGATCGTAGCGACCACGCAGTGATCGAACCGAGACAATTCCCAGCGCGATGACTCCGCCCGCGACGTGCAACGCGTGAAGCAGTGCGAGAACCGCAACCATTCCTGCCACACCCCGCCCTGTCCCTCCGCGGAGTCCGGGGCCGCTGAGCATGTCGATCATCGCGAAGTACTGAATTCCCATGAACAGCGTGGCAGATAAACCGCTGATGGCAAGCAACAGGAATGTAGCGAGGTGTCGATCCCGACGAATTGAACGCGTTGCAATGTGGACCAAAATACTGATGACCATCAAACAAGCTGTGCTGATCAAAAACGACGCCGGGAGGCTTGCCTGGGACTGCGGATCATCTTTCCGTGACCATGCATAAATCACATATAGCAAGATGCTGCTGATGAAAAAGATCAACAAAGAGACGAGAAATAGCACCCCGCCGAGCTGGTATCGGCTGTCACTGGGCAAACGCGGCTTTGCTTTGAGGATACCTTTGGCTCTCATATCGGTGTGCCGTCGGCTTTGCCGGAAAGGTGTTGAGTGGTGGTGGGGCGATCTGCCGTTGCGGCAGTCGATCCTAAAACGGGTTCGCGAATCCAGGCGTGTCACCGAGACAGATCCCCATGGCACGCGCGGTTGAGACAGCGGACCCATGTGGGTCAACCGTCCTTAAAGCACCGACCGCGTCGGAGATCGGGACGCTGAGGATGTGGGGCGGCTCATAACAAACCATTTGACCGAATTTTTTCTGAACGATTAACCGCATGGCGTGAGCGCCGTACTGGCTGGATAACACCCGATCGAACGTCGTCGGTCCTCCACCACGTTGCAGGTGTCCGAGAACGACACATCTTACGTCCTGATCGATTCTTTGTTCCAGCTCAGCGGTCAACACGTGGCCGATACCGCCTAATTTGACCTGCAAATTATCAGAAGCTTGGCTGACGAGGGATCCGTCAGGGAGTTGGGCACCTTCTGCCACCACGATCAGCGTGAAGTCTTTGCCGAGTCGCTTTCGCTCCTCGATTTTCGCGACAACGTTTTCGTATGACCAGGGGATTTCGGGGATGAGGATCACGTCACCACCACCGGCGATACCGCCATGCAGCGCGATCCATCCAGTGTGACGTCCCATCACTTCGAGGACCATGACTCGACTGTGGCTTGCGGCGGTCGTGTGCAATCGGTCCAAGGCATCGGAGCAGCAGAGCACCGCGCTGTTGAAGCCGAACGTGTAGGCCGTGCAGGACAGATCGTTGTCAATTGTTTTTGGTACGCCGACGACCGGCAGTCCCGCTTCGTGAAACTGTTGAGCGGTAGTGAGCGAACCGTCACCACCGACCACAATCAATCCTTCTAGCGACAGTTTTTCGAAGGTATCTCGTACTTGATCGATGATCTCTGATGGTATCTCGGCTCGCCCGGACGCTCCGGCCCGACCGCCGAATCGGCCCTTGTTGGTCGAGCCCAGGATGGTGCCACCCTGTGACAGAATGTCTGATGTGTTGACGGGATCCAGGATCGCATACTGAATCGGGTCGATCAGACCTTCGAATCCCTTCAAGAAACCAAGGATCTCGTAGCCCATCCAGAAACCTGTTTTGGCAACCGCTCGGATTACCGCATTGAGTCCTGGGCAATCGCCGCCGGAGGTCAGGATGCCAATGCGAGGCTTATTCGGATCGAGGTCGCTTCCTATAGGATCGCTCGTGGAGGGTGAAATCACAGCGTCATTCTCGTGGCGTGCGGACGGAAAAATGGAGCAGCGGCATTGCGTGTGAGGACACTTTTCCGCCCAAACGGAGGACTGGATTTGCCGGTTTTTGCCTCACAGTCGGCGACCGGTCCGCGTCTTATGTGATGGGCGAAGCGATCACACGGAGTGCCAGGTGGCGGACGTCAAACAGTTTCAGTTTGGAGGATATCGACGCGAGCCGAATTCCATCGCCCAATGGTCGCAGATATCCAACCTGTCCACCAGCGGTACCCTAGCGAGTTTCACGAGCCTCCGGTGGGAACATCCGGCGAAGCCCATCTTGACGGCGGTGTCGCCAGAGGACTAACCACCATTTTGATGGATAACCAAGAAGCAATCGCCGTCCGCCGTCCAGAGCGATGGAGCGAGCCGATGGACGCGTCAATGACTGACGCAGACGTTTTCTGGCTGCGCTCCAGGCAGCCGTTTGCGAGCATCGATCCCAAGTCGTTTCCCAGTACGATGCCATTGGATGGAATGCTGCGAAATGATTGTCGAATTCAACGATGTGAACCAGGTGAGATCATTGTTCGTGAGGGCGATTATGGGAACAGTGCCTTTCTGGTCATTGCTGGCAGTGTTCGTGTTGTGGTTGGTTCACTGCATCCCGACCAAATAGGGCGACCCAAAGTAAAACGCCGTAGATGGAGTGAGACGCTTCTGAGATTCTTTCGCCGCTCGCCGTTTCGTGAAGTGCGGGAACCTGAGGATGTGACCACCAACCTCGATTCCGTTCGAAAGGTGGGTGGGGTGAGGCAAGTCGATGACCGACCTGCGGTTTTTCTACAGGACTCAGATGTCGTATTGCGCGAAAATGAAACGGTTGGCCTAGGGCCGGGAGAGTTGTTTGGTGAAGTCGCGGCGATGTACCGGTCGCCACGGACCGCAACGGTGATCGCAGAGACCGAAGCGACTCTGTTGGAGATCCGTTGGCAAGGATTGCGGATTCTCAGGCGGGATAAAGGCTTTGCTGATAACCTGGAAGCACATTATCGAAAACATTGGTTGCCGGTGCATCTACGGGAGATTCCGTTGCTCAGACACTTGCCGGAATCAAGCTTGGCACGTGTCGTGGAAGCGACCCAATTGCGGTCTTTCGGACGGATGGAGTGGAATGCTGGATATCAGCGAACCCGAGCATTGCCCGTAGAGCAACAAATTGAGTCGGAACCAGTTGTCGCTTCGGAGGGACGCATTCCCACCGATTTAATCATCGTACGGAGTGGTTTTGCGAGATTGTCGCAACAATCCGGTGCCTCCCATCGAACCACCGCATACCTTGGTAAAGGGCATGTTTTCGGCTTGGAGGAATTGTCTTGCAATGCGCTTTCGGTGAACGCGGATCACCCGCGGATGCTCAAGCAGTCGCTTCATGCGGTTGGTTTCTTAGATGCATTGTTCATTCCGGCGGAAGTGTTTGCGGAGGAAATCCTGCCGCACGTGCGACGCTCCGAATTGCCGGCTGCTGCTGCCGATTTGATGATTCAGTCTGATTCCGAACGATCGGGTTCAGGTGAACGTCGTCGCTGCGGACGAGAAGGATCCAGTACTGGCGATTGGAAAGATCTGCCCAGTTCGACGGGGCAACATTTCCAGCCGACAAGCTTGTTGGAGTTCATCGTTCAGAATCGACTCAATAATGGTCGTCAAGCGATGGTGATTGATTTGCATCGTTGCACACGATGCGATGATTGTGTCAAAGCTTGTGCTGCGGTTCATGACGGCAATCCGCGATTTAGTCGGCAAGGTTTCACGCATGAGCGACTGCAATTTGTGCAGGCTTGCATGCAATGCACTGATCCGGTGTGCATGATCGGATGTCCCACCGGGGCGATCGCTCGCGATGAGGAGACCGGGGTCGTTGAAATATACGAGCCGATCTGTGTTGGTTGCGGGATGTGTGCGGCTTCTTGTCCTTACGAAACTATTCGTATGTCCGAAGTGTTTGATTCTCAGGGCCGCGGATATCGTGATGTTCAGACCGATAAGCCGATTGAAAAAGCCACAAAATGTGATCTTTGCAGCCGTCAACCGAGTGGACCCGCTTGCGCGTCGGCTTGTCCGCACGATGCATTAGTGCGAATTGACCTCTCTGAGTCCGCGCCGCTGCGGAAGTGGCTTGATCAACGGAGTTGATGACCATGTTTGCTCCCTCATTCCGTCACCGTCGATGGCTGGCCAGCACGTTCACGCTGCTGCTGTTTGCCTTCTTTGTTTTTTGGGTTTGGATTGAAGAGAGCCGACGCGGTGACGCCACTTTTTTAACCGGCTGTACGTTGCTCGCTGGAGTTGTGCTGCTGATTCTACTGGGAGTACGTCGTCGATTACCGGTGCTGTCACTCGGCTCGGTCAGTGCTTGGACGCAGGTCCATCTCTACCTTGGCTTTTTTACCGCTGGTGTTTATCTGATTCACGTTCCGGTAGTGTTGCCCAGCGGCTGGTTGGAAGGTGGTTTATCGTTGGCATTCATTGCCGTGACCTTCAGTGGATTTTATGGTCTCTATGCCAGTCGTCAGCTGCCGAAACGCTTGACGGCCGTGGAGGGTGAGCACCGTTTTGATTGCGCAGGTTTGCACCGTGGGCAGATTGCCGAGGCCGCACGCTGTTTGCTTGATGAGTTGCAGGATCCATCTGCTCATTCTGTGTTGGGCCGGTTTTACCAGGATTTTCTGAATCCTTTTTTTGGCTCCTCCCCCTCCCTCGCTTATGTGTTGGTCCCATCGGGGGTTCGTCGGCGACGCTTGTTAAACGGCTTGCGAGAATTGAATCGCTATCTGGAGCGCGACGGCCGCGATACGGCTTGTCATTTTGCGGCACTGGTGCGGCGACGCGATGATCTAGACTACCAATACGCGTTGCAATTGCGTCTGCGTTTGTGGTTGGTTTTGCACAGCACTTTATCGACTGCATTGTTAGTCGGCGGCATCGTGCATGGTGTCATAGCGTGGCGATTCACAAGCTGAGCGTAGAGGAGGATTCATCAGGCGGGATGATGTTGAGCAGCCGCCGCCATCCGATGACCGGCAGGGTGATCTTGGGCCTGTGCACCAAGAGTGAATCGCCTTGCTCGCGCGGTCCGGATGCCAAAGTTCGATGTCCGCTCGCCGATTCGTGTCACCCCGAACGAACCTAGCATGGTCGGCGAAAGCAGGTCCCCATGATCGCGTTCGGCGTGGTAGTGCTTGTGGTCTTTCTGCCGCTTTCAAAGCAGGCTTCTGTGGCATGTCACATTTGGGACGCGAAGAGGGAAAAATGCACAACTTGCCATCGGTATCACGTCGATAGAATCACACTTCGCCTCCGCGAGACTCACCTTGAATGGTGATGACGACCTTGCGGCTACCGCCATGATTGCGGTGTTCGCAAAGGTAGATGCCCTGCCAGGTTCCGAGCTGAAGCCGCCCATCGGTTACGGGAATCGTCAGACTGACCCCCATCATCGAGGCTTTCACGTGGGCCGGCATGTCATCCGGACCCTCCAAAATATGGACGTAGGGCAGCGATTCGGGCACAGCATGATTCATGGCCGTTTCAAAGTCGATCCGTACATCGGGGTCTGCATTCTCGTTAATCGTCAGAGAAGCACTGGTGTGTTGGATGAAAAGATTGACGAGTCCCACTTTGACCGACCCCAGTTCGGGAATCGCATCCAGGATATCGTGGGTGACCAGGTGAAAGCCTCGGCGTGCAGCTGGAAGGTGGATGGATCGTTGAATCCACATTGGGTTGGTCCGGGGATTGGTGAAATGTCAGAGTCGGAAAAATTTTTTTCGGCTTTTTATCGCCCGTTTAACCTAGCGTAGCGAACGACTTACGCCGAGAAGGTTGCCCGACTAGGAAAGCGAGTGGGCGTTTGAGGATCATAGTGGGGGGTGGCTTGTCAAGGGGCTGATTCCCCCTTGAGTGCTTGTCAGTGTAGGAGATTCTCCCCTTGATGCCGCCGCGGCTCTGTGAGCTTCGCTTGAAGCCCGTTTTTTCTTGGACTCAGCACCCCTGACGCTCTTGTGAAGGAACGGCTTCGATCCCGCATCAAGGGTCGAAGGGGCCGCTGGAGTGACCACATTTTTCTTGACTCTTGACAGCTCGCGTTAATAATCACAGCGTTGTTTTTAAGTGGACGATGGACGGTTCCACGCCACGTAGATTTCAGGAACGCTATCGGACATGGCGTCTCCATCGATTTATTCACCCCGGATTTTTAGATTTATGAGCCAGTGCAAGAACGTCTTTGAAGCCATCTTGCGGTACGGTCACGACGAAGACTTTGTCCCGCAGCGGGATGAGAAATTCACTGCCACCGATGCCCCTGCCGGCAGCGCCGACAAGATCGAAGTGTTGCGGCGGCGTGTCGAACTGGGACAACCACTTTGGCACACCACGGACCGAGTTGATTACAGTGGTTTGACTGGAGCGATTCGTCCCCGCGAATAGGTATCTTAGACCGACGAGATTGACCCAGCCCCGCAGGTTTTGATCTGCGGGTTTTTTTTTGGAATGGGGTGAGCCCAAATGTCTTGGTTGGAAACTGCTATCAAAAAACGTTGGGAGGCGTCCCCAACCACAGAACCTCATCTTTACTACAGGTCGTTCGATTTGATGCTGCATTCTGACTTTTGCTTCTAGAAAACCCGCAATATTTGCTCGCAGCCGATTCCAACACGGTTTGCCATTTGGGATAGCTTGTGTATTGCCCCGCGGCCCGTTTCACCAAGATCGAGCGTCCATTGATTCACATAGAGATCAACGTGTTGCATCAACACGCTGTCGTCCATCTCTTGTGAATACTGACGCATTGTCTTGAGAGCACTGTTTGGGTTGGCCAAGCCGTACTCCAGTGACTCACGAATCACTAGCTGGATTCGCGAGATGACTTCGGTGGAGAGTTCCTGTCGTGCCACCAACCCGCCAAGTGGTAGGGGTGTGTTCGTGACTTCCTCCCACCGCTCACCCAAATCTTCCACGCGAAATAGGTCTTGTTGTTGCCAAGTGAATCTCCCTTCGTGGATACAGACCCCAAAGTCAGCTGTTGGAGCTTTCAAGCGTGGCATAATTTCGGAAAAAACGCATTGCTCGATGCGGGTTGTTTGGGGGTGGAATAGAGCGAACAGCAAGGTTGCGGTGGTGTGTTCGCCTGGGCAGAGTGTCAGTTGAGTTTGGTCGGTCGGCGTGGTGTTTTGCTGAGCGGCCAGTAGCAGCGGGCCAACGCCATAGCCCAAGGCACTTCCAGAAGGCAGCACAATCACGCGATCTGCGAGTAACAGGGCGGCGTGAAAGCTTGTCTTGGCGACATCGAAGCGACCTGCAAAGAGGCCTTGGTTGAGTTGCTGGATGTCCAATAAATCAATCTTGAAATCGATTCCGCGCCAATCGACCTTCCGCTGCATCAAGGCGTTAAAGGCAAACGTATCATTCGGACAGGTTGAGATGGCAAGATGAATCTGGTGGTCTTTCATTACAAGCTTGCGAACAAAAGCGAAACGTATCACGAAGAAAATGTAAGTTTTTATAGCGAGTCATTCACCACGGACGTCTCGCAAGTTGGATCGCGATGTCGCAGGCGGCTTGGAGTGCTTCCTCGATTTTCCAATTTTCGAGATTTCGATCCCCGGCGAGGTTTGAGATGCCACGCACGATTTGCAGCGGCACCGACGCGAGCGTGGTGGCAACAGCGACCCCAAAACCTTCCATGTCTTCTGCAACCGCGTTTGGATACCGCGTTCGTCGCTGAATTGCCCGATCGATATTTTCTGAGGCGGCACAAACACTGAGCAGGCCACCAGCGGAGGGTAAGTCTGCCAAGGGGACTTCAGGCAAGGCAATTTTGTCTCCGATGCCTGATCCAGACGGATCAGCGTGCCATTGATCCCAGCCCATTTGTCCCGCGCTGCGAAAATGCTCTCCCGTCCCGACACCAATCCCCTCACAGGTGACTTCATCAAATCGAGCTGCTGTTGCAATGGGGCAGCTGAATTCGTGATAGCTTCCCGCGATACCGATCAGCAGCACACGTTCGGGTTTGTACTGATGAATCCATCGACTCGTGGTCGCAGCAGCCGCAACTAAGCCAAATCCGACTGTTTGGATTGTCCATTGGGGAAGGTTCTTTTCGAGCGGACCTCGCGCGAAGTTTGTTTCCAGTGGCGTGGGAATCAGAATTAGGTCGGGCATAACTTTTCAAAACCCTCTTTGCAGCCCGGGAGTAATGTCGAGATCGAGTTTCGCGAACTTTTTTCTTTTGATTTTTTCTAGTGCGATGGCTCCCATCACCGCGTTATCGGTACACAGGTGAAGGGGAGCGATCACCAAGTCGAAATCGTGTTTTTCAGCAGCGTTTTTCAGTGATGCACGCAGGAATTCGTTGGCGGCTACACCTCCGCCGACAATCAAGCGATCGGTTTCATTCGCGTGGACCGCACGCACACACTTGGCGACCAGGATGTCGACGACGGCTGCTTCAAAGGAAGCACACAGATTTGCTTTTTCATCATCGGACAAATTCAACTTTGAGAAGTCTTGATGTCCAGGTCCAACGATTGCGTAACGAACAGCAGTTTTGAGTCCGCTGAAGCTGAAGTTGAAGTGATCTTCATGGAGCATGGACCGGGGAAACTGATAGGCGGTACGTTTTCCATGTCTAGCTAAACTCGATACCGCTGGTCCGCCGGGAAATCCGAGTTGCAACATGGCAGCAACTTTATCGAATGCTTCGCCGGCAGCGTCATCGATGGTTCCGCCAAGATACCGTAGGTCGAGTGGGCCAACGCAGTGGTAAAGGCTGGTGTGCCCTCCACTCACAATCAATCCAACGCAGGGGTAAACATCAATATCGCTAGCCAGTTGGCAAGCGTAGAGGTGGGCATGAAGATGGTTAACCGCCACCAGCGGTTTTTGCCAAGCGACTGAAAGAGCCTTCGCGGCGGTCACTCCTACCAGCAATGATCCGGCCAGTCCTGGACGGTCGGCGACTGCGATCGCAGAAAGGGATTGCGGCGAAATCCCCGCCTTGCGAAGTGCTGTGTCGATAACCGGTATAATCCGTTCCAGATGGGCTCTTGCAGCGACTTCTGGCACGACTCCTCGAAATTGCTGGTGCAGTGATTCTTGGGTTGCCACGCAATCCCCAAGCATCTGGCCGTCTTCATCGATCACGGCGGCAGCGGTTTCGTCACAGGTCGATTCGATGGTGAGAATTGGCATTTGCCAAGCGTGTCAGGTCCACCGCATTTCGTCAACGACGGCAGTTGTGAAGGATGGGTTTTCACTCGCCGGTTGGTCCAAGCGTTGAGGTCTCGTTTCAGATCAATTGCTTGACCGCCGTTCTGGAGATTTTCCGATCGCATGGATTTCGAAACCGTATTCTAGCAGTCGTTGGTGATCGAGCAGATTTCGCCCGTCGAACAGGAAAGAGGGACGATGCATCGACGCGTAAATCTTTCGGAAATCGAGTTCCTTGAATTCATCCCACTCTGTCAAGACTGCGATCGCGTGGGCATCTTGCGACGCCTCGTAGCAATCATTGACTACGGTTACATTGCTTTCGATCAGTGCTTGGTCATCCGCGTTTACGTGTCCATGCATATCCGTGCAGGCGGCTAGCAGGTCGTGGCGGATCGTTGCTTCAGGCACCTTTGGATCATAGATGGTTAGTTGAGCCCGTTCACGTACGAGGTCTCGGCAGATGTAGATCGCGGC
>JAYZAR010000393.1:0-9504 GCA_036339635.1 Planctomycetota bacterium | reverse complement strand
ACGGCGTCACCATATCCGGGGGCCCCAACTTCGCCTATCAATTGTGCGTGGACAAGATTTCAGATCAGGAGATGGCGGGAGTTGACCTCTCGGGCTGGGAGATCGCTTTCAATGGGGCCGAGCCAATTCGAGCAAGCACCTTGGATGCCTTTGAAAAACGGTTTGCCCCTTATGGATTTAAACGCGCCGCTAATTTGCCTTGTTACGGGATGGCCGAAACAACTTTGATCGTGACCGGTGGTCCAGCTGAAACTCGTCCCGTCGTCACATCGTTTGACCGCACCAGCCTGGATGAAAAAATCGTTCGGCCAGTCCCCGCAGATCATGAATCGAGCCGCCAATTGGTCGGAACCGGCGCGGTCTTGCCCGAGGAAACCGTGATCATTGTTGATCCGGAAACGCGAAAACAATTGCCCAACGATTCAATCGGTGAGATCTGGGTGCAAAGCCCCTCAGTGGGCTTGGGGTACTACAAGCGAACCGAGGCGACCGAGCAGAGTTTTCAAGCGTTCACTGTGACCGGCGAAGGCCCATTTCTGCGAACCGGTGACCTTGGCTTCCTCTTTGAGGGGCAGCTCTTCGTTTCAGGCCGCTTAAAGGACATGATCATCGTTCGTGGGGTCAATCGTTATCCACAGGACATCGAAGAAACGGTTGAGCGAGCGAGCGATATCGTCCAAGCGGGCTCCGTGGGAGCGTTCGCCATGGACGATGACGGCCGCGAACAGTTAGTTGTTGTGGCCGAAACAGTCCGCACGCGCAACGTCGATTGGGATTCCCACCTGCAAGCGATCCGCCGCGCTGTCACCGCCGAGCATGAATTACCACCCGACGCCGTTTATTTGGTTCGTAATAGCAGCGTCCCAAAGACCAGCAGCGGAAAAATTCAGCGAAACGCCTGCCTACATGCGGTTCGAGATGGCGACCTCAAGACGATTGCAAAGTGGGTCCGTTGGGAAGAATTGGAAAGCAGCACTTGGAAACCAGACGGCCAGGCGATGATGCAAGCAGCTGCGGCCGGAGGAAAAACCGGGTTAATTTCTGAAGAAGACGTCAATCCAGCAGTCGTACAAGCCATCAAATTGCACGTTGAGCATATTGCGGGTGAACGTGTAACTCAATTAACACTGGATACGAATATTGTCCTCGATTTGGGACTCGATTCCTTAGAGCGATTAGAAATAGCTCGCAGTTTGGAGAGAACTTTCGGCGGACGTTTTCCAGAACAAGTGCTCGACGAAATCGAAACGATCGGGCAAACCGCACTCGCCATCGAACGCTATCTACCGCCTGGCGGGGAGGCGCGAGCCGAAGAATTTGTTAAGGCGGGAATCACAACGACCAGAGAACCCAACGCTGCGCAACGAAACGGTACCGAAGCTGCGATTGAAACCGTTGAGCCCGAGGATTCTGTCGAACAATTCGCGGAATACAAACGGCTCAAGGCGACCATGCGGCAGATGATGATGACGGGCGTACCGAACCCGTACTTCACGGTCCATGAAAATACGGTCCGTGATACGACGCTCGTCGATGGAAAAGAACTAATTAGCTTTGCCAGCTACAATTATTTGGGATTAAGCGGGCATCCGGCGGTGAATCAAGCAGCGATGGAGGCTGTCACAAAATACGGAACAAGCGTCTCTGCAAGTCGATTGGTTTCAGGTGAGAAACCAATCCACGGGCAACTCGAACAGGCAATCGCGGATTGGATTGGTGTCGATAATGCGATCCTCATGGTAGGTGGACACGCCACCAACGAGACCACCATCGGCCACTTGGTGGGTGCCGGTGATTTAATCGTACATGATTCGTTAGCGCACAATAGCATCGTTCAAGGTGCCCTTCTTTCCGGGGCGCGGCGGCGTCCATTCCCACACAATGATTATGAGGCATTGGATCGGATGCTCTCGGAGGTTCGGTCCAACTACCGCCGTGTGTTGATTGCCATTGAGGGTGTCTACAGCATGGATGGCGACTTCTCGAATGTGCCAGAATTCGTCGAGGTCAAAAAACGCCACCAGTCATTGTTGATGGTTGACGAAGCCCATAGCTTGGGGACGATGGGAGCTACCGGCCACGGAATGGCGGAGCATTTTGGAATGGATCCACGAAGTGTCGACATCTGGATGGGCACTCTCAGCAAGTCGGCCGCGTCCTGCGGGGGCTATATTGCTGGGAGTGATGCTTTAATTGAATTGCTACGGTATACGGCACCAGGATTCGTCTTTTCCGTTGGGATGCCTCCCGCTCAAGTTGCCGCCGCGTTGGCGGCCTTGCAAGCCCTCGATCAAGAACCTGAGCGGGTTCAGCGACTTCGTGAACGGAGCGAGCTATTCCTAACTCTCTGCCGTGAATCGGGCTTAGACACCGGTGACAGCCGTGATACACCCGTCGTTCCAGTCATCACAGGAAACTCGATGGTGGCGCTCCGATTGTCCAATCGCCTGAAAGCAGACGGGATTAACGTTCAACCGATTCTCTACCCGGCAGTCGATGAATCGTCCGCAAGACTGCGTTTCTTCATAACCAGTGAGCACAGCGAATCGCAAATTCGCTTCACAGCGGCACGTGTAGCCGATCACATGCTTGAATTAGGATTCGCTCCACAGCAGCTCAATGCAACCGCAGAAGGACCAAAGGCGGGACCTACGTGAGTGGATTCGGGGGCCCGGAAGAATCAGCTTGAACAGTTAGGCCTTTTTACTACTTGTGCCTAAAACCGTCTCCTTTAAAATCGAAGCATAGAACTGATTTATTAAAAGGGGAACCGGTGCAGCTTCGGCGTTACCCACCGGAATTGACCCAAGCGACACCTGATGGAGGAGATTGCTTTGCTTACTGAGTCCACCGTTGAATCGATGTTTCGCACGCTGATGAATGATCCAAAACGGGATGAAGAAACCTTTGACAAGGCTGAAGAGTTACTCGAGGATGAACTTCGGCCAGAAAGTCCTCTCAGGCATCGATTGACGGTTGAGCTGGAAGAATTGCGAACACTGCTGGCAAAAGACTAGCAAAGAAATCGTCGGAACAAGCAAAAATTGGCCCCGTGAAGATCCCTCTTCACGGGGCCAATTTCGTGTAAGCCATCTAATCGCCGACCATCCGTTATTAGCATGCCATCCAGTTTGCTGCTGGAATTGCTGATTAGTGGTTTAAGTTGATTCCGAATGTTGCTCCGACCAGCAACAAATCCTGGTCATTGTCTCCGCCGTCGACAACAATACCCTCGCCGCCACGCCAAACTCCACGGGCGACGTCGATGACCTGAAAGCCACCCCGGATGGAGATCATCTTTGTCAGCTGATACCCAATCTCACCACGAACGTCGAATCCGAAAAAGAATTCTTCGTTGCGGGTGTTGATCGGTTCCGTCGATGACACCAAAATCCGTTCCACGGTCGCACCAACATCGCTCCCGCCGTAGATCGTCAGCTCGCTTGCAACTGCTGAAACTGAGTTCTGCCAGGAACCCCCGAAGAATGCACGGAAATCGCTGCTGAAGATGAATCGATCGCGGAATTTAAAGTACCGAAATCCCAACTGCCCACCGAACATCTCGTTATCGGTCGCTGCGTAGGCCCGATCGAACTGCTCCGCATCTTCAAAGTTCGGCCCAGCCAACGGCGGATTCGATTCAGTGTTTAGGTATGTGTCGAAGTAGTTATAGTCGTTGATTCGCATCCAGCGGAGTCCAACCATGGGCTCCAAGATCCCACCGTAGTGGTAAGGCTCTAGACGCCATGTCTTGTTGAGCTCGTAGCTATCGTATTTGACGATATTGTTCGAATCACCCACGTCGTAAAAGCGAAAGTTGTAACCTGGGTTATTATCCTCGATTTGCCGGACAGCAACACCGAACGGTGGAGCTACCGGACTAAACCCCTCCGACGGGTCGATGAAACGATTCAATCGCTCCTGACGAAGAACAAAGGCGTCGCTGACACCATTCTGCGTCCAGTTTAACATCCAGCCGTTGTCCTCGCCCGGCAACATGAATCCAATTTCGTAACGATGTCCCCACCCTTCATCTAACAGATATTCCGAGGAGCCAGGTTCATCAACCTCGGGCCTGGATCCGTAGAGGGACAAGCGATCATAGGTGGCAAACCAGCCGGTTGCCGCTCGCTTTTTGGGCTTCATCTCCGCCAAATCCATGTTGTATACGGGCTCGAACCAGCGAAAATCGGGATCGAACGCGAAGGGATCGGCGACTGGCACGTACTCCTGAGAATGTGCCATCGTAGCTCCGCTTAGCATGGCTAAGGCTGTGAGCAGACTTGCAGTCAGCTTCCGTACCGACATCGCTTGTTCCACCGTCTTGCAGTTAGTTGGCTTTTGAATCCGGCCCCCAGCCGAATTCCGCAATTTTAGGGTCACAGAATCAAAGATATGATTCAGTGACGCTCACAACCCAGACCTTTCGATGAATTGATGCCTGAGAGGCCTATTACGCCGACAAATTTGGGTTGTGCGGATAGTATCGGCCGCAAGATGCAATCAGGCTTAGTTTGTTTGCTGGGTTGCACATCAAAAATGGGAGAATCTGTAAAACCGTCACACTTTGCCAGTTTATTCGCTTGGTTCACCCGGTTTCGGAGGCAGCTAGGATGCCGCCATGGCCACCAAACCGGCTTGTATCGGGCACATTGTTCCTAATTTTGTCAAGACTCGCCGCTCACTTTTTACCGAGCGCTCGTTTTGACTCGAAAAATTCGGTCAGGATTCTTCCGCATGGCCCAGCCATCACGCCTCCCTGCACCAAGCACTGATGATTCAATCTTTTATCTTCCAGAAGCCGAAAAAGGCTACTCACGGCACCACCTTTTGGGTCCGATGCCCCATAAACAACCCGGGGGATTCGCGACTGCAGGATGGCTCCCGAACACATCACGCATGGTTCGAGCGTGACATAAAGGGTGCACCGTTCCAACCGCCAATCACCGATCCCGGCGGCCGCCTGGGTGATCGCAATCATCTCAGCATGTGCGGTGGGATCGCATAAGGACTCACGACCGTTCGCAGCGGCTGCGATCAACTCCCGATCCCGCACAATGACCGCGCCCACCGGCACCTCATCGGCAGAAACCGCCTCAATCGCTTGTTGCAAAGCATATCCCATCCAGTGCTCGTCACCGCGAAGTTCAAGCTCCAGGTCGTCACTCATTTTTTTTCACTATCAATTTTACCGAGTTTTCTCACGCGGATATTGCGAATCTCGCTTTTGCATTGAAAGGCAGCGATCCCCAGCGGAGTACAAACATCCATTTCATAACGAATGTCAAACTCGTAATCTTTGCGCTCGTGATCGCAGGCGACTTTGTCATCGATCCAACAGGTGATCAAATTTGGTTCTACCCGAACTCGAACCTTGTACCATTTATCGTTATCAAAGTTCTGGAAGGAGGTGGTGTCGTTTTCACTTGCATAACGGCCATCAAAGCGACTGATACCCACAACGCCCCCACCCCAGCCGCCGAGGATGAAGCTGATGTGGTCCTTTCCTACCGGAAACGTTAATCCGCAGAAGAAATCAAAGCCATCGGTGCGTCGAGCCTCTAGTTCGACCTCGTAGTTTTCGCGAACGACATCACCTTTCCATTGAATCCCTGTCAACGGATCGCCAAAACCCATTTTGACGAGACCATCCTTGATCTCAACCGGACCGTCACCACCGAACTGACACGCTTTCCATTTTCCGGCCAAAGGCTGCCAGCCGCCTTTGCTATCCCCCGCTTTATCCTTGACCGTGTCGTCTTTCTCAGAGGCATCTGCGGTAGGCCCCGCTTCTCTCGCATCGAAGGTCTTAATCTCTTGCGGCTCAGAGGTGGCCAGCTCGGATGCTGGCTTGTCAGATTGGGGTTTTTGTGCCGATACATTGGCTGGCATCAAGAACAGGCTAATGAAAAGCGAGCAGACAACGACCGAGAAATACTGGCCCAGCGGGATACGATTCACGATGGATACCTACAAATGGAAAGGATACTGGTGGGAGACTAATTAAAACAGACGATTTGGATTCAAATGAACCTTAAGGCGTGTTAAGCACAGACATCCGGATCCACCCCACTATGACAGACGAGCGTCAAGAGATGTGTGTCAAGAGATAACCGTGCCCATGCTTCTCCCAGCCTACTCGATCAGAGGCCACTCGATGCGACCTGTTACGAAAATTACCATCTTCGGCGTTCGCCTGGGAGTCGTTGTGCTGGTGGCTTATTGGTTGATGATTTTCACCGGAACCCACTTGCCAGGAGGATCGCAACTTGGCCCGCCGGGGAACGACAAAATTCAACATTTTACGGCGTACTTTTTACTGGGTGCGATGCTCTGCTATGTCACAACCTCTCCGCGATATTTACCCCGATTTCTGATCATTGGCATCTCCGCCATGGCCTATGCAGCGTTTGACGAACTGACACAGACCTTTATCCCAGGACGCTACCCAGATCTGAGCGATTTCATCGCCGATTCAACTGGTTTGTGGGCCGCGATCGCTATCTATGCAACAGCGAAACTGGTCGACAACAGGATGCACCCGCCCACCAAATAAAGCAAACGTGTCGAAAACGTTTCGCCCAATCAACCCCGAATTCTGACACGGTTCTGCAAATCGATTCAGATTCTGAGCAGCGTTCTCAAACCGAGATTGCTCAGGTGCTAATGATCGACGGTGATCGATTCAGCATATGCCAATTCACCAGTACGGCCATCGTAGTACTGAAAGATGACCTGGGGATGAGGGTAAGCCACCAAACGTTTATCTCCTAACTTCTGGGGCATGTTAAACACATTGTTGACCTGAACCACACAGAAATGTGGATAAAGCCGCTCCAAACGCGGCAGGTCTGGAAGAATATAACTGCTCCAGCGAATGTCGCATTCCCGCGGCCCGAAGGTCCACTTGCCAGTGGCAGGCCGATCGCTTTCGTCATTCTTAGGCACGTGATTGACACTGTTATGCGGGCCACAGCAGAACTCCCATACATTGTCCGTCACTTTGATCGCAAAACTGTTGTGAAGATCTCCCGTCATCACAAACACTTTCTTACCCAGCTTATCCCACTCCTCGATCAAGGTTTCCCGTTCATCAAAGAACCCCGTCCATGCTTCTTCCTTATTTGCCGCATCAGCCTCAAAACCACCGGCACCACTGTGTGGGATCATAAACGGTACAGTCGAGATGACAAAAAAGAAATCGGCATCGCTTCGCTTCATCGATCGAAGTAACCACTCACGCTGTGGCTTTCCAATCATTGATACCCCCGGCTTATCACGTTGACGAACATCATGCATATCTCGGTCGCCGCGAGTATCGACCAAAAAGAACTCACAATTGGAGACACGGAAGCTCCCATAACTACGACGTCCAATCGAATAGCTCAATTGATTGTCGTCCACTTTGGCGGGCATGTGTAATCGCAAGGTGTGAGCATCGATCACCTCGACGATGTCGTAGACATAGGAATTCTTGTTTCCAGCATCGTTATCGAATGCCATGTCATTGACACCCGCCTCCGGGGTTCCCCAGTGGACATGCAGGTTTAGCATTTCCTTCAAGGGAAGTTTGGTGAAATCTGCGTTCGGGTCAATCAGCAAATCGCTGCCCGCTTTCATCGATGCTTTGCCAAAATGAATCGGATGATCAAACTCCATTGGATTGGCCCATCCAAGATAATTGTGCCAAGCATACGTCCCAATGTCCCGAAACACAGTCCGCCGATGACGTTTTCCAATCTCAGCTGATCCCCAAATGTCATTGACGAGTTCATGATCATCGAATGTAAAAAAACTAGGGACATTACGGTGCCACTTAGCAAGCTCACCACCGCGGCTGAGATACAACTTGTAATTCTCCCACACACCGACGATTGTTGGCATCACCTCGACCACCATGGGGAAATGCTGTAGCCCTTGAACCAATCGCCAAGCCTCCGGTGAGTACGTACGCAATTCTTCATACAGCCAATCACCATTCATAATGTGAAAATGGACTTTCTCTGCCCAATCACTATTGAGGTTTTCGTAAGTCGTTGCACGATGGCCACCACCGTGCAACGGGTTTTGATTTGCGCAGGAGCCAATCTGAAAGCGAAAATTGAATAAGCCTTCGGGATTGTGCTCGGAATTACGTGATTGCTGGACACTGGGCAACGTTCGAAAGCTACCCGGCAAACCATGCGGTCGCTGATTGACGACGACTTGATAGTGGTAGCGGGTATCTGGTGCTAAGCCAGTCAGGGTCATGACCCCGGTGTTGTCACGATCAATCGTAGTGGCTGCCGGCTCACTGGTTTCACTCATTGCATCGGGTGATAAACCGTAACGAACGCGAAACGCTCCCGGCTCCGACGTTCGCGCCCAAACACGAACACTCTGATCTGTCGACATCCCTAGCATCGGGCCGTGCGTCAACCGAATCGGATCCCGCCTGACCGCGACCTGAGCGAAACTTGAGACTGAAATAGTTGAAAGTAAGACAAAAAGGAACGAGAGCCGGATCATGAGCATACCTGAAATGAAAATTTGAATATGCAAATTCTAATCAACAATCGGAAGCAAATGCATGCCGCACGTCGAACTCATGGTTCGGCATCTTATACGCAGCCAAATGCGTGTTTAAGGTTGGATGCAATGGCTAACGCAGACTGGGCCGCTCACGCAGAAGCGATTGGTTTCGCAATCACTTCCCAATTCATTGGACCCGTCAGTTTTGCTTCGGTGCGGACTGCTATTTTTCTAAACACGCCAACTCGGTGGAAGTCAGCTGCCCCACGAGGCATCGCAACTCACTGACGCATTCAACTCGCTCCTCCACCCTTCCACGGAAGAATGAAATGTGCGGGCGTGTCAACCATACCTCCAGATGCTGGGTCAACCGGGAAAGCAGATCCGGCACGAAATTCGGCAATCTTTGATCGGCAATCAAAACAATTCGGCTCGCCGTGGCATCTGTAACCCACAACCGAACGCCTCTCGCTACATCACGCCTGAGAACCGAGGTCAAAGAAACTAAAGTTGCGCATCCGAGCCTGCTCCGACATAGGCGTCATGTCCAGACGAATTTGCGCCGATGCGGCAAACCAACTCTAAACCGTCGATCCCGAACATCACCTAATCGGTTAACACCAGAGAAGGAGTATGTTCTAGGCTTGAATCCTACGCTTGTTTCCCGTCCTTAGCTGCGATGACATCCAACCCTCAGCCGGCCAATTGGGGTTGGAGTAGTCGGCGACTGAACTCACCGTCATCGGCCATCAGAACCTTCCTTCGCTGGCCGGGCGGTGGCTGGCAGACGGGAACACTCCAACCCACGCCGTCTCTCGGCTTGTTTCAGTGAATTCCTCTGCGGGATCGCCCCGAAACGCAGTCGAGTTAGCTTCTTCGTGATGCGACAATCTTGGCATCCACTTCGTTTCTGGCTTTCATTACCCCGGTTTGGCTTTCACTCCCCGGTCTGGCTGAGCGAGTGTCGAATGTGCTGGTGAGCTTAAAATGATG
>JAYZAR010000392.1:0-7199 GCA_036339635.1 Planctomycetota bacterium | reverse complement strand
AAAACAGGAGAAGAATCTGCGGAATCGAATCCTCCACCCGCGTTGTCGCGAACCATTTTGCCAGCGTTATTAGGGATCACACGCCGTCCAAAGAATGGCCCGGGGCATGCTGCCTTTACGCCTCAGGAGTATCAACCGACTGTGACAGCCGAAATGACAGAAGCAGATTGGTTGTCGCGCCAAAGAGAGTTAAGGATCCGATTGAGCGGAATAATTGAAACAGATGAATCGCAGGATTCGCTAAGCGATCACGTGCCGACCCTGCTTGCCGAACGCGGGGTGTTGATTTTTGAAGATGACGGTCGACGTGCGCGTGGTGGGAAATTGATCACGATGTTTGACAACGCGGTGAAATTGCGGGCGGGGGCCGGCACTTGGCAGCGAGTTGCAAACACCAATGATTGGCGTTCGACATGGACCAAAGGACTGGGGCACACGCCTGTTGTGTCCTATCGAGGATTTCAGGCAAACGATTTGATTGTGGAGGTGACCTTTCGATATGGACCAATGATTGAAACATGGCACAATCAATGTTTTCGGATTGCGGCAGATGATCGACCTAAGGTGACTGGTCACATCGTGTCTGCCTGGGCCAATCCCAACAATGATTTCATTGAATCGGGGTTTCTGCTTCAGCACATTCGTAAGTCCCCTAAAAATGAAATTCTTCAAGATCTGCTGTTAGATCATCAACCGATTTCGATCGAACCAAACATTTGGTATACCGCAATTCTCGAAGTGGTGGGTGACGAAGCGTTGTTTCGGATGGGCGATCATGTCGCGTACGCCAAGGCGAATCAGTTGCGTCTGCCAAAGAATCTAGTTTCCATTACCTTCGGAACCGCAAGGCATGAAATCCGGCGGGTGCGGGTTTGGCACGCCAAACCGAATTTGGGATGGCAGTCGAGGAAAGCAGAAACGCTTCGCCAAAGAAACGCGTTTTCAGCGCAGGTACACGGTTACAGCAGAGACTGATCCAACGGATTGGTGAAAGAGTGAAATGAGCACTACATCATTGATTTGATCGGGCAACAAATAGATCCATGTTTGGCTGTGGCCCCACGCACACAAGGCGAGGTGGTCACGTCAGTATTGCCCAATGGAATCATCATTCAACGAGTGGCATTTTGATTGGCTTTTTTCCGGGGTGGTAGGAACGTCGAGCGGCTTTCAGGACGTCTTGTTCGTAGAACCAAGCCTGTTTGAATTTCTGATTGGCTAAAAGATTCGCTTGGTCGCGAAAATGAGGCGAACGGGGACTACCGCTCGCGCCGAATGGGACCAATGAAACAGCGCGAACTTTTTTGCCAAAAGCTACTGCCGACATGTAGGAAGCACCAACAACTGCGAACCGCTGGGGGCGAAGGTAGGGGACGCTTGGCGTTGAGTAGATTGTAAAAACCACACCGAGAGGTCCTGGAGCGCCGGCGCAGGCTTGGCTTTTGGCAAACGGCAGCAGCGAGACTCCGGCTTCCATCGTGTCGGCGCTGTAAGCGGTTCGCTGCAAACGATGAACTTCACCCCAAGGCTTTTTCCAGTCACCGTGGATTTCCGTCAATCTTCGCGCAACGTTTCCTAATGCCATCAATTGTTTTTTGGGATTGCCGGCATACTCACGCTTCATATTTTCCGACTGCGACGTCCCAAATAGTTCTTCGTACCAACTGATGCACAGCAATGCTTCACTCGATTCCTTGTCGGCTTTGCCATCCCAATTCACTAACGCATCGATATATGGCTGCAATCGCGTTGCAATTTCGGGATCCGATGTTTTTAGTTGCGCAAAGCTGCGTTGCCAATTCTCTTTTTCAGCCTTGGGCCAATAAAGCGTGGTATCAAAACAGAGGTCTTGATACCATTCAAAACCAACACCCTTGGCGTTCGAAAGTAATTCTCGCGCCAACTTGCTGCGACGTCGATCGATGTCGTGGTCACGCACCATATAGTTTGGGACTTGGTCCGGGCTAGGGTTGTCAGAATCGGTTGTAACGAAGGGAGAGCCGTTGCAGTTCTGGACATACCCGGACTTGGGATTCAAAACTTGGGGTAGATCATCAAAGTTGTGAATTCCTTTCCATTGCGTTGCAGGATCGCTGCCGTCAACGGTGCGGGTCCAGTTAAATCGTTCTTCCCGGATTGGGACGGCACCGTTGTAGGCATAGAAGATGTTGCCGTCGCGGTCCGCGTAAGTCACGTTGAACATTGGGATCGCACATCGTGAAAAAGCCGCCCGCCATTCTTCGAAGTTCTTAGCTCGCACCATTTCGATTGCTTGATCCAAGCGACCCACATCGAACAAGCGAGCTATTCTTGCGACGACGGCTTGCTGGCCGTTGGCTGACATCACGGGGCCGACTTCGGTTTTTCGAAAGGTGACTGTCTGCTGCTTGAGGATGCCGTTTTCCAAGACGGCAATGGGTTCGCTCCATTCTTCCGCCTGGCGATACCCGGCACCAAATCGGTATTTGAGTGAATCAGACGGATGGCTGAATTCGATTTTCCATGAATCGGCTACGTCGGGTTGATTGACGGTGTAGGCCCAGCCTAGAAATTCATTGTGGCCGAGCACTGGGATCGGATTACCAAAAAAGCAAGCGCCGGAAAAACGAATGGTTTCTTTGCTATGAAGGTGCATCTCATAGAACTGCCCAATTCCGTACCAAGGTTGATGCGGATTGATAAAAAGCATGGCCTCGCCAGAACGCGTTCGCTGCGGCGAGATGGCCCATGAATTCGAGCCGATCGCTGCTGCGGTGGCGGATTCGAGTTGACTGGGCGGATCAACCCAATCCCAGCTGTATTTTGGAATGGCTTGGTTTTGCAGACTGAGTCCGGCATCCTGTGGATTTGGCTTTCTGGCGCCACTACCCCCAAAGGTCATTGTCAACATGAGGTAGCGATCAATTGCAAGCACATGCCAAGCTTCAAGCCGATTGAGCAATCTTGGCTTGACCTTGTCTTGAGCGGCCAAGAAATGATTCACGCCCAATGCAAACGCCTGCAGAAGCTTTTGGTGTTCTGGTGGTAATTTGGAAAAATCGTCGCGTGATCGACGAGCAATTTCAAAACTGCGAACCAGTAAATCTGTCTTAAGGCCTTCCTTCCCGCGGATCTCAGAGTATCGACCGAGCGCTTGAATCGTCGTGTCTTCGAGTTGCCAGAAATAATCTTCGGCTTGGGCGTAACCGGCGCCAAAAAGTGTGCTTTCATCGGTTTCGCCAAAGAGGTGGGCGACTCCCCATTCGTCGCGATGCACCATGACTTGATCCGCAAGCCTGTCGCAGATCGCCTGTTCTTCCAGCTGTATCAGCGCCGATGTCTGAGGGACTGCAGGATCCGGTTTTTCCGCGTTTGTTTGGTTGGGTGCAAAAACGCAAATGCAAACGAAAAACAGGTAATGGAGCAATGCGATTCTTGCGTTTGAGAACATTCGGTATCTCCTGTCCGAAATCTGCCATATCGACGTTCAGGTCGTTCTATCGTCGCAATTGATACTGTGGTAGGCGGGATCGCAACAATCGCTGGTGGGGTTTCAAGGGGAACGCTAGGCTTGAGATCGCTCGGCCCAGTGAACTCGATCGCTAGTGAACTTGATGTATAGTGAATTGATGTCGCACTCTTCACGGAATTCGTCAGTCTAGCTGCTCGATCCATTTTCTGATGACGGCAGCCGCTTCGACCGGAACAAGTTGACGCCCCACGTTCGGCATAGCCACACTTGAGTCTTCCGACTCGATACGGTACATCAAAATCGACTCATCAGGTTTTCCAGGAACGATATCGAAAGATCGACCGCCCGAGCCATGACCGGCAGCGACAGGAATTTTATTCACACCAAATTTCTTTGGATCCATTTGGGTCAAACGGAGGTCCAGGCCAGAGGTTCGAGCGGTCCCGATCGGGTTATGGCAATGCGCGCAATTGACGTGCAGCCAAGCTCTGGCCTGCTCTGTAACGTTCGCCTGCTCTGGGATATTCACTGGGGCGATGCCAGAGGTGGTTTTACTGTGATCGAAGGTTGGCCACGTATCCAACTCTGAAGCGTCCGGAGCCTCGGCGATCAATTCTTGATTTACGAATTCTTGCCATTGGTTACGCTCCCCTTGACCGTGATCCCATACTCCATTCAGGTTGGCGGCGATGGGGCCGATCGGTACAAATGCGTCGCCCTGCTGATGGCAATTGAAGCACTGGTTCGCATTCGGGACTTGGTATCGGAGATTTCTCGCGTTTCCGTCGGAATGAATCCACGTGACATCGAACTCGCTTCCCCCTAAGGCGAGGGTTGCTTCTGTTTGTTCTTGGTTCCAGAGGTAGGAAAAACCGAACCAGCCCTCTGGCTTCAAGAATTCGATACGTGTTTCCAGCAGCCTTTCCCCCTTGGATGGATCTGTCATGTCAACTGGATAGGCGAATGTTTTTGAAATGACAGATCCAACAGGAAATTGAATCGTTCCTCGTTCGGCATACTTGATTTGTTGACCCGGAGGTATGCGGAAGAATCGGTATTTATTTGTGTAATCGCTAAACAACGGAGTGTTAAGCTCGTACCGATGCACATTCTTGGCCGGAATATGGTCGGCCATGCGACCGGTGAACAATTCGTACTCAGACAAGAATTGTTTGGCATTTCGGTAGACACGAACCGCATCCGACGAATCGATTCGCGGCTCAACTGTTGGCTCGAGGGTAATTTTCGAAAAGTTTCCCCGCTCAATCTGATGGGGCGTCAACTCGGTTGCAATCTTGTGCCGCCCAGCAAGGAGGTCGCGCGGGTTTAAGTGGGCCAGATCAAAATTCGTAAAGCGAATTTGACCATTGTTTTGAATGGATGGGATTTGATCAGCGATGAACGTGCCGTTTTTCATTCTGGCTGGGTCGCCGACACCGTCCCAAAACACGTCGGGGAAGACCCCTTTGACAAAGGGTGACAGCATTAGTCCCATTTCGCCGGCTGGCTCGTACCCGCTTCTTGTGATCTGGTTGTGGTGAATTGAAATGCGTTCAGGATACGGATCAAAGTCGGATGTGACTCGTTTTTTCTGGCGTTGATTGGCTGCCTGATAGGCGAGCACGGCTACCCCCGTCGTCTGGTGCTGTTTGACGGCATTGTGATCAACCATTACCTCGTCGGTTGCCATGACCATGATGCCGGTGCCAGGTGGGACTGCAGCAACGATATTGCCTTTGGCGGCAAAGTTCAAATGATTATTGTTGGTAACCTGATTATGGTGAACGCGGACTCGTCTTCCCGCCTTGACTTGCAGACCAGGTAAATCAAAGACGAGGATCCCGGCCGTATTATCGTTTGCAAAGTTTTCGTACACATCAGCGCCGATGGTATTCTCGATTTCAATACCGGCGACGTTGCGTTCTGCTCGATTCGACCGGACGATCACGTTTTGGCTTTGCCCCACGTAAATCCCGGCGTCCGAAGCCCCGATTGCGATGCAGTTTTCGATCAGGACATTTTTGCACTGAACCGGGTAAAGTCCGTAAGCTCCATTGGTTGGAAGGGTTGGCCCTGTCCATTCCGTGCGAACATCACGGAAAATGACGCCATTCGCTCCGAGGACCTTAATCGCGTTCCCGCTTGTGTCCTCCACCGCGAACCCCTCCAGACACAATTGATCACCGGTTGCTTCAATTCCGGCGTTGCCGACTCGTTGCCCTTGGAATGACAAGATCGTTTTGTCGCTGCCAGCGCCGCGGATCGTGAGATGGCTCGCTGTGATGTCCAACTGACGCTGGAAGTGATAACGCCCTGCTGCCAATTCGATGATGTCGCCGGGCACCGCATCAATGAGTCTTGCTTGTAGCTCATATTGCACGTTGGGGCCCGGGGTGATTACGGCCACTCTCGCCGTCAGTGGCTCCTTGGCGTGAGCGTGTTTTAAAACAAACAGAGTACCGACGACTATCAGCAGAAGAGTAAGGAATCGATTCACATGCCAGTGGTTCGGTGACCAACATAAGCTGTACCGGAGCATATAATTGCAATGGAGCATGCGATCCTCCTAATGGCTATTAATCAGCGAATACTTGCTTGCGCAAGTATTCGATTCGGGTGTGTTGGTCGCCAACCCTGCTGATCGATCAAAGTTTCTACTAGCGAACAATCGAAAGCGTGTCAGGCAAGCGTACACCAAACGTAAACACGAACCAAGCATTACAAACTACCCGCATATCGCCAGTTCACGGATCGAACGTATTCCTGGAACGTGAGAGGTAGGTGATGTGAGGCCGCATTCACTCCGCCGTCGCTGATTAAGCATTGAAACACGCTGCACACGATGCGAGCTTATGTTATGAGGAATCGGTGCGATGATGCTGGAATTTACCATTTCGGATCTAATATCGAGGGGTGACGAAAGCATTATTGGGATTGGGCTCTTCTAAATTGGGGCGTTAGACTTGTGAAGGCGTTG
This sequence comes from Planctomycetota bacterium, assembly GCA_036339635.1. Taxonomy (GTDB): domain Bacteria; phylum Planctomycetota; class Planctomycetia; order Pirellulales; family Pirellulaceae; genus Rubripirellula. The sequence goes on along the minus strand of JAYZAR010000392.1, from coordinate 771 downwards.
GCTTTGGTGGCGTTGGTGTATCACCTTGAATACACGCTTCATCTCAATATCGCTTGTTCGTGGGTACGGCAGTCGGAGGGTGGACCGAGGAAACGCCGCAGCGTTTAACGGGCATCATTTGGTGGTGGGGGATGCGACTTTCATGACTGATTGAATTCCGAGCTGATTGGAGGCCACTTCAACGAAATCACCCTTATTTAGAGGCCAGAGGGGCAGTGGAGATCCGGTCAGAATCAATTGGTCTCGCAATAAGCAGCGGTCGAATTTCTCTAGGTGTTCTGCCAATTGGATAAGGCCGTCGAGCGTTGTTTTGGCCGCGTTGTGCAGCGTTGATTTTCCGAGTACTTGGTTGTTTTTAGAAACACGAAGTGTGGCTGAATTCAGTAATCCAGCGTGGTGCAATCGTGTTTCCTCAATCGGCATGACGACTCCTGCGTGAATCGCATTATTGGCGATCAGTTCGGAGGCACGGACCTCTTGGCTGCCACGGAAGACGTAATTGTGAAGCTCGATAACAACGAAGCCCTTTCCAATGGCATTAGGATTTTGTCGTAACCAATCGGGTGATGGCACATCGTCCGTGAGACGAATCGCAAGCTCTCCCTCAATCGCCAGGTTCTGGTAGTTGTCTGCGTTAAGTGTCACCCCAGACGAATGCGATTCGGAATTCCAGACGTGCCCGAAAACGGGATGGTCGATTCCAATTTGTTGTTGCATGGTCTTGCTAATGCACCCAATCTTGTATCCAAGAATGTTTTCACCGCGGGCAAT
>JAYZAR010000391.1:0-7481 GCA_036339635.1 Planctomycetota bacterium | reverse complement strand
CTACATTGCCGCCTACGATGTTCGGATCTGGCGAGACGATCAAGCACTGAATTGCTGGATCCTGGATCCGGCTACCCATAATTTCGATTCGCAGGTTGTCCGTCGGCCCATCGAACCGGGCCGACCAACCCTCCAGCAATTACTGGCCGACCCGATTCTTGCCGAACGTTTGGCGGCGGGGTTGGCTGGGCCGCCCCCCCAGCTCGAATGGTTGTTCTCAGGCGAACCGTTGCAGCCACTTTTTGATGGCAGCCACCAATTTCGCTTTGGCTCCCCCAAAACACTTGATGGGACCAGTTGCCACCTCGTAACGGTCGACGATGAATATGTTTTCTGGATCGACCAGCGAAGCAGTATTATCCGTCGGATTCAATTGCCATCTTTTCAGGCACCGCTTCGCCCAGGCGAAGCATCCCAGGTGATGTCGCTGAGTATGGAATTCTCGGACGCCAGCTTTCGAGCTGATCAACAATTGCCAGAGTTCAGTCCCTTGCCGACAGAACCAAAATACGTGACACAATTTGTTCCGCTGCCACCACCGGCTCCCCCTGCAATTGTTGGTTCCATTGTCCCTGCATTTAAATTGCAAACCCAATCAAACGACTGGGCATTGAGTCACCAGGGAAGCGACCGCGAATTGACGATTTTGATTGCATTCAACGGCGACCCGCAATCGCAATTCGTGGCACGTACAATCGACCAATGGCAAGCACGCATGCCGGCCCATCTGCGTCAGCGTGTAAGAATTGGTTTGCTAGTCGCTCCTGGCAGTTTCGAGCGGATTCCACGCAACAATTCGATCGACCTGCTGTTAGACAGCGACCGTGTAGTCAGCCAGTCACTCACCGTCGAATCGGGAGGTTTAGCAATTTTGAACGAATCGGGGGTCGTGACCTGGGTGCAACCCGGCTGGACCTTTGCAGGTAGCGAGCCACTCATCACGCTCGGAGCAGTCCTTGGCGATTTGCTTGAAGGAATTGACGTTCCGACGCGGATGCGGCAGCAATGGCAAGATCAGGCAGCGGCTTATCAAGCCACTGTGCGAAATTCGACCGGCAATTCCAATACCGGACGTTAGAGATTATCGGATTTATTCGCTGAACGTATTGAATTCGCGATCAATATTGTGAGTCGACACGGCGTTCTGCTCCCGCGTCGCAATCTGGAGCCGACGCCTTGTTTCAGCTTGCGAAAAACCGATGAGCGGGACGTCCATTCGTGTTAGGGGAGATCTGTCCGCTGAACCAAAGTGCCCTTGCTTTGGTGAGGCAATGATCGCGACAATCCGGGATCTCCGCTGCCCAGGAATGGACCAAAATGGAATTTGGCGACCAGTCTGATAACCCTTTCTCCATCGACCTTTCAAAAAAAGGTCGTGGCAAGGCAATTCGTTTTAAATCTGCACTAAAACTACTGGCGTTGATAGCGGTTGGTTTGACAGTCACCTTAGCGTTCACGCGATTGACGCCGCGCTGGTTGGTGCAACGCTACACAAACGGATTTGAATCTTTGCCCAGCGAGGAGAAACGCCAGCGTTTGGTTCAGCTTGCCAGCCTCGGTGACGTGGCAATCGATCCGCTGGTTTCGGCCCTCGCAGAGAAGGACCCTGAAGTTGCCAGAACTGCGTTTGACTTGTTGGCGAAAAACCAAAATGCATGGACGATTTTGCCACAACGGAAATTGCAGCGAAGCCATGCGACCCTCGTGCGCTCGATCCAAGCGATCGCCGTCTATCTACCGGATGACCGCACCGGATGGGCCAATTCGTTGCTGCAGGAAACAATCCAGTACTCCATCAATCGTCAAGACAAGTTATCGAAACTGCTTTACGACGACGCGAATCACGCGATCGACATGCTGGCCATTTCCGATCGTGCTGGGCCCAGTATTTTGACTGATGAACCACTTGATTCATCTGAGCCCCAACGTTTGTACGTGCGAAGTGAACCGCTTCCAGTCAAGGAAGTGCAAGCTGGCCTTTGGACCGACTGGCCGCCACCAGAAGCGAAAGTTGAGGCACGTGAAAATGGTGACCAAGTCAATCTGTCTGTCGAGGTCCCGCCGCAAGGACGGGAAATGGAATTCGCGGAAGAGGCTTCGGTCTATCGCTCATCGCTGTCGAGATTGAAGCCCGTTGATCCGGACCACACAGTCGTTTTGCATGATGTCAGCGCGCCGCAATCTGCTGCCGAACTCACCCCCACAGGTGATCTTGCGGCGGCGGCACACTTGATCGAATCCCCGATGGGAACTTTCGATGATCGCAGCGTGATGCATTGGCTTGGCAGTGAAAACCGTGAACTACGCGGTAAAGCACGTGTTGAGCTAACCTCACGTGGTTACAACGAAAATGAAATCATGATTGCAACGCAAATCGTGTCGGCCGATTTGCCGACTCGAATTGCCCTGGTTGACGGGATTGCCCATGCTTCCCAGGTTGACCCTCGTCCATGGTTGCTCATGCTTCTCGATGACAAGAGTCGAGATGTCAAGCTGCAGGCCATTTCGGTGCTTGCGACGATGAACGACGCAGCGGTCAACAACGAACTTCGCCTTCGCGTGACCGAGGAGCGGGACCCAACCGTGGCTGCTCGAATACGCCGCGTCCTTAATTTGCGATAGTCCACGGTTCGGACTCGATTATTTTCGTGCTCGATCGACTGATGCCTCGCGCTTTAGATGGTGAGCGACCGTGGTGCAGCACCTGATGAAACGGCAGCTTCAGTTCGACCGGCAGCTTCAGTTCGACGGGCACCGAGAGTGTATTGACCGCCGGTTTCCTCGCTGACGTGCGATGTCGATCCCCCAGCAGTGGTAAGCGAGGTGCACGCGAAAGTGCGGGGCTCATCGGCTCCACATCCTTTTGACTAGCCGAGTTGGGTGAATTTCAGGCCACCGCTTTTTCTGAATAGGCTCGACATACTTGATCGAATGCTTCCCTTTTGAGATCACCGTGGAGACTGCTGAGTCAATCGCGAGCGCAATTCGAGGGATAAAAGGACTGTAACGGTCATCGTTGGGACATTAACGGTTAGGCGATATTTTTTCGGGGGAGAAGGTTTAGCAAACTGGGTGAGTTTGCCGAACTGGTATTTCATGCGGATCGCCGCCGGAATGCTGGCCAAGCGCTTTGCAGCAAACCGTTGATGGATCGCCTCCTAAAAAATGTCTTGTCGGCAAATGGAATGTGCTGACGACCGCCCCGTTGATCGGACACTGCCTGCCGTGTTTTTTACCGACACATTGAAGCCAACGGCTGTCACGGATTCACAGACCAACCCGACGCGTTCGGACTACCTATTGGTATGCCAGGCGCGAGCGATTGAGATGACCGAGGGATACTGGCAATTCGACTTGGAATCTGCCGACGGCACTCCGGTTTTTTCGGCCAATGATCACGATTTGGGCGACTTGAATCGGTTGACCCTGCTAGCCGCCGTTCGGGGGCTGGAGTCAATTGATGGCCCAGCTTCTGTTACTTTGATTAGCAGCAACCGCTATTTAATTCGTTCGCTATCGGACTCCTTGCCCCGCTGGCGTTCAAACGGATTCATGTGGGAGCACTTCGGGCGTCGGATCGATGTCCAACATGCGGACTTGTGGCGACGGATTGATCGTGCGATTGCAATTCATTTTGTTCAAGCCTGCTTGGTTAGTTCCCGGAATATCAGCTCGGGTCAAAATACCCGTTCAGTCCAAGACAAAAATCTTCGCATCGACTCACCTCACCCAAGTCCGTCACGACCCACCGACCCGCTTCGCCGCTGGTTGATGAACGAGGTGGCTGGATCGGCACCGCAGGCCCCTGTCGAGCATCGTTCCAGGTCCTCTAGAGCAACCAATTCGACACCAAGAATCGTGATCAGAAATCGCAAGTCAACAGAGCCATGGCAGGCCGCCGCAACATCAGATCTCGTTTTACAGACTACATAGCGGCCGCGTTCTCCCCGCAATGATCCCTCAACAGCACAACAGCAGACACTCCATGCAAACTGAAGTTACTCTGTCGACCATCAGCCAACTTCTGGAAGGCACCCTCGATAATCCCTCGAGCGTGCTCGGCCCTCATCCGATTCGCTACCGTGGTCAGTCAGCCACTGCGGTTCGTAGCTTCTTGCCAGAGGCGCAGGCCGCCTGGATCATCGATGTTCCATCGGGAGTAAAACGGCCCATGCGTCGGCTGCACCCGAGCGGTTTTTTCGAGGCGATCTGTGACGGGGCGGTCGACGAGCGTGCCTGTGGCGGCGAAGATGCAAGCGTTGGACAAAACGCGCAACCTAAGTATCGCATTCAGATGACGAAGAAATCCGGCGAAGTCGTAGAAATGCAAGATCCCTATGCCGTTCCCTCCTTGCTGACAGATCTTGATCGTTACCTTGTTGGAGAAGGCCGACACCACCAGCTTTACGATCGGCTGGGGGCACAGATCCGAACTGTCGATCACATCAAGGGAGTCAATTTTGCTGTCTGGGCTCCTAACGCGAGAAGCGTGCAAGTTGTCGGCGATTTCAATGGTTGGGATGGTCGTGGTCATGCGGCACGCCAATTGGAGCACCTTGGGATCTGGGAGCTTTTTGTTCCAGGTGCAAAAGCGGGCGAGAAATATAAATTTCGCATTCTGAGTCAGAATGGTGAGTGGGTCGACAAATGCGATCCGCTCGGTTTCGCAGCAGAGCTTCCACCACTCACTGCCTCCGTCATCGCCGATTTGAACACTCATCAGTGGAATGATGGAGATTGGATGGCACGTCGACGCGACTGGAATCCCATGCACGCGCCGATGAACGTTTATGAGGTTCACCTTGGCAGTTGGCAAAAGGCACCTGGGCGAACGCATGGCTGGCTTGACTATCAAGATCTTGCGAAGCGGCTCACCGATTATTGTCATCGTATGAACTTCACTCACGTGGAATTGATGCCTGTGAGCGAGCATCCCTTCACCGGCTCCTGGGGTTATCAAACGGTCGGTTATTTCGCGCCAACCAGTCGGCACGGATCGCCTGAAGATTTCATGTACTTCGTTGACTACCTGCACCAGCATGGCATCGGTGTGATCATCGATTGGGTCCCCGCACATTTCCCCAAAGATAGGCACGGGTTGGCACGTTTTGATGGGTCCGCTCTATACGAGCACGAAGACCGACGCCAGGGTGAACATCCGGACTGGGGCACGCTGATCTTCAATTACGGTCGGAACGAGGTCAAGAATTTCTTGATCGCCAATGCGTTGTTCTGGCTCGACAAATACCACATCGATGGTCTTCGGGTCGATGCAGTCGCATCCATGCTGTACCTCGATTATAGCCGTGAAGGCGATGACTGGGTCCCGAATCAATATGGTGGGCGTGAGAATTTGGAAGCGATCGATTTCCTGCGCGAATTCAACGTTGCGGTCCACGAACAATTTCCCGGGGCAGTAACGGCGGCGGAGGAATCGACGGCATGGCCCGGCGTCTCGCGTCCCACTTACGATGGCGGTCTTGGTTTCACGTACAAGTGGAACATGGGTTGGATGAATGACACACTCGAATACATTCATAAAGAACCGGTTTACCGCAGTCATCATCAGAGCGACTTAACGTTCAGCATGATTTATGCCTTTACCGAGAATTTCATGCTGCCACTTTCGCATGATGAAGTGGTGCATGGCAAAGGTTCTCTGTTGAGCCAAATGCCCGGTGACATGTGGCAGAAATTCGCCAACCTTCGCTTGCTTTACTCCTATATGTGGACACACCCTGGCAAAAAATTGTTATTCATGGGTGGAGAATTAGCACAGTGGACTGAATGGAATCATGATGACGGTCCGGCTTGGGAATTGCTGGACTTCGATACCCATCGTGGGGTGCAGCAACTTATTTCTGATTTGAACAAAATCGTCGTTGAAAACCCGGCATTGCATCAGCTTGACTTCACCGACGAGGGCTTCGAGTGGATTGATTGTATGAATGCGAAAGACAGCACGCTTGGTTACCTGAGAAAGGGAATTGACGGTGCTTCGCCAATCTTGGTTTGTTGTAACTTCACTCCCGTGGTGCGTCACGACTATCGCATGGGAGTTCCGCAAAGCGGATATTGGAAAGAGATTTTCAACAGCGATAGCGAAGCTTACGGCGGCAGCAATGTGGGGAATTACCCTGGTCGCAACTCAATCGGGGAGGGCCATCATGGTCGCCCAGATAGCATCTCGTTGAATCTGCCGCCTCTTTCGACCGTCATTCTGCGACTGGAAAACTAACCAGCGAGTCGTGATCGCAATTGGGTTATCAGCCCATCTGTTCCGTTGGGGGCGCGGGCGAACGTTTTAAGAAGTTTTGCCGCGTGATGCTGCCCTGCATTCATCCTCTACGCTATAATCGGCGTGAATCAGGCAGGTTGTGCCGGGCCCTGCTTGCCAACTGAGGCGATGAGTTATTTCCGCGATTTGCTTTGTTGGTCAAACGGACTTCTGTCGCCATTCGTTTCGCTCCTTTCTCCTGCCGCCGAACGTGTCGTCGATTATGACTGTCAAGATGCAGCTTGCTCGGATCATCATTTCTGAGCTCACGGAAAACCAAGTGATCTATCTTCAAGAAGAAAATGGTGAACGTGAGTTCCCGATCCTGATTGGGATTTTTGAAGCCACCAATATCGACCGTCGCGTGAAAGAGGAATATCAGCCACCACGCCCGCTGACGCATGATTTAATTGTGAGCGTCGCGAAGACACTTGGTGCGACCGTTGAAAGTGTGACAATTAGCGATCTGAACCAAAGCACTTACTTCGCCAAACTGCAACTGCGGAAAGCGGATGGTGAACTGGTGGAAATCGATTCACGCCCAAGTGATGCAATCGCGGTCGCCGTAACTTTCTCGCCGCCCTTGCCGATTTACGTCAGCGAAAGTGTTCTCGACGAAGCGACTTCGGCGCTCTGAATTAGCTGATGGAAATTCTTTCAACCCCTAATGAAGCTCGGCAATTTATAAGATCCTCGCGTGCGAAGTGGGGCCGAATCGGACTCGTGCCAACGATGGGTGCCTTGCATGCCGGCCATGTATCGCTGGTAAATCAGAGTCAGCAAGCGTGTGACGCTACGATCGCGACTATTTTCGTGAATCCAACCCAGTTTGCGCCGTCGGAAGACCTAAGCCGTTATCCGCGAACGCTCGAGCAAGATTACGAGATGCTTGAGGCGGCAGGCGTCGCAGCGGTCTTTGTGCCGCGAGTCGAATCGATGTATCCACCTGGTTTCAGTACCTATGTCGATCCGCCCGAGATCGCGCGAACTCTCGAGGGAAACTGCCGCCCCGAGCACTTTCGAGGTGTGACAACGGTCGTGATGAAACTCTTTCAAGCTGTTCCAGCCGACACCGCGTTCTTTGGTAAAAAAGATTACCAGCAGTGGAAGGTGATCGAGGCAATGTCACGTGATTTGGATGTCGGGATCGATGTTGTTGCCTGTGAAATTGTTCGTGAGCCGGATGGCTTGGCACTGAGCAGTC
>JAYZAR010000390.1:0-17248 GCA_036339635.1 Planctomycetota bacterium | reverse complement strand
ATCGTTCTCTACTCCGCCTCCACCAATACGCGAAACTGATCAAGATCGCTTGGATGTTCCTGTAATTCAATGATGAGTGTTCGGCGGTCCGCCGCCAGAACGACCGTATCGAATCCTGGACGTTGATCTCCCGCGGGCCGAGCTTCGATCATTCTAGGACCCGGGTATTCCACACCGGGAAGTCCAAAAACAAGCTCTGATTCGCTCAGCAACCGGTTGGCCATGATCACACCCACGATGGGCTTCGTAAACGTGATTTGGCCGCGGACGCTCCGTCTTCGATTGGGATTGTCTCCCTCCGGGCGAGCATTGAATTGGACCAGATAGCTCGTCAGTTGCTGCTTGGTTAGCAGAATTGGTTTCTCCTCATGCCGCGTCTTAGCGTATTGACCGGGATCAACCATGTCCACGCGAATCGTCTCGCTAGGAATAAAACCGCGTCTTTCTGGGAATACCACGATGTGTTCATTATCCTTGTAGTTTCCCGGATGGAAATCTGGTCCGGGTGAGACAAAACGCATTGAACCGGTGGTCTGCAGCACACCTGAATTGACCGGCCAAGCATTTTCAAAAATGGAGGTGTCATAGACGATTGAGTCGATCGAATTCATTGCCCCATTGGCTCGAACTGCCTCGCCTTCCCTCAGCAAATGAGGAGTCCCTTCACGTTGCCCGTGCAACGCGGAATGACTGACTTCGACCTCGCCCTCAAACACGCATACCTCGGTGATCCTACTGTCGCCGACGGAAACTCCGAACGCAGTTCCCAGATCGACGACGTGCGCGTTATTTGTATCAACAACAAAGCCAATCGCAGATTCCGGAATCGCTGCGGTAATGACGCCACTGACCAAAACCACCCTCATCTCATCAATAATTTCCATCATTGCTGGTCCCTCAACCGCAAGCCTTGCTCCATTGACAAAGTCGAGCCGAATGATGCCGCGATTTACACGAAAGGGCCCACTGTCAACCTGGTGGCCAGAACCAATCGCAACGCCTTCGCTGTCGTACGCGCCGACGGCTTGCGTGACGATCGCAGGGTGTGGTCGATTCTCTGACGGGTCAACGATCATGTCCGGTGAACCGAGGTAGCTACCGAGTACCAAAAAGATGGTCGCGGCGATTGAAACAACGCCAGCAATCACCGGCCACCTCGGCTTGGGGCTTGAAAACCCTCGTGATGCGGGACCCATTACGCTTACAACGTCTGCTCCGTGGGAAAGACAGTCTGCCAGCAAGGCCTGCAGCGCCGAGTGGGTGGCAATCTGGTCCAAATACAGCTTACGGACCTTCTTGTCTGATTGGACGCATTTCAGTAAGTCGGTTCGTCCATCCTCATCGAGCACGCCGTCAAGCATTTCCTGGATAAGTGCCGCGGCTGAACGTTCATCAACACTCATTCGGTTGTTTCCTTCGGAAGACGTGCCTCGACACAAGCTGCCAAAAGATTGCGAATCCGGTAAAGCATCTGTTTCATCGCTGAAGCGGTTTTCCCGTAGTCTTTCGCCAGGGATTTAATGGAAACTTCTTTGCCGTAACGTCGGTGTAGCAACGCTTTGTACTCGTCAGTGAGTTGCTCGACGCATCCACCTAGCAGCTGAATCCGTCTTTCTGTTTCTTCGGCCATCACCTCTGCGGCCGGCGCAAGTTTTTCCGCGAAGGTCTCGTGCGACACCAAACGATCACGTTTTCGGTCTCGGAGGTGAGCGAGAATCTGAAATCGTGCCGTGCTGTAAGCCCAGGAATCAAAGTTTGCACCATCTCGAAAGTCGTCGGCTTTACGAATCAGAACCAGATTCGTTTCCTGCAATACATCCTGTGCCGCTGCTGGATTAGCCAGCAAGGACAGAATATAAGCATGCAATCTGTTTTGAATTGCCGTCACGGCAAGGAAATACTGCTCTGTCGTCATGCACGAACCAAAATCACGGCTAATTTCACTCCCCGTCGATAGTAGATACCACAGTGGCGGACGAGGTAACGCGACGTCCCCAAAATTCTATCGAGCAAAAGGCGCAGAAGTCCTGTAATAACAAAACAAGTTTCGGTCTCCCCATCCCTCACTATTCATTCGAATTCATTACCCGATGATCCTGCCCTCCTGGTTTCATTAATGGGGAAAACCTCGTTTTTTTTCGATCGCAGAACTACATACGCTACCAGATTTTCAAGAGAATTTTCGTCCGCCAAATTATCCGCACTATTCCTGTCCTGGTGACCAAAATTACGCGGACAAGGGTCCACGGATTCCTAAGAAAGTCGATACCAACAAGCGGTCCGCACTCGATCGTCAGCGACAACGCAAGGAGACGGAACAACGAATAAGTTTAAGCGGCTTTTAATTAGACATCGCTCACCTCCAAGTGAAAATCATGATCTTTCAGGCGGTTCATGATCAGGCGGTAGGTCCCGATCTGACGCTAAAACGGCTTGTCAGTTCGGGGCGAGACAAGTCGATGCGTGATAATGCCTTTGTTATCCTCCTCGGCCGAGGTCGCCCGATCTAACCGCCGGTATTCTGCCATTGGCTCCCTTTGAAAAGGGTCTTTAACGTTGATTTGGAGCCGCTGCCCCAAATCTCGTTTTGCGAACCAGCCGAAACAAGGAAGGCGAACTTACATCTTTCATGAAATTCTTGAGTCCATCACACGGGTTAAACTTCTACAAAACACCATCAGTGGATTGCTGGCTGTCTTCTCTGTGTTTAGTACACTCCAGTGAAAAGTAGCGGATTCTGGACCGCGGCCGAACGTAGTTTTGATGCTCTCGGATAACCTGGGTCAAGGTGACTAAGGAGCGTACGGCAGTGGTGGAAAGATTCGAGGCATGCCCACCCCCAACTTAGATCAATTGGCATCTGAGGAGCTGGTGCTTACGCAATTCTTCGTCGAGCCGGGTTGTGCACCATCGTGGGCAGGACTAATGACTGGACGTTATAGCGTACGGTCAGGTTTGAACAGCATTATTGTTGCCGGTACCCCACTTACGCTTAGGGATGAAGAATTTACACTCGCGGAACTGTTTAACAAGAATGGTTACCACACAGGTATGACAGGCAAGTGGCACTTAGGACAAGAAGAACAGAGCTTGCCAATTAATCAGGGATTCGACACTTACAAGTTGGGATTCTTGAGACAACTGATGGAACGCTCTATCCCGAATCAATGCGGCGTGCCGGTCTGCCTCAGGAGACCATTTCGAAAACGCAACCGTACATCTTCCATTCAAACGAGGCTGGCGGTTTAGAGCGTGTTCGACCCCATGACCTAGAGTATCGGCACCAAGTGGAAGGCGATATTGCAGCGTCGGCAAGCCAGTTTATCACTGATCACGTCAAACAAGAGAAGCCCTCTTTTTGTACGTAGGTTTGGTCGCATGTGCGATGTCCCTCAGAGGCGTCAGAGGAAGTTAAGGGCAAGTCTGCCGCTGGGGCGTATGGTGACATGTTGATGGAACACGACCATCGCGTCGGTGAAGTGCTAGCCGCCATCGATGAATCTGGCATTCGAGAAAAAACGATCATGGTTTAGTTATTGGACAATGGTCCCGTCAACCACAATGGAAAAGTTGACGACTACATGGGTAGTTCACAGACGCCGTTTCGCGGCGAAATTGGCGATGTGCTGCAAGGATTATTGCGAATTCCTGGAATCATTCGCTGGCTGGGTGAAGTACCCGCTCGAAAGAGCAACGAGATGGTTGCAATTCATGACTTCCTACCAACCTTTGCCGCTTTGCTCGGGGATGCACTTTCAAACGATCGACTGATTGATGGACACGACCAGTGGAGCTGTTTTACTGGCGAGAGCAAGAAGTCCGCGACAGAGGATTCTCTGACATTGATTGATGGAGAGGTGAGCGCAGCTCGCTGGCGTCATTATCGCATTTATCCAAAGCAAGTGATTACCTCTTCAGGAAACCCATCGGCCGCTGGAATCCATGGATACAGGGTGGAGGCTATGGGTTATCCGGCAAGATTCAATATCGCTCGGGATCCGCGCGAGCGAATGAACTAAGTTGGAACCGAAGCCTGGGTGATCGGAAGCTACATGCAAATCGTCGGTCGCTATCAAGATAATTTGAAGCAGCATCCGAACCCGCCAGCGTTCAGTCTGACGGAGTTCCCACGGTAATGCCGAGTGCGGCATGTTGAGTGCCATAGGCTGCAGCGCCCTGGCGTTGAGGTGCAGCTCGAGAGTTTCGCGTTGGACGAATGTCTTTGTCATCTCCTTCTGCGTTTTCTTCACCTCTTGGTAGATGACTACCTGGACGACAGATCGAATGGAGAAGAAGGCGAGGCCCCGATCATCCACAATCTTGATGAGTTCTAGTGTTGCGGTACTCACGCATTTTCATGATTACTCCGTAGTGGGGAAAGCGTTCAATTGTTCTGGCTCTTCATCAAAATTTCGGAATGGACCTTCGAGGCGAGCTGCATCATCTTCTGGGAAGGCTGCACACGGCGACTGTTTCGGAGCAAGAACAGGGGAAGTGAATCGGCAAGGATTTGGTGCTTCGAACGTTCGGCTTGAGGGCAATTACAATTCAAAAGCAATGGCATCATGGGCAGGGCCTAAATGAGGAGGGCCGCGAATTTACGGTGCAATTGATTGCAAACCAGTGCGAGAGGTACTTGCCTGTCACTATGCCTTCTTCACCGTTCCTTCTTCGCTGCAGTGGACATTGAGAAGACACATGCAGCAGCCGCTGGTGAGCAAGTGATAGGTAAGTAAGTAATTAATTGCGTAAGTAAGTAAGTAAGTAAGTAAGTAAGTAAGGTCACCTATTCATTGTTGAAAGGGACATGAACTTTAGAGCGACAGGTAAGGCTTCACACTTAATTTTTCACCAGTTTCAGGCATCGAGAGTGTGGGCTCACCTTGGAGGTATCCGAGTTTTGTTAGAAATCGATCTGCGGCAATCAGCGTAAGATCTTTCCACGGCTGCTTGTTAAAGAAAGCGTGCGTTTGTCCTTCAGCGATATGCATCTCAACGGAGGTAATGCCAAGCGACTTCATTTTTGCGGCTGCGGGCGTCCAGCCGTTCATCAACCATTTGTCTTTACTGCCGAAAAAGACAATGGCTGGACCAAAGTCGGCTTTTAGATGCTGCAAAAAATCCACATCCGGGTCCTTGGCATCACTCTTTGAAAGTGCCGGATTGAACAAGACGTAAGCCGCTACGTTAGTGTCGATTCCTTGCGGGTCATTGGGATCATTGAGGCCGGGGTTGGTCGTACCCAGAAGGCTAATGTGCCCTCCCGCCGAACCGCCGCCAGCAACAATACGCTCGGGATCCACACCAAGTTCTTTGGCATGTTGTTTGAACCAACGTATGGCGCTCTTCACATCGGGAATACAAACACGCTTGGTCGATTGCCCCTTGGTCAATGCAGCCTGATCCTCCTTGGTTCGCAAGCGATAGGTGACCGTCGCGGCCACCATTCCGCGGCTGGCAAAATAATTGCACTGATAGCTGAATGCGACACGACTGCCTCCACCCCAACCGCCGCCATGAAACAGGATGATGCCGGGGACTGTCTTTGTCGAAGCGTCATGTCCCTCGGGGAAATAGATTTCGATTTCGCGGTTCACGCCATCCACCTTCTTGTAAACGTAAACCTTGCCCTCAGGAACGGCCGCTTGCTGAATGGCAAACTGCTGTTCCTCGAAAGAAAGAATGCCGTCGCGATCTTTGTCAGCCTCAGGAAAGCGTTTCAGAATCATCTTGTTCAGAGCCTCCTCCTCCGCCCTGGATAACTTGCCATCTCCATTTCTGTCGGCCTGCGGTTGCAACCGGAGAATCTGTTTCTCCAACGGATTGCGCGCGGCAAGCAATGGCGACGTGAAAAATACGGCGACGACGATGGCAGCGATCTTAGTAGTCTTAATTTTTCTCATGATCTTGATTTTACTTTGCCAGGCATCCCGTGCCGGCGGGCGTTAAAGGGCATAAACGACAGAGCAGCGATTGCCAACGGCGTTCACATCATCAATCCAATGACAGGAAAAGAACGCCCTTGCCGTAGGAGCATGAAAGATACCACCAATTGGATAGGCCGCTCGGTCAAATCGGGGCGTGGGCGAATTGGCGAGGGAATTTGGGACAGGCAAGAATTGGTGGGGAGCAAATTTACAAGGAATCAGTCTTTGAAGTTCGCGTCTGTCCGCTTTTGCCTGTCCCTTTGTCCGCTTTATACTGTCCGGTCAAATACCAGCACGTTCTCCTCTGACGGCAGTTTGCAAATACCATCTTTTTGGACGCCCTTTTTGTAATGAAGCCGCGACGCCGCGATAGGATAAAAATTTTGTCTTTTGCAACACCGCTCCCCTCGCATCTGCAGGTGAAGGACTCACCCTCTCCTTCCGAAAACGGAGTGTCGCCGCGTTTGCGGTCCAACGGCGAGCAGATGCCAACGATGCGAGATGTCATCTCGGTCATTCCGGAATCTTGTTTTGAGCGAAGTCTCGTTCGTTCGCTCCTTTATCTCGCGCGTTCACTCATCCTGACGATCGCGGCCGGCGTATTGGCGGCATTGTTCATCCCGTACACGATTTCGGCAATTCCGCTGTGGATCGGCTATGCGATTTTAACAGGGACGGTGGCGACGGGCTTGTGGGTCGTGGCTCACGAATGTGGGCATCGTGCGTTTTGTAAAAACTCCGCCTTGCAGGACGCGGTCGGCTTTATCTTGCACTCGTTGCTGTTGGTCCCCTATTTCTCCTGGCAGCGGAGTCACGCCATCCATCACGCGAAAACAAATCATTTGGACGACGGTGAAACCCACGTGCCGGCGCGCTCCGATAGCGGCTCGCCGACGTGGAATGGATTACTTGGCTCATTGGGCGAGGATGCTTTCGCCATCATGAAGATCTTGCGGTACTGTATCTTCGGCTGGCCATCTTATTTGCTTCTTGGTGTTTCGGGCGGGCCGTCCAGGGGCATGACGAATCACTTCTGGCCGCATTGGCCTTTTCAGAATGATATGTTTGTCGGCCGATGGCGTTGGAAAGTTCTCCTTTCGACGGTCGGCGTTGGCGTCGTCTTGGCTGGGCTTGTGACTTGGGGCTGGATGGCCGGCTCTGTGTGGCCCGTGCTCGCTCTTTATGTCGGACCCTACTTGGTCGTCAACTTCTGGCTTGTGTTGTATACGTGGCTGCATCACACCGATGTGGATATCCCACACCTCGATTCCGATGAATGGACGTGGGTTGAGGGCGCCTTCTTAACCGTCGATCGGCCTTACGGCTGGCTGCTGGACGAATTGCATCACCACATTGGCAGCACTCATGTCGCGCACCATATCTACGCCCGTATTCCGCATTATCACGCGGAACGCGCGACCGACGCCATTCGCGAAGCGTTCCCCGACCTGTACCGATTCGATCCAACTCCCATTCCGGTCGCATTGTTTCGAATTGCTAAAAGGTGTGAGGCTGTGGTTGAATCAGAACGTGGGTGGGTTTACGAGGAGTAAGGCAATTCGTGCAGACCGATGATCGAAGTTTCGTCTTGTTTCTATGAAACGCAAACGATCTGAGCGGCAGATCTTACGCTTCGGTTTTTGGAGTCTTCTGATTCAACTCGGAAGGCACAGAAAATCGGATACGTCGCAGCTACCAGACAAGGGTTACGAGAAAAGCATGCGATTTGCCGCGGCGGCCGCAACGGAATGTGGCGTTGACGGTACCGAACGCTGAAGCGCTCCCGACACCGGGGCTAGCAGGTGAAGTAGGCACGGGCACCTATTAAGTTGCCCGCGACTCAGTCCATGAGTTGCTGCCTGTCCCTGTCCCCCCTTTATCCTTGCATCATGCTGATCCCGACTTCGTCGCTTTCCATTTTCCAAACAAGTCATCACTCCACACACGCGATCTGTCGATAAGTCCGACGTCTGCTAATAGATCCAACATTGCTTTCTCCGTCTCCGGGAAATCATTGCTCAGAATATGGTCCATCGCCTCCTTTCTTTCTGATTCACTTAGCGTCGTCCAGTCATCTAAAATAAAGTTGCTTAAACGCGTCAAATTGCTCTCGTGTTTCGTCATTCATTCGAAACGTATCGATCCAAAACAGTTGACCGCCGGGAACCATCACCCTTGCAATTTCTTTTAGCATCACACGCTTCTGCTTGTTCTCCAAATGGTGCAGCGAATAACTGCAAAGCACGACGTCGAATGCTGATTCCGATAGGGGCAGAATCGTTTTTGTAAAGTCTCCGCAGAGTACGTCGCGATCACACGCTGTAGGATTCGTTCCAGGTGAAGGCCGTTATTGAAGACTTTCCAGGGCTGGCTGTGATAAATCCAAGGCGACGTATTTCGCCACGGCGGCAGTTTCAAGGCCGGCGTATGCCATACGACCATCTCCACTTGCTACATCAAGCACCTTGATCGCCCTGAATCCGGTATCAAGGGTTTCCTGAATCGCCGACCGTAGTTCTCGGTGACACATCCAATTGCCGTGGATAATACGTTCATAGATATCCCACGTTTTAAAAATCTCTAGCCCATCAAGTTGTCGCTCTCGTGGATCACCGTTCGCGAAACTGTTCATGCTTAAACTCAATATCTTCCAAAGGCAAGAAAGCTCTCGAGAGCATCATTTTAACAGCAAGCAGGAAATTGATGCTTGGCCCACCCCAGGGATTCCGCGTGGAAAGGCGAGTCCGTTGCCAGCCAGCCCAATCTAAAGCCGGTCATTGCAATTCGGAAGCGACTGCTCAAACCCTTCAACACCACCGAAGGTCGATGTTTCAGTTCCGTTGAAAACTGCTTCATCAATGAAGCGAACGAACTCTGCAGCAACATCCACCGGGATAATCGCACCTCTATCAGCTACCGAATCTGCGTCCAGTTCTGACGAAAATCGATTCAAAACGCCAAGCTTTCGAAGCGCAGATTCAGGAGGAGCCGATTCAGGGACAAAGAGCAGATTAAGGGACCAGGCAGATTCAGCAACAGGCACTTTTCGATTTGCGATCAATCATTTCTGGACCAAACCCGGCCGGTACCCAATTCCCCTGCTTACGGTGTGATCAAGAACCAGTCGGAGCTGGGATGGAAAAAGGGTACAGACATAAACTCCTTCGGCTGATATGCAGTCAAATCACTTTGTGCATGTTCCCAATAACTTTCCAATCACTTTATGCCTGTCCCTGATTTGTACCTGATTTGTATTCCTATTTGTATTTCCCCGATTTGTACCCCAAGAAAATCTGTCCCCAAAAAACTTTACAAACTGCGTGGAATTCACTTTGTGACTGTCCCCAAGAAAACTTCCCCAAAAAAATATCAAAAAAATCACTCTGTGCCTGTCCTCAATTTGTGTGTGACTGTCCCCAATCCGCCCAACGCGCCTTGCCTATTTTTCCCAATACCCCTCACCTACCTCAAGCACGGCTGGATCTTCCCCTCAACTCGGCTGCGCATTCTTCGCATTCACTCAAGACTACCCAGATCCACTTTTTGATCGGATTACTTACGCGCCTGCGACGGGTTGTCCCGATTGCCGAGTTGGTATCCTGAGGTATCAAATTGCGGTATGAAGAATAGAAACATGACGCGGGAATTTCGATGCACAACATGCTTTTGAAAACTTTGTTTGTTACGACCTTGAGTTTATTCTCGGCCACACTTCTGGTGCACGCAGGTGATCGATCCAAATCAAAACGTGAGCGATCGCGAAATCGACAAAAAGCATCAACTGTGAGAATAAAACCTTCAAGTGGACGTGCGAATCAACCAAGCGATCAGAATCCGGGCAACGAGGAGTCGGCTATCCAAGTTGTGAACCTTGCAAACCTGAACGCTACGGTTGCGACACAAGAACAACTCGAACTTGCAAGATTGCTGGGCAAGGCGCTCTATTGGGACCAACAGGTCGGCAGTGGTAACGGAGGGCTCTATGCGTGTGCATCCTGCCACTATTCGGCAGGTGCAGAT
Organism: Planctomycetota bacterium; assembly: GCA_036339635.1. GTDB lineage: Bacteria > Planctomycetota > Planctomycetia > Pirellulales > Pirellulaceae > Rubripirellula. The sequence continues at coordinate 7,301 of JAYZAR010000390.1, read as the reverse complement.
TCGCAGGCGGACCGAGTTTTGGCTGGCACACTCCCCCGAGGATACAACGGATCACCGAACACCATCCGAGGTTCTCTGGGAGTACGATACGCCGAGTTTCTCGGTTTGAAACTCGAAAATCTCGATGGGGAGGAAGTATCCCGTGGCATCGAAGTCTTTACACCACCCGGCGAGTACGCCGTGACGGACCGAAACGCGCCTCCTGCGGTGGATTCTGACAGCACTCACAATTTCTGGGACGGACGCGCAAATTATGTTTTCAACGGAGTGAATATCACCGGCGCTCCGATTGTGATACCCACGCGGGGAGGAGGATCCGCTTTCCTTCAGATTGCTGAAAGCTCACAGGCCAGTCAAGCGGTGGGGCCTTGCTTGAGTCCCGCTGAGATGTCTGCAGACGGTCGCCAATTTTCGGACATTGGATACAAGCTTCGACACGCCATCCCGTTGCGTTACCAAACGGGAGATGTCGTTGAAGAGTTGGGCGCCCTCGGACTGCTCCATGGGCGTGGCTATGCGGAACTCATTGACGCTGCGTTCGCGGATGGTCCGCTGGAAATCTTCCTAAGTGACGAGCCCAGCGGCGTGAAAACGATCGTAGAAACACCCAGCGGAGATGTTGAGGAGCGGGAGGTTTCTCTGAGCGAATTAAATTTTGCAATTTTCTTCGGGACTGCAGTAGCGTTGTACGAGCAAACGCTCGTTACCATCCCAGCTCGGCCACCCACTCGGGCTCAAATTGAGGCTTTTAAAGAAATGCGATGCGACAAGTGCCATTACGTTGATGGTCGTAGCCACGCAGTGATCGGAGACGTCGGCAATCGCCCATTCTCTGCAACCGGCGTCGCACCACTGCGAGTTGATGCTGGAGTCCAAGAAGATGACCAAAACTTAGACTCAATTGTCCCAAATTTTGATGCCGATGCCGGTGAAGGGCAATTCAAGTCAACGCATCTCTTTAACCTGCCGCTCACGGCACCCTACTTCCATGACGGTAGTGCAACGACGCTTGAAGAGATGATGGACTTCTATGTGCGGGGAGGTGATTTCAATCAGCGTAACGTGGATTCGCATGTAAGAGAATTAGATGTGAGCAAGCGAGAATACAAACTTGTTTTGCGACTGATGAAGCAATTAACGGATCCAAGAATTGAAAGGGGCGAACCGCCGTTTTCTCATCCGTCATTGGTTTTACCGCTTCCCGACCAGCGAGAGGTCTATCTCGCACCATCAGGAATCGGTCTCGGCGGATTGCATTACACGGTACGAAACACCGACTCATCAACGCCTGACAGGTAAAGTCGTTTCACAGTCTCCAAAAACCGAGAATCATTTTAAACTTGCAAAGCCTGAGGCGGTCTGGAGACAGACTCACTCAGCAGCGGCGGAATGGTTGTCTCAGGCGTAAGTAAGACACATAAAGGCGTGGTTGTCCTCGTTATCGAGAGCCACGCTGCAGTGTTAGACACTTTCTGTCGAACAAAAAAGCGGCTCACAAAATGAAAAGAGAGTCGCTTGGATGACAGAAAAAGATGATCCAGTGATGCTCAGATATTAAACACCTTCATGATTCTTGCCCGCGAGGGAAACCGAGGAATCGATTCGCATCCATTACGTTATATCAATGCCCGCTAGGCCACCCCGCGTTGGTGACGTATTGGTTGAAACGTAGTTCATTGATTCCCCCGAGCCAAATCCATGGATAAGGGATTAACTTGGCGACCTCACCGCAGTGTTTCCGAACGAGTAAGTCCGCTTGCGTATTCAGTTGATCCTGTCTCAGATTCAAAAAGAAATCTGACTGGCGCCCAGCGGCATCCTACTCTCCGTTAACCAATGCACGATTTTGGATGAATCGCTCCATTAATTTTTGGTAATGCAGTCGTTGCCCAAGAGCCGCTGGTCGATTGGAAGATGTGAACGATCTGGCTAAACCGGCCTTGGTCCTAGGCAATGATCGGCGTGGGACAACAACACGATCGTCTATCGCTAATATCACGATGTTCTTGCTGAAGACTGAAGTCGGTATTGTAAACCGTTGATTTCCGCGGGACCAACTTTTAATTTTATTTTTGGTTATCTCGGTCTCTCAGCTTGCTCATCTACCTTGGGAGCAAGTCCCACTGCTATCAATCAACGCGGTCCACGATGAAAACGACACAGCGAGCTACACGACGACTATCTCTCGATAGAAAAGCAACAACACGTAGGCGGTTGCTAGTCAAGTATCTGGAAGATCGCAGAATGCTGGCGGGTGATTCGCTAACTTCCGCAACGATCGATTGAAATGAGAGAAACGCCATTTACAGGTCCAATGCCGACGGCTCCGACAAGATAGGACGTGATTTTGGTGACATTAGACGAGATTTGGGGAAACATGATTTGGGGACAGGCACAAAAACATGATTTGGGGACAGGTACACAAAAACATGATTTGGGGACAGGCACAAAGTGATTTGACAGAAACCGGCGGTTAGCGGCGGTCCACCCAGGAGATTTTGGCCCGCGCGGAAAGAGAGCAAACTGGTGGCAGCAATTACGTGATGTTACTGCAATTCAGCCAAAAGCTTTTCTACCTGGCAACTAGCCGTTCGCGGAACTCAGCGGCAACTCTCGTGACCATGATTGGAATATCGGCCTGATGCATTTCGGTGCCAATTGGCTTCTCATGCCTTTTACGTTTTAGGCGGAAGATAGAGCGTCATATCGCGCCCAAGATTCGGTCGCATCATGAACGCCATGGTAGACAGCTTTGCCGTGTTACCTCACGGCAGCTTATCCACTAAGATGAAATGGATATGTCAGGACAATTGAACATGCTCGTATCGTCTTGCGAAGCCTTTGGGAGTTATGCGTCAACGCTCACCACTAGACTTCAAGGGTAAGTTGCACGCCACAGTGGCGGTAATCCCTAAGTCGGGAATTCGGAACGGGTTATGAAAGTGGGCGATACAGAATTCGAATCTGTGACCTCCGCGGTGTGAACACGGCGCTCTAACCAACTGAGCTAATCGCCCGAATCAATGCTCCATGCCGGAAAGCACGAACACATCCTAAGATAAACTATGGTAGCCCCAGATTTGCGGATTTCGCAAGTAGTGGCAACATTCGCACCACTGCCGGTTCGCACCTACCACTTGTGAATGAGAGGGTGGGTTATTCAAAGATGCTGTTGTCGTTGTGCTTTTGAGCGCAAGGATGCCGTAACCGGATGCAATAAACGGAGTGAACGATGGTCGCCAAAAACCCAAATCCAACACCGCAAAAAACGCAGCCTCACATTCGTTGGCACCAGCGAAACGACGCACTACGGCCTCCACGATCAAGTTCAAGATACTTACCGCCCGAAAAAGTATACGCCGCAACGTTGCAGCCAATTCGGCAGAACCCGCACCGGACTCCACAAGAGATGCTTGATGCAGCGAGCGATCCATGAAGCAGCCCGTATCTCCAAGCCGAAAGAGAAAAAGAAAAAGGGGAAAAAGAAAAAGGGGACGGGCATAAACTACTTCGGCTGATTTACAGTCAAATCATGTTGCGTCTGTCCGAATTCGCATTCTTAAGAACTGGTATCTTCTAAGAAGCGGTACCTTACGTGGCAGCAGCTTATGCTGTTCAAACTCAATCTCGTGTGTATTTCGTTGGGTTTAGGTTGACGGTGTGTTTCCGCTCGGTTCATTCATCTTCAGCATATCTAGCAGTTCTTCAAGCGAGTCAATGATCGCCGTTGGGTTGGCATGTGCGAGTTGTTCTCGTGTTTGCGCACCAGTGGTGATGCCCACCGTGACACCACATCCACTGTTCTTGCCCTCTTCGATATCCACTTCTGAATCGCCCACCTTTGCAACTCGACTCGCATCAGTGACGTTGGTCTTTTTCATTGCAAGAAAAATCATGTCCGGTGCGGGTCGACCATGCTCAACGTCGCTCGCCGTGATGAGTACGTCGTAATCACTTCCTTCCATCCAACCCAGTTTTTTAATCAAACATTCAGCGGTGGGGCGGTCGTACCCGGTGTTTAACGCTACTTTGACCCCTTGTTGCCTAAGTGCGGAAAAAACGGCAGTCGCTCCCGGCTGCTCGGTCACCCGTAAACGCTGATACGCGACGGCGAGCAGTTTTTTGAAATTAGAGAAAATCAGATCTATTTCATGACTGTCATGTGACTCTCCATCAAGGGAGAGTACGTCTCGAATTGCCTGAGACTTTTCCTTTCCTGCGCCGGCTGCCTGTACCTGCGTTTGAGTGAACGAGTAACCCGCCGCGTTGACCGCCTCTCTAACAGTTTTATAGACGACATTGTCCTCGTCGACAGTCGTGCCTGCCATGTCGAATACGACCAGCTCAATCATCGAACACCTCGTTCAAATAAGCTTTTGCAAACCCTGGTCCGGCAGTCATGCCCTTGCCGCCGATCCCCGTAAGAAGATGAATGTGATTATCAATTCTGTGCGAGAAATAGCCCTTGATATCGGATGTCTGTGAATAGATACCCGTCCATGATTCCTCGAGATCCCAGCTGGGTAGACTAAAGATTTCTTGAGCCTTGGCGAGCATGTATTCGTTGATAACGGTTTGTTGCCCAAGCGGTAGATCGTCCGGATATCGCGCTTCGGTATACTGGTGTGAGTCTCCGACGATCATACTTCCGTCTAGCTCCTGCTTGAAAAGCAGATGGATTCCGAACTGCTGCTGAAATGGATCTGGCTGCCACCTAGAACGAATGTCGCTCCACGATGGGCATTGATGAAAACTTTCATATCTCCGGATCGTTAGCCCAGTCAGAACATTGCCCGGCACAAGAACTTGGGGCAACGGTCGCGTGCGTAACATTTGCAGTTGAACCAGTTGTAAATCACTCGATCGATAAACGTCGGGAAATAGAGTCTGAAGATCGTGCCCGCTGCAAATAATAGCGCGGCGGGCGTTGTATTTTTGGTTTTCGGCTGTGACTGCAACCACAACCCCATTGTCGTTAACGGAACACTCTTTCACAGAGGTGTTGAAGTGGGAAACAAAATTTACACACTTTGACAGTAATTGGTGAACACGGTGGATCATCTGCCTTGGGTTCACCGAAATTTCATCAGGAAAAAACAAGCCGCCTTTGCAGTACTCTCGTCTAAGTTGTGGATAGCGTTCACGACACTTCTCGGGCGTCCACAATTCAGATCGATAGGAATTCTCCTTGTTAATGGTCGCCAATTCTTCAAGCAGTTGAAGTTCATCCTGATTTGAAGCCAAATATATACTTCCTTCCATCTTGACCGTTAAATCGCAGCGGTTTTGCAGGGCTTGGTAGATCTTTAGACTCTCGCGACCGTACTGTTGCCAATGAGGATCCATGCCCGATGGAACAATTTGCCCGAAATTACGCACGGTTGCCCCGCGTGGCCGCGAGTCTCGCTCAATGAGGATCACGCGAAATCCGCGATTGATCGCGTGGTACGCGTGAAACGCTCCTAGGATTCCACCGCCAATCACCAATAAATCCGCATCTTTGCGACTACTCATCAGTGATTTCTCCGGTGGACTTAACTCGCAGGCCAAAGCGTTTGCTAAAGTGAAGGAATAACCAAACGGTTAACAAAATCGATGTGAGTCCGACAATTGCCGAGATCACCTTAAGCATTAACAGATAGTTGATATCAGTCGTTACGAAATTCTTGAAAAGAAGTACTACCACGTATGCCAAATATCCGGCTGCATCGGCGAGATACATCAGATAGCCGATATTCGCGGGCTTGCCTGAAACCGCAATCATTCGTTCAAAAATGGCGGTGTGGAAAACGACGTAGGGCAGATACATTCCAAAGCCCAGCAAAATCATGAAACTCATGGGGCTGAAAAAGCCTGCCGATTGTCCCGCTGTTGCAACGAGGGTCACTAAGAATCCAAACCCAAGCGCGACCATAGTGACAAATAATGCTGTCCGATTGTCATGGATAAAAATTGAGAAAGCGCAGCAAACCATGATTAACGCCGCGATCCAAAACTCAGACACTGCAAACACCGAAGGTGTATGGGTAACACCGAGATCCGACCAGACTTCTACGGCAAAATCATCGCGCACGCTACGGGCTACGGTGAGAAGAACATAGATCGTTACCAACGCCAAGAGGCTTGCTGCATATTTCAAAAAGAATTGCTTACGATCATTTGCTGTCATGGGGTGACGCGGCTGCCTGAGGACAGTGTCTTGGTGGCTTGGCGGGGGAATCTGTGCCAACATCCATACAAAGAACAGAAGGGGAATAACAAAGAACAAACCCGTCGTGACTGGCATCCATGAGGTTTCGACACCTAAATCGTCAATCAAGGAGAGACCTAACGAATTAACAAAACCCTATGCAAAGATAAATCTTGCGCAAAGCCCGGCTGCTAATGCTTCAGTTGTTTTTCTGCCTTCTAGGAACCCAAAGACTAAGCCAAAGACCATACCAAGTGGGAGCCCATTCACAAACAGCCAAAGACAATTCCATGGTGCGGGTGTGCATGCGAACAGCAACAAAGCAAATTCCGCGATTCCAATCATTCCAATAATCGATACGGCACGTCTCCCGGAAGGCATCTCGGAAACAAGTTTGATGCCAATGAATTTGGAGAGAGAATAACCCGCAACCTGGGAAATAATTAGAAGACTTTTTAGCTCCAGTCCGAACCAAGTGACATCGGGATAGGTCGCGGCGGTAAATGGCTTGCGGAAAGCATACATGCAGAAATAAGTACCGAATGCTGCGATCACGCAGTACAGTCCGAAAACAGATGGACTGGCGATACGCAATTTTTTAGTGACCCACGAATCGACCATCATTCTTCAATTCAACTAGGGGTACACCACGGGATCGTATTTCGTTCTTGTTAATAATGTCGACGATTAATGCGTGAAGGTTAACGGTAAGATAGTGAGGAATTGGCTAAGTTCAGTGGAGAGCGACAACAGACGCTCGAAAGTCTTCTCAATCAGTCCGTGCATCCGCATGTAAAATTCGACGAGCAAAACCCGATTATAGATTGCAAAATTAAATATAGGGACAGGCTTTCATTTCAGAGTAAATCTAGAAGTAAATATAGGGACAGGCTTTCATTCAAGAGGATGATATCATTTTAAGTCATGTCTGGCTGGGAAGATTGAAAGGTATGCACTTGGTTGCGCGGACTTGGCCAGCGATTTGTTGTTGAACGCGCGTGAATCGGCACGAGAAAGGCACCTTCGGCGCGTACCTTCAAACAATCAGGCTCGCTAGTGGTGGAGAGTTTTGGTCACACTAACCCGTTGTCGCCAAATCGACCTTGCCGGG
>JAYZAR010000389.1:0-12470 GCA_036339635.1 Planctomycetota bacterium | reverse complement strand
CAGTTCCTAGTCCCTGCAGCAGCGGGTAGCGAATGTCGGCTTTGTCGTCACCGTCGGTGTCTTTGAGGAATAGAAGATCGGGACCCGAGGTGACGATGACGCCTCCCCCCCAAAACTCAAAACCCAAGGGGTTGTGAACATGTGCGAAAATTTTTCGCTCATCGGCAACACCATCGCCATCGACGTCTTCGAAGATCATCAGGCTGTCGTTCATCTCTTTGCCGGGTTCCCACTTGGGGTAAGTATTCCAGCTTGCCGCCCAAAGTCGTCCTTTTCCGTCCACCTGTAGCTGCACTGGATTTGCTAAATCCGGGAACTGTTCTTCCGATGCGAAAACATTCAGCTCGTATCCTTCCGGAACAGCGATTTTCACTCGCGATTCTTCCGGTGAAAGGTAGTCAATGCTGCCTTCCTTGGCTGCGCTTGAACTGGCACTGCCACCGCCCACGTTTGAAATTACTTTTACGGGAGGAGGGACGTTGCTGTCGTCAATCTCATAAGGCGTATTGGTTGCTGCTGCCCAGATCGCTTGGTCGCGATTAGCGGTCATAATGTCCAGCATGACCAATTCGTGCTTCAGTACGTCGGCGTTGCTTTGCCCGTCAACGAACTTGAGTCCTGAACGACCACCCCAGATGTCGTTCCCATCTGTGGCGTGGTAGCGATTGTGCCAGTGCCAGTTTTTGTCCTCGACTGCCTTGTACACCGCAGCACTCGCGTCAGTGGTGCTCCCAGTCAGTGACGCTGAGATAATCTTTGATAGACCGCGGTAACCTTTGCCGTTCAGGTGAATTCCATTGACGGTGAAGCGATCGCTGCTGCTGCGATAAAGATCCAGCGACGGGTTGAAAAGGTCGACAAAAGTTTGGCCTGTTTGCTCCGCGGCACGCTGGGTTGCCTTGGTGTAGAGAGCCAGGTTCTCATTGAGCTCGATACCATCTGGCAGATGGCGGTCGCCTTTGTTCTCGAAAGCGATCGGGCTGAACAGCACAAACCTCAGGTCAACTCCTTTCTCTTTCCTGAGGGCCGAGTACCGGTCGATGAGTTTGACCAGTTCACCTCGATAGGCGTCAGCCCCCTCCGGACCCGCGAATGACTCGTTGTAGCCGTACATTATGAAGACCACATCTGGCCCAACATGCTGTAGGTATTCTTCGTCCTTGGTGAAGCCTTTATTTCGGGGCCGCTTGTTGACCATGTCCCCCGAAAAGCTCATGTTTCGGAATGAAACGTTCATCCCCTGGAGGTGACTCTGCAGGACCGCTTCGACCCACGGATCATGCTGCATTCGGTCCGCCAATCCGTTGCCGTAGATCGCAACCACATCGTCCTTTTCAAATTCAAACGGCTCTGCGGCATGCGTTGTGAGGACTGACAAGAGAACCAGGCCAAAACTGAGTAAGGGACGAAGGAGTTTCGTGCCGGGTAGGAATTGCGTGGGATGCGTCATTTTTTCAAATATGCCTTGTCTCGTAATCTTCCTGTGAGGCCTGCCCAGTGTGTCCTCTAGTGGCTGCCCAAAATCTTCGTAGAACGCGGTATCTTAGCAGACCTCAGTATCTTAATAGAACGAGCCTCAATCGAACGTTTCGATAGAAAAAAAGCCAATTGGAGGCGTGGTGATCCAGCCCCGACTTGAGCAAGGATACCCCCTTTCGGGGGGTGTTCTTGGCTGGTGAAAGATTGGCCGACGAGGGCTTGGTAAGAATCACTCCAGCAAACCACGAAAATAGGTTTGCGACCGAAATTCACGCCGATTTCTTGCTCGCCATCGCTGAAAGCTGATATCCGTGCGACCGTGCTGCGATGGGTCGACGGGTTGGACGAGCCGTCTCGGCAAACTCCTGTTTGCTGTCGGTTGTAAGGCTCTCGAAGTAAATAGGGTGCCTGAATATGGACTGGGGTGCCTGAATGACGCAGGCAGCGGGGTTATTGAGCTGAAGGCATTTCTATTCCTTCCGCCAACACAAGAGAGCAGGGAAACCCGGGTGTCTGCCGCGTCTCGCTTGTGGACGAGGTTTTTTGTCGTTCTTTGAGCTGTGAAACGGTGATATGGTAGGTCACTGCTCACCCGAACACATCTCCGTGCAATTTCGAAACCTCGGTCGGGCAAAAGAAATCAGCACGAAAATGGAAGAGAATGTCAGGATTTTCAGCTTCGAGACGTTTTATCTATATGACACCTGTTTCCAATGAAGAGATCCTTCGCATTTTGATGAAATCTCGCGATCGCATTGCCGCGGCCGCGTGGGTGGTTGTGCGCGATGCTCACACGGCGGAAGACATCTTCCAGAATGTTGTAATCAAGGGGATGACGAAAGAAATCAGTTTGGATTCTGACGGAGCGGTTCTGTCCTGGGCTTACATCACTGCACGGCGGGCAGCGATTGATTGGGTCCGTCGCCACCGCAATGAATCGTCGGCACCAAGCATTGAGCTGATTCAACAATTGGAAGCAGAGTGGATAGAGGATCATGCTCGCGAAGACCACCGGACCGAAGTGCTGCGTGATTGTTTGCGGGAGCTTCCTCCAAAATCAAGTGAGTTGCTCCGCTTGAGGTATTTCGACGGACTGGCTTGTTGCCAGGTTTCTGAACGACTTGGAACGGGGCTGGATGCGATCTATCAGAGATTGTCTCGTTTGCACAAAGCACTCAGGGATTGTGTTGAATCACGTCTTGCGGGCGCAAAGGCGGTGGACGCATGAGTCAAGAGAATCGAACATCGGACTTACTCATTAGGTATCTGGATGGCGCGTTGATTGGGGAGGAGCATGAACGCGTCGAAGCCTGGTTGCGAAAGGATGCTGAGGCACGCTTGCTGCTTCGAACGCTCGCCGAGCAGGCCGTCGTCGCGGCTGATGTTGAGCGGGTTAAGACTGACGCGAAGGTTCAGGTATCCTCGGCGATCGGTGTGAATCAAGGATTATGGGCTCATAATTGGCATTGGGTGTTGGCGACGGTGGCAGCCGTCGGCTTGTTTGCAATCGTTATTCGCCAAGCTGTTTTCGTGAGCGATACCGAACGCCCGCTGATGACTGTCGTCGCTTTGAACGGTCCTTTTGAATGGACAGGTGATGCTGGACGAGTCTCCAGCGAGATCATGGTTGGTGATCGGTTGCCAGGCGGAACGATGCAGATGCTGGCTCCTGATGCTTGGGCTGAATTTGAGTTCCCCGACCGGTCGAGTGTCACCTTGACCGGACTCTCCGCCGTTACGATCTCGGGGGATCAACAGAAAGAGATTCATTTACGACATGGAAGACTGTCAGCGGATGTGCAGCCGCAGCGTGTCGGGCACCCGATGTTGGTGAAGACGCCGTCTGCGGTACTGCAAGTACTTGGCACAAAATTTGATGTCGAAGCGGTTTCTGAATTGACAAGGTTGACCGTCAACGAGGGCCGGGTGCGAATCAAACGTTTGGTCGATGGTAAAGAAGTCGATGTACCCGCTCTTCAGACTGTTACGGCAACATTGGAAGAACAAAACGTCTTGGCTCCGAGCAAGCAGAAAGCACCCATCACAGAGTGGCGAAGTGATCTTCGAGCGGATGTCGTGAAGGGGAAATGGTTTTCTTCTCTTTGGCGATTAGGACTCATTCTAAAAAAGTCCGTGAGATCGGGAGAAATGACCGAAGAGGCGGCACAAGAGGCATTCAAAGATGCGGTTTCATTATCTGATGCAACTGGCGGTGTTTGGTCGTTGCCATCTCCCTCTGGATCACTCGTTGTGTTGTCTCCAGTGAATTCGTTGCAGCAACCTTTGCGTTTGAATGCGAATACGAGGATGCGAGTTCGGTGTCGTGTCACTGCGGCTACCTCACTGCGAATCGGATTCAGTGCTTATCACGCGAATGGTGGATTCGCCGATAAGTACACTGCCGTCATCCCCATGCAACAAGAGACCGATGTGAGTGGTGACGCTGATGTCGTCATTGATTTACCAATCAGTCGATTTCGTGTCGAAAGGGACGCAACAAAAACGGCTGCTGGCAATGATTTGATGGATTGGTGGTGCGTGACAGACGAATCATCGGTCAAGGTTGAGATCATCCAACTCGAGATGACAGATAGTGGTGGATCGAATTGATAGAGCAGAGAGATTGCTTACGGCACCAAAAGGAAATGCACTGATGGTTGAACGATTAGGATATCCGACGGTGATCTTTGAACTCGCTTCACAAATCGATGCGAGCTGTGGGAGTGCAAGATCTATGACCAACAGGAATCAGAAAGAAACGAAACCAACGATGAATTTGCGATTATTAATATTTGCGGCGTTCATTGTGATAAGTAGCCTCTCGTCGATCGACGCGGATGATGCCGCGATTCATTGGAACCAGTTTCGCGGCCCTGCCGGTGACGGTGTTTCTGAGTCGAAGTTGCTGCCCGTCGAATTTGACGAAGTAAAGAATGTTCGGTGGAAAGTCGGCATACCCGAGCAGGGGTGGTCCTCCCCCGTGGTGTGGGGTGATCAGATTTGGCTCACATCCGGCAGCGACGAAAAAAAAGAGTTGCGGGCCATCTGCGTTGATTTGGAAAGTGGCAGGATCAAGCATAATATTAAAGTGTTTGACATGGTCGAACGAAAAGTTGACCCGGCGTATCGTTACGATTCACCGCATCTAAACAGTCCCGCCACGCCAACACCGGTTGTCGAAGCCGAGTGTGTTTATGTCAGTTTTGGCTCCCAAGGTATTGCGTGCTTGGACCGATCGACTGGGAAAACGCTTTGGGAGCGTCGCGATCTGCGAGTTTATCAACCGGTACGTCAGGGCTCTTCACCGATTGTGGACGATCAAAACTTGTATGTCGCCTACGACGGAACAGATGATCAATTTTTTGTTGCCCTCGACAAGAAGTCAGGCGCAACACGCTGGAAAGTCAGCCGTGATATTGATTCCGACTTTGAATCCCTGCTGCAGGAAAAGGGCATGCGATCCAAAGGGGGTAAACCCGGGGACAGCCAAAAAGCATTCGCAACAGCGAAACTAATTGAGGTGGATGGTAAACGCCAGCTGATCGCCCCTGCAGGTGAAGCAACCATTGCTTACGACCCTGAGACCGGAAAAGAACTTTGGCGAGTTCGACATCCTGGTGGCTTCAACGTTGCCGCTCGTCCACTCTATGCCCATAACCTTGTCTATATATTCACCAGTGGCTTGACCGGATACCTGATGGCGATTCGAGCCGATGGAACAGGTGATGTTACAGATAGTCACATTGCGTGGTCGACCACACGAAGTACACCCCATATTCCCTCGCCCGTGATCCTTGGCGATCTGATGTTCCTGGTCACAGATAAAGGCGGTATCGCCCGTTGCCTGAATGCCAAAACCGGCCAAGAGCTGTGGAAAAAACGGTTGGGTGGTGACCATTGGGCATCGCCTTTGCTTGCTGATGGTGCCCTCTATTTTCTTAGCAAAACGGGCGACGTGCGGGTACTGGCGGCCACTGAATCGGTGCCCGAGTCCGTCATTGAAAATGAACTCAATGCACGCTTCTTTGCGTCGCCTGCAGTCGCGGGTTCATCTTTGATTCTGCGATCGGCAACTCATCTCTACTGCCTGCAAGAAGGTCATCAGCGCACTGCCGAACAGGTTGCTGCGGATGTTTACCCCGCAGCATCCGCAAGCGGCGGGAAACCTGAATGGTCAAAGTCAAATCAATCCACCAAACAAGAGCGGCTTGGGGAACTCAGAAAACAATTAGGAGGGCTTGTAAAAGCAGGAACCCTGACGCGCGAAGAAGCCATGGAAATCTTTCAGGCAGCTCAAAACAAAGAGTAGAACTTCATTATTCACCGGCGGTTGGCGTCACCTCACATGACTCGCGATCCATCTAACCATCACAACAACTAGAGAACATTCATGAAATCCATCATTCTGTTTGCCACCCTGTGCATGATTACCTCTCCGGTCATGCTTCTTGCGCAAGAAAAATCTTCCTCTGCCGGCGACAAAAAAACCGCTGGAACATCTGATGCGGATTTCGAAAAGGCCTACCAGCAATTGCTGGAAAAAGCACCAGAGGTGCAGAAGAAGATCGAGAATGGACAGGTGACCAAGGAAGACGTGATTGCCTGGATGAAAAGCAAAATGAATGGTGGAAAGGGAAACGAAGTTTCTAAGACCAATCAATCAGCCGGAAACAAAAAGACCACCAAAAAATCTGAGGTGGACTGGGAGCAGGCATATCAGCAATTGCTTGAAAAAGATCCAGGAGTTCGGGAGAAAATCGAGAACGGGCAGGCAAGCAAAGAAGATGTCATTGCATGGATGAAAAACCAAAAAAGCTCTGGGGAAGAGAAAGAAGTTGCTGGCTCCAGTGATGAAGAACTGGCGACGCTGAAAGAGAAACTTGGCACCATGGTAAAAGCTGGCACCTTGTCCGAAGAACAGGCGGCCAAGCTTCTGGCAACCATGCAAGGCAACAAGAACCAACAAGATCAACCCAAAGACATGGCCGCCTACGGAGAAGAACTCAAAGCGGCAGTTCAATCGGGAAAGATGTCCAAAGAACAGGCCATCAAAGCGTGGAACCAGGCGATGGGGGGAACCAAGAATGGGAAAGCGACGGCCAGACCCGCACAGGGCAAGATGGGCTCGAAGACCGGAGTTCGTCCCGGTTCCTTTAACTTTTATGCAATTGTGATTGGTCGCCTGCGATCCAAAGACATTGAACTGGGTGAAATTGAACTCGATATCGATTACGTCATCAGCGAACGTGCCAAAGTCAATCAGGAACTGATTGGGAATCGAATCAAGCTGGTCGGTATCTCGGGCGCATTTCTCGACAACCTGCTGCAGATCAAACGTGGGGAAACAATCAAAATCCGGACCGGTGATTATGACCCCGGTAAAAAGGTGCTTGGTTTTGGATACAAGTTTCAGGTTCTGGAACGAACCCCACCATTCAAACCGGAAGACTTTGGTGTGCCTCCCCAAGACTTCCGAGGCTTTGATGGTCAATTGACGGGAAAAATCATCGAATCCGCAGGATACGAAGTCGTGTTGGAGCCGACAGAAATCAAGCCGTCAAGTGAAAACAAAGCTGGGAAACCTGAGAACGTCAAAGGCAAGCGGATCCGTGTCGCTGGTTTTTACAACCAACACAGCGATCTCTATGCAGACCTGCATGAAGGCGACACGATTCGTCTCAGTGTTTCCCACCGAAACCCGGCTAGCGATTCGCTTCAAGTCACCGGTCAGCTTGAAAAGCTTGAGAAGTGATTAAATCACCGAGAAGTGGTTACCGCTAAGTGAAAGGCCCTTCCGGTTAATTCGACATTCGTCACAAACCTGAAAGCGTGGATATCCATGAAACGTTGTTCACTGAGCTTCATGATCCTGATACTCGTCCAAAGCCTTTTCCATACGGCCCGGGCGGATGAGATCATCGCACCAGCATCCGAGCGGTTTAACAAGATTGAAACCAGTGCAGTCCCCGATTTTCAGAAACATGTGGTCCCGCTGCTGGGACGTTTGGGTTGTAATTCGGCGAAATGTCATGGGTCATTTCAGGGACAGGGCGACTTTCGGCTGTCATTGTTTGGATTCAATTTTCAGGCTGACCATGCCAGCCTGAACGATGCAGACAGAATCGATATCGATTCGCCCGCAGACAGCCTGGCTCTCGCGAAGCCAACCCAACAGATTGACCACGAAGGTGGTTTGCGATTGAGTGTTGATTCTTGGGAATACAACCTGTTGCACCGCTGGATTGCAACAGGTGCGAAAGGGATCAACATGGTTGATAACGTTGTCGAACCTCAATCCACCGTAGCGGACCAGGACCGAGAAGCGGGCATCGCTTTATACGAGAAAGCGATCAAGCCGATGTTTCAGGATCACTGCTACGAGTGTCATGGCTTTGACAGTCGTAAAGGAGGTCTGACTTTGACCACACGAGACGCTGCCCTCCGCGGCGGAGAAAGTGGCCCGGTTCTCATCGCAAAGCAGCCCGATGAAAGTCTGCTCATGCGGGCGTTAATCCATGCCAACGACGACCTGAAAATGCCACCCAGTGGAAAGCTTACAGCGGAACAAATTGCCGATGTACGTGAATGGATTCAACTTGGAGCACCATGGTCGAGCCAATTTGGCCCGGATGCTGGGAGAAATGCGAGACAATTGGCTGATTTGCATTGTGAGCCAACCGAGATCCTGTTCGCGGAATCTGGCCGACAACAAGAACAACAAATCCGAGTGATTGCCCACTGGGATGATGGTACCCTTGAAGACGTCACCTGTCTGTCTCGATTTCAAACCAACGACGACTCGATTGCCACCGTCGACAATGATGGACTTACCACCTCATCCGGCGCTGGTGATACTCACGTGGTTGTCTTTTATGACAATGGTGTGACAGCCATTCCGGTACTCCGTCCCTACCCCCATTCGGCTTTGGCTGAGATCAGTTCTTCGAATACGGACGCTGAGCTGCATCCCATCGATCGGATGGTAAATACGAAACTCGAAAAGCTTGCCTTAACACCATCCGACCGCTGCACTGATGCCGAGTTTCTGCGTCGCGTCAGCATTGACATGACCGGCACGCTACCGTCACCCGATGAAGTACGAAATTTCCTTGCCGACTCATCGCCAGAAAAACGAACGAAGAAAATTGATGAGTTGCTGGAGCGTCCTTCCTACGCAGCATGGTGGGCAAACAAACTTTGCGATTTCACCGGATGTAATCCAAAATCGATCAGCAGTCTGATCGAAGTGGCGAGGGAAGAAGGGTACATCCAGGCATCACAGTGGTACGACTGGATCAACGAACGAGTCATGCGGAATGAACCTTATGACAGGATTGTTGAAGGGATCATGTTGGCTGATCTTTCTGGTCGAGGTGAAGGCATGCCCACCTTCTGGACACGGCAAAGCTTGAAAGAACCCAAAGATACAGCGATGTCGGTCGCGCATGCATTTCTGGGAATTCAGTTGCAATGTGCCGAATGTCACAAGCATCCGTTCGACCAATGGACCCAAGCCGATTTCAATGACTTCGGTCGATTCTTCACGTCAGTCACTACGACAAAGCGACAATCAAGAATACGCGAAAAAACAACGCTGGGTTTATTGCGCAGTCAAACCGTCTCACTGGACCCAGGTGACGACCCCCGTGAACCCGTCATGAACTGGATGCGTGACAAAGAAAATCCCTGGTTCGCTCGTGCTTTCGTCAATCGGGTCTGGGCTGGCTACTTCCACATCGGAATCGTCAATCCACCGGACCAATTTACCCCGGCCAACCCACCAAGTAATCCAGCATTGCTTGAATGGCTGACGAAAGGATTCATCAATCAGAACTTTGATATGAAATGGCTACATCGCCAGATCACCAACAGTGCCGCCTACCAAAGAAGTTGGGTTCCCAACCAATCCAATCGGAACGATCGCCGCAACTACAGTCGGGCCATCCCACGACGTATCCCAGCCGAGGTGATGTATGACGGAATGAAACAGGCAACCGCTTCGGCCGATAAAATGCAGGAAGTTCGGAATAATCTCAGACGACGGGCCTCCGGTCATCTCTCCATGCGGATGGCAGGCACGCATGCCATGAAAGTCTTCGGAAAACCCGATCGATCCATCAACTGTGATTGCGAACGGGTCAATGAGCCAACGCTGTTGCAATCCATTTTCACGCAAAATGACCCTTTGGTTCGAATGCGTGTGGCCGACAGCGATTGGATCATCGACATCGAAGACGCAGAAGCTGCCAAACAGCCGCTGGATCATGACTCAGTTGTCGAGCAGGTCTGGCTGAGAACCGTTGCGAGATTGCCGAGCAGCAAAGAAAAACAACGTGCCAAACAACACCTCGAGTCATCCGATACGATCGCTGCCGGAATCTCTGACCTGCTTTGGGCAATGATGAATACAAAAGAGTTTCTGTTGAATCACTAATCAAGCCGTTGAATCAGCGCACGATTCCAGGTTTGTTTCTGTGTACCGTCCCCATTTTTTTACTGCTGCGACCATGATGACTTTTAAACGCCGCGAAATGTTGCGAATCGGAATGCTGGGAACGGGATTATCGTTGTCGCAGTACTTGCGTATGCACGCAGCCGAAACCCCCAATGCACCCAAGCGATCTGGCATCTTCATTTTTCTTGAAGGCGGCCCATCCCATCAGGACTCTTTTGATCTCAAGCCTGACGCTCGCGTGGAAGTGCGTGGTGAATTCAAACCGATCGCGACCAATGTCGGCGGAATCCAGATCTGCGAGCATTTGCCACAACTGGCAAGTCGGGCTGACAAGTATGCGATCATCCGCGGAATCACGCACAGCGTCCCTGATCATGGACTTGGCAAAACGTATCTGCTGACCGGAAACAAGCCGTCACAGACGGTCAGTTACCCCGAATATGGCAGCGCTGTTAGTCACGAGCATCCATCGGACCCTAACCTGCCGAGCTATGTTTCCATCGACGAAGCTTTTGTTGGGCCCGGCTATCTCGGGACACAGTACAGCGCTTTGACAGCAGCCAAACCACGACACGGAATTCCTTATTCGGTACGGGGCATTTCGTTGGAAGAAGGCCTGACCGTCGATCGCTACAAATCACAGAAGCGACTTCTCGATGATTTGGACATCGCATTCAAAGGGTTTGAAGACCTTGATGATCAAGTTGCCGGAATGGACCGTTTCACTGAACAGGCCTACGACATCATCAGTGCTCCCAGAACGCGTGCGGCATTTGATCTGTCTCAGGAAGATCCTGCCGAAAGCGATCGATTTGGAAAGCATGAATTCGGTCAGTCATTGCTACTGTCAGCACGCTTGATCGAGGCGGGGGTACACTTTGTCACGGTCAGACTCCGCCCGGCGGAATATGACTTTGACACGCATAGCGAAAATTTCCCGCGGTTACGTACGCTTCTGCCCGCTTTTGACCGCGCTTTGGCAGGTTTGATTGACCGTCTGCAGGAACGTAATCTGTTGTCATCAACCGCCATCACGGCTGCGGGTGAATTTGGAAGGACACCGAAGATCAACTCAGGTGGTGGACGAGACCATTGGGCTCGTGCCATGTGTGCGGTAATGGCAGGTGGCGACGTAAGTGGCGGACAGGTAATTGGGGAAACCGATGCGATCGCTGCTGAGCCAGCCTCGGTTGGGTACTCTCCTGACGATCTCGCTGCATCCTTTTTTGCCAATCTCGGAATCTCACCGAAAACAGAATTTCAGACTAACGTTGGGCGGCCGATCACGTTAATTCGCGATGGCAACCCAATTTCGGATTTGTTTTAGGCTCTTCCGTTTGTAAAATCGTCGACTTGGCGAATCGGTGCGCCGACTCGACCTTCCTTGTCGATGCAGGCAACATCAATCAAGGCTAGCGGTTTTTGCGTTGTCTGAACCTCACGCTGTGGTGAAATTAGTTGCATTCGCATTGGGGTTGAGTCGCGGACGCTTTGTTTCGGGTCAGGGATTGTTCAGGGTCAGTCTGCGGTATTTAGCGATCTGATCTGTGCTGGATGTGTCTTTCGGAACGCTTCAATACAATCGCGTCTTCAATTCAGGTATCGTTTGAGTCAGCCTGTTGGCGGGGCGGAATCTGACTCCCTCGGTTTTGGCTTTACCAGATTGTACATGCGTCTTTTGTTATACGGGTTGGCATAATGTTTCAACAGCTTTTGGTGCTTTCGATGATCGTCTGTGCGATCTCCGGTGCTGGAGCGACGGAGCAAACTTGGTCGCTCGAACCCGGGGAGTTGCAGGGTTTCAGTGTTCATGGGCAAGTCACTTCAGATGCTGGGGTGAGCGGTCGAAGTTTAGTTCTCGATGGCGGCTCAATGCTGAAGGTAAAAGCATCTGAAGAGTATGCTAATGGAGAGCCCGGGTTCACATTGCTTGCTTGGGTAAATCCATATTCTTTGAGCGGGTCACAGCAGATGCTGGCCGCGAAAAATTGCTATTCGTTAAATGAACGGCAATGGGGTGTGATGATCGATAAGGACAACCGATTTCGGTTGTATGTTTGGCAAGGACGGTGGGAGACATTGGAATCGAAGGTGGTTCCCGTTCCTGGGGAGTGGCACTTGATCGGTATTGTGGTGCGCCCGAAGCAGGCAGAGCTTTGGGTGAACGGAAAGCGGGCTGGTCAACTGCAACTTACGCATTCTGTGCGTCAAACGAAGGCGCCTCTGACGTTTGGTGGTGTCGATGACAGTGGACGTGTTTGGCAGAACTTCCTTGGGGCACTTGATGCGATTCGCCTAGTTGATGAACCGCTTGACTTCGATCAGATGTCTGTCGCGTTTAAGCCCGTTGCAATGAAGCACGAAATCCCAGCGCAGCCCAAGCCATTCGTTCTTTGGACCGGATCGCCCATCCCAGTAGACATCGAGCAGATCCCTTTTGTCACAGGTGCCGAGCATCGCACCATCCATCGGCCAGTTGAGACCGATTATAAGTTCTTGCATGGGGCCGCCATCTTGGAACACAAAGGCGTCATGT
>JAYZAR010000388.1:0-18717 GCA_036339635.1 Planctomycetota bacterium | reverse complement strand
TTGCCGTTTGGGGTGAGTTTGGCCGAACACCGAAGATCAATAGCAAGGCGGGCCGAGATCATTGGACACGAGTGAGCTGCGCCTACCTTGCCGGTGGTGGCATGCGAACAGGCCAAGCAATCGGCGCGACCAATCGTTTGGGCGAAGAGCCCGCCGAACGACCGGTCCACATGCAAGAGGTGGTCGCGACCGTCTATCACAATCTTGGTATCGACACCTCTTCGGCGACGATGGTGGATCCCACCGGACGTCCGCAGTATTTGGTTGATCACGCCCCCATTGCTGAGTTGATCTAGTGAAAGCTGTGATAATTCCTCGGATCACCGTGACGATTTTTAAATTCGTTTTGGTGGCGATTGCTGCTTTCGTGTTCACAACTGGCTGGCATTCTGCGGCCACTCCGGCGACGGCAGCAACGCCCAACTCTTCCGAGACAATTAAGTGGGCAAGCCTGAAACTGGAAGGTGCCGATCAAGTTCACGAATTGCGTGGCCGCGACGCACGACTCCAACTGCTGCTTACCGGACAGGCAACCAATGGCCAACTTCACGACCTTACCCGCCAAGCTGAATGGTTGTTCCAGCCGACTGGCATTGCTGAAATCGGTCCGAATGGTCTCATCAAACCATTGGCAGACGGGGAAACCACCATCACTGCAAAAATCGACGGCGAACTATCAGCTTCGACGACGATAAACGTGGCAAACATGGGACACGAAGCTCCCATCAGTTTTACCGGAAAGATTGTGCCGATCTTCACCAAGCTGGGCTGCAACGGCGGTGGTTGCCATGGCAAAGCATCGGGGCAAAACGGTTTCAAACTTTCGCTACTCGGATTCGAACCGAACGAGGACTACGAAAGACTTGTTCGAGAATCACGAAGCCGACGAGTTTCGCCGGCGGCTCCCGACCAAAGCCTGCTGTTGATGAAAACGATTAACCAGTCTCCTCATGGCGGCGGCCAGCGAACGACCCGCGACAGCCACGAATATCGCCTGCTGAGTCGTTGGATTTCACAAGGCATGCCTTTCGGTAATGCTGATGAACCACAAGTCGTTTCGATCGATGTCACACCGGCTCACCGGCGACTTCAAGCTGGCTTGGGCCAACAGCTCACGGTAGTCGCCCATTATTCAGACGGGTCGGTAGAGGATGTCACACGAGCTGCCGTCTTTGAATCAAACGACACCGAAATGGCAGACGTCACCGCAACCGGGCTCGTCGAGCTAAACGACTTGGCCGGAGACGTCGCAGTCATGGCAAGATATCAAGGTCATGTCACTGTTTTCCGAGCCGACATCCCAATGACCGATCTACCGATGTCAGAGGAGGCATTCCCAGAGCCCAAGAATGTGGTAGATCGTTACGTCTTTGAGAAATTGCAGTCGCTCGGAATTCCACCCTCTAAGGTTTGCGATGATGCCACTTTTCTAAGACGAGTCACGCTCGACATTGCTGGACGCATGCCGACTTTGGCGGAACTGACAGCCTTTGAAACAAACACCTCATCCGAAAAACGCGACCAATTGGTCGATCGTTTGTTGGAGAGTACCGACTACGCAGAATTCTTCGCTGGCAAATGGAATACGATTCTCCGCAACCGTCGCACAAGCGGTGAATTAAGATTCGCGAACATGGCGTTTTACCAGTGGATTCGTGAGAGCTTGGCTAAGAACAAACCGTACGATCAATTTGTTCGTGAAATCGTTGCCGCCTCCGGTAGTGTCGCTAGCCATCCACCTGTTGTTTGGTTCCAACAAGTTCCTGACATGAATCAGCGAATCGAAGATGCGGCGCAACTGTTCCTCGGGCAACGAATTCAATGTGCACGTTGTCACCATCACCCTTACGAGAAGTGGAGTCGGGCTGACTACACTCAAATGGCGGCCTTCTTTTCAACGGTTTCCACAAAGAAACTTTCGGACCCTGCCGAACCAGCCTTCTTCGCGCGATTTGGAGGTGTTTCCGCAAAACATCCGAAGACGGGTCAGGCTCTCGCACCGGCGGGGCTCGATGCGGACCAACTGGCAAGTCCCTCCGAAGATGACCCCAGAATGCATTTGGCAAATTGGATGACGGATCCCGAGAATCGATTCTTCGCCCCGTCTTTGGTGAATCGCTATTGGAAGCATTTCATGGGACGCGGACTGGTCGAACCAGAAGATGATTTACGAGTGACCAACCCACCGTCAAACCCTGCTTTGATGGCCGGGCTTTCGCAACACTTGGTTGATTCTGGCTATGACTCCAAAGACCTGATTCGCACGATCGTGAATTCTTGGTCTTATCAGTTTGACAGTGAAGCGGTCGACGACAACCTGGGAGACCGCCGAAGTTATTCCCGATTCTACCCCAAACGATTGCAAGCCGAAGTCTTGTTGGATGCGATTGACAGCGTCACCCAAAGCAAAACACGCTTCGCAGGGATGCCACCAGGCGTTCGCGCGGTGGCACTGCCCGACAGTGGATTTGGTTCCTACTTCCTGAGTGTGTTTGGTCGCCCTGGCGCGACGACAGCATGCGAATGCGAGCGTTCCCAAGAACCAAGCTTGGCCCAGAATCTGCATCTACTAAATTCAGAAGAAATCCAGGGCAAACTTTCATCCGACTCCGGTCGAGCTGCCACGTTGGCGGCAGACAAGGAACGGTCGGATCAAGAGAAGATCAACGAGTTGTATCGGATCGCACTCGGACGTCATCCCAAGGATGGAGAACTTAAGGCAACGCTGGCCTATCTGGCCGGAAAAGAAAACGTCCGCGAAGCCTACGAAGACGTGGTTTGGTCTTTGATCAACTCCAAAGAATTCTTGTTCAACCATTGATTAGCTTCCCAGATCCATCTCGCTTACAGTGGCCGCACAAGGTCATCGCGGCCCGTTTGATCCTCGTGCTTGGCATGTTGCTATCTGCACTTGACCAACCGGTTCGGGCTCAATTTTTACCCTGCGAATTACGCAGCCTGTCCCGAGCCGGAGGCCAATCGGGCACCTCTTTCCCCATGCGTGCTACGTCAGGCAGTAACCTCGAGGAACTCGATTCACTAGTGTTTTCGCATCCCGGGATCACTGCCGAACTGGGCACACTCGACCCACTGCCATTTTCGGATCAACGTCGTCCCGATTATGGCAACTTCACTGTCACGGTTGGCAAAGATGTGCCAGCCGGTCGCTATGAAATCAGGGTCGCTGGACGTAACGGCCTATCCAACCCACGCGTGCTGATTGTCACGACATTGCCGTTCGAAATGGCAACCAGTGTGAGCCACACGAGCGACGCGGCAACACCACTCCAGCCAAGTACACTCACGCAGGCAAAAGCGACAACTGCGGAGATCGATTATTTTCAATTCCCGGCTGAAAAGTCGGTCTTGTATCGTGTCGAACTACTCGCCCATCAAATCGACTCTCGAATGATCGGCCAGGTCATCGTCTATGATCCTTCCGGACGACAGATCACCTTGGCTCGCGGTGCGGATGACGTTGACCCAGTCCTTGAATTCGAAGCTGACATGGAGGGTGACTATCAGATCGCGATCCACGACTTCACCTTCCGCGGCGGCGATGAGTACCCCTACCAGGTCGTCGTTCAGCCGGTCGCCTCAGCGGTCGACTTAATCCCCATCCGTCCCGATGCGCGTTTCCATTGGTTGACACGTGCCGCGACGTTACCAAGTGGATTCACCTGGAACATTGACAACACAACCCCAGCGACCGTTGATCAACCTCAGGCATTGGAAGTTCCGTCAAACATCACTCGTTTTTTCCCCGATGACCATAGCGATACGGTCTTTCGTTTCGCGGCCGTGCAAGATCAGACCTTAGCATTCGAGATTGCCTCACATCGACTGGGAGAGCCGACAGACGCCCGTCTGATCGTGCAACGAATCGAGCCGGTTGAAGCAGCCGCTCCAAAACTGCATACGGTCTTAAACGTGGACGATAGCCAAGCTCTAAGCGACGGCGCGGTGCAGTGGACTACCAAGGACCCAGTTGGCCTGATGAAAGTTCCAGTGACCGCGGACTACCGATTGGTCGTTCGTGATTTGGATTTGGGACGTTCGCTGAGAGATCGTCAATTCTTTCGCGTCAATATCCGACCTGCCACCCCCGGCTTCGACCTCGTTGCATTTCGACTCTATCCCAATAAGGACATCAATAGCTCCCAGCCCTTTGGCAGCAAACTTTTCCGAGGTGGGTCGGAAGTAAGAAGAGTGATGGCACTTCGCCGCGATGGCTGGACAGGCCCGATTCAGATCAAAGTCGAGAACCTACCGGCGGGAGTTGAAGCCGCTGAAACGGTGATCGCCGCCAATCAAACTCAAACGCAAATAGTCCTGACGGCGAGCGAGGAGACCGCGGCGGGCAGGCAAGCGATCCGAGTCTTGGGTACCAGCGAGGACGGCAAGCTAAAACACACGGCCGTCCCAGCGACGATCGTTTGGGGCAAGGGCGGCGGACGAAACTACATTCGAACGCGTCTGATGTCGCAGCTGATGGTGGCGGTATCAGATCTCGACCTGTCGCCGCTGACGATCACGCTCGGCGATGATAAGGCTGTCGAAGTAAAAAAGGGCGAATCGATCTCGCTACCAGTCAAAATCGCGAGACGGGAGGGTGGCAAAACAAACGTCGTTTTGCGTGCCCGTGACTTCCCCCCGGGTTCTAGTGGTGCCGATCTAACCATCGCTGCTGACAAATCCGAAGGCAGCTACGAAATCAAAACAGGCAAGACTCCCCCGGGAACTTATTCGCTCTGGCTGCAAGCAGAAAGTAAAATCAAGGTGAGACCGAACCCTCAGATGCTACAGCAAACACAGGCTTACCGAGATTCGCTTCAAAAACTGCAGGATGATCCCGCCCAGAAAGAAAACCTGAAAGCGATCAAAGCCGCGATCGCCACCGCCGACAAGGCAATCGAAGCCGCCAAGCCGCTCGCGGCCGATCGCGAGTTAACCATCTATCTTCCCACCTCCAATGTGACCCTTCGAGTCGTCGAACCATGACGCGTTTCCTAATGTTGGTTTTCACCACAATCCTGATTCTTCCCACCACCTTCGCCATTGATCTGCCACTTCCGGTCAGCGAAATCCAACGAGAAGAAACAGTCAACTTTGAGACCGAAATCCTGCCAATTCTGAAACGGAATTGCTTGGCCTGTCACCACGAGAAAGAAGCCGAAGGGGGATTGATCCTCGAATCACTCGAAAAAATTCGTGCCGGCGGCGATGCCGGAGAGGGGGTGATCGCAGGATCGCCAGAAACCAGTCAGATTTTCATTCGCGCGACGGGATCCGAAGACCCTTTGATGCCGCCAGAGGACAACTCTGTTGGTGCCAAACCACTGACGCCTGAAGAACTCGGACTGATGAAACTATGGATCCAACAAGGAGCCAAAGGAACGAACGGAACCGCGAAGGAAATGATCCAGTGGCAACCGATTCCCGAATCGATTCGCAGCGTTTACGCAATGGACGTCGCTGCTGACGGGAGCCTTGTAGTCGTCGGGCGCGGCAACCGCGTCATACTATTTGACCTGCAAACCAACCAAGAACTAGGCAGCCTGGTCGATCCTAGCCTGCAGATGGGCGACGTGGCCGATTACGACCTGATTCAATCGGTCGCCGCCGCGCCTTATGGTCAACGGATCGCCACGGGCGGGTACCGAGCGGTAAGAATCTGGAAGAAAGAACTCGTCACGATCGATCCATCGTCTACACCGCTGCGAGCTGCAAGCCAACGAGTCACCGTGAATCCGAAAGGGCCAACTGTCGCGTTTGTCAATGCAATCGGTGATATCGAGATTTGGAATTTGACGGAGAATCAAAAGCTGCAAGTCCTTGCCGAACACCAAGAACCGGTTCTTGCTGTCTCATGGAGTGCAGACGGAAAACTGCTGTTCAGCGGGGATCAATCGGGCCGAGTGATCGCTTGGGATGCGGCGACGGGAAAGTCACTAGCAACCATAGATACTGGCACTGCAACGATGGGAATGAGTTTCGCATCTGACAATAAGCACGTTGCCACCGTAGATGTCGAGGGCAAAGTGCATCTGTTTCAATTAGCGGACGACCGGTCAGCCTTCGCCAAAATTGATGGAATCGCGACCGACATCACCGATGCGCGCACGGCGTTGTTTGTCGGAATCAAAAAAATCTCTCTGGTCGTTGCGACAACCGCTGGACCGGTCAAATTTGTCGCTCTCGATTCCAAGCAGGTCACCGCTGAGCTCCAACACGGAGCCACGGTCAATTCACTCGCCGTTACTGCAGATCAGGAAAAGTTGATCACGGGCGGTAGCGATGGAAAAACGAAAATCTGGAATCTTGCAGACAACAAAGAATTACTCTCGCTGCAAGGCAAGACAGAAAGCAAGCTAGTTTTCGCCCGCATCGATCGGGACACCAATCGCCAGAGAGCAACGGTTGAGAGGCTTAAGAAACAGACAGAAGCTTTGCAGAAGGCACTCGCCAAGGAGGACGAAGTGCTTAAAAAAGCCTCCGAAGAGCAAGAAAAAGCGAAGACCAATCTCGCTGCTGAGAAAAAGAAGCATGCCGATGCAGTCGCGTTAGTCGCCACCACAGAAGCTCGAATTGCAAAAGCCAACAGTGATGCTGAACAAGCAAAGAAAACGATGGCTCAAGCGGCCAAGTTGCTTACAGATTTAACGGCCAAGTCAGCAACCATCGCAAAAGAAATG
Organism: Planctomycetota bacterium; assembly: GCA_036339635.1. GTDB lineage: Bacteria > Planctomycetota > Planctomycetia > Pirellulales > Pirellulaceae > Rubripirellula. The sequence goes on along the minus strand of JAYZAR010000388.1, from coordinate 12,022 downwards.
GAAGCTGACAAAACTTCACTGACTCAGGCAGAGCAGCAGGCCGCCAAGATCCAAGCACAGATTGATGGACTCACCAAACAGAAAAATGATGCGGATGCCAAAGTAGCACAGGCACAAAAACAACTCGCTGATCGACAAGCTGCTATGACAGCCGCGGTGCGGAAATCGAACGAGACCAAGACTCAGATAGAAAATGCGAAAAAGCTCTCCGCGAGCTCGGCAGCCGAAATCGAAAAGTCGAACAAAGAACTAGCTGAGCAAAAGAAAGCGGTCACCGCGACTGGCGAAGCAAAACAGAAAAGCGAATCCGAGTTAGCCAAACGCAAGCAAGCGTTCGATACCGCGACAAACGCCCAAGCTCGAGCGACCAAGGCAATCCCAGCACACCAACAACAAATCGACCAAGAATCGCGACGGCAGCAGGTACTCGAACGACAGCGAAATGACGCGGAGGCTATCCTGACAGACTCAGACAACGCTGTGGTCGCGATTGATATCAGCCCCGATCAGGCGACAGTTCTAGTCGCCCACGAAGACGGCTCGGTGCAGGCCTATCACGCTGCAACCGGTCAACCTGTACTCGATTTCAAAACCATAGATTCCAACGCTCCAACCCAAGTCACTTTTGTTGGTGAAACGCTGGTCGCGCTCAGTTCTTCTGCGGCACCAACATTGGTACACCGCCAACCAAAGTGGGTCCTTGAACGAACGATTGGAACCTCCCAAGCGGACTCCATCATTAGCGACCGAGTCACGGCACTCGATTTTCATCCAAACGGGTTGTCATTAGCCGTGGGCAGTGGACCGCCAAGCCGATTTGGTGATGTAAAAATCTTTGCCGTCGCAACCGGTGAGCTGGTTAGAGACTTCGGCGAAGTCCACAGCGACACCGTCTTTGGAGTCGCGTTTTCACCCGACGGTCGTCAACTTGCTTCCGCCGCTGCCGACAAAACGATTCGCATCCTAGATGTCGCCACCGGCGAACTCGTTCGGTCACTCGAAGGTCACACGCACCACGTTCTGTCACTCGATTGGCAAGATGACGGCCAAACCATCGCCTCCGCCAGCGCTGACCAGTCGATCAAGGTCTGGAATGTGATGACGGGTGAACAACGACGAACGATCTCTGGCTTTGCCAAAGAGATCACGGCCGTGGAATTTGTGAAAACCTCCAACCAAATCGTGACCACTTGCGCCGATGGGAATCTGCGACTGAGTAACTCCGCCGATGGCAAGGCATTACGAAATTTCAGTGCCTCAGGAGACTTCCTGTTTACGGTCCAAGTGACACCTAACGGTGAAAACATCATTGCTGCCGGGCAAAGTGGAGCGATCCGAGTGTGGAATCTTGCAGACGGAAAATTACTGCATGAGTGGAAATAACCCGAAACTCACGGGAGCAGGGAACCAGCCTCGAGGACTCCCCGTCCAGCGCAAATGCTGCTTGCGTTTGCCCCATCGTTGCTTTGAGGGCGGAGTTTTCACGAATCGACGGCTTCGCGTGGTACACTAAGGCGCTTCGTCTCACAAATGGGAGTTTGAGTCATGCAGCGTTGGTTGGCGTCTTTATTGGTGATATGCTCGAGTGGGATCGTGGCCGCCGAGGCTCAGGTCGTGCGATTCGGTCCGCGCGGTGGTGTTCGGATTCGGACTCCGTTCGCGTCGGTCGATGTGCTTCCCGCTGGCGGGGGAACGCGGATACGCGCGCCATTCACGGCTGTTGACACCGGTTACTATCGCTACGGGGTTGGGATGCCCTACTACTACGCCGCTCGTCCGCGTCACTACGCTGTTCCCGCGTATCCAGTCCAGCCACTGCTAGCCGTGCCGGCCTATCCAGCACCCGTTAACCGAGCAACTGTGTTTCCCGAAATCGTGTATCCGGTGCCTGTTTATCCCGAGGCTGTCTATCCTGCGCCGGTCTATCCTGAGGCCGTGTATCCGCCATCCCCGGTTCCAGACGAGTCGCTTGCGACACCTCTTCCCCAAGAAGCGGCTCGACCGATTTTGGGCGTCTTAGAAGACCGGCTTCGCGCCGCCGCCCTCCGCTTGCAACATAGCCTCTCACTGCGACGAGACGACGGGGACGTTTGGCAGAACTACCTCGCACCGCAAACGATTGTCGACATAATCGATCAAGGACTCGATCCACGAACACTTCGAGAGCTGCTGAGAAATTACAACGGTGTTCTCGCCAATCCCACACTCGCATCGATTCGCAATGCGGCGGGCTTTGGCGAGACAAGAAGTTTGTTAATGGAGTTCATCGAGCGTCGGTCGAGAATAGAAGCGAGTCGCTCAGCGCCAGCCGTCCCCGGGCAACCAGAGGAAGCATCTTCCGCGACGGAGCCGACAAGCCCGCTGAACCGAGAACCACAGTTGCCCGCTGACATCAGCCCGTCACCAATCGAGGAATTAACGACTCCGGCCGCGGAAGTCGCAAGCCCTTCCGCACCTGTGCCGCTGTGAGCCTGCGATTCGATCTTCGTTCTGCGGAGGCCACCTCCCTGGCGAGGGCAACCTAAACGGCTGACCAGCCGGTTGGCTCTACTTCTTCCGTTTCTCTCGAGCTGTCAAAACCAATTGCGCGGCATCGTAAGCGGCATGCGCTACAATCGGAATTAGCAAGTTTTCGGTATAAACCACGAGTGCGCCGAAGTAGAGACCCATCAAAGTCGCCAAGCAGATGTAAAGCTTCGTGATCGGATGAAAGACACCGAATACGAGCGAGGAGAGGGCAAGCGCAACACTCATCACCCAATAAATAGGCAAGGCGGGGACCAGGGCCTCCGTCGCATCCGCAATCCAATACATCAACCAACCGCGAAACAGCAGTTCCTCACCGACTCCCGCGCAAAGACTGACAACGATCAGCTCACTTGGCCGCAACTGCAACAGGGCTTTGACCATTCCGTCATTGGCTAAGCCTTCCAACTCTTGAATCGGCTCCCAAGGAATCCGCCGAATCAACTCGATGAACAGCAATATTGGCACAGCAGCCGCCAACCCAAACAAAATCCCTTTGGCAATCGGCCACCATTGCTCCAGAATCAATTCCGGTATCAGCTGGCGAGCTGACGGACCGATCGCCCACCCCAGAAACAGAGCGAGCACAGCCAAGCCACACTCAAACAAAACGGCAGTTATAAAAACCTCGTCGGGCGTCTGCTCTGTCGAATCATGATCATCGGTATCCATCACACTATTCTGCCAGGATTCACTCGGTCAGGGCAGGGTATCGACTGACGTGAATCCAAGACGCTGGCGGACTGTTCCCCAGCTGGTTCCCAGCAGGACTCAACATGATCATGTATAAACCAAAATAATCGGGCAATCCCGTGCCCAGACGGCGGCCTATCCAGACGGTTGAAGAAACCGAACACTTCACGGGGGTGACCCCGCTAGCACCAGGCGATGTGACAACACCGACCACTTGACCATCCCCACCAGCCGAAGACGCGAACCGCAGGGATAGCCGGCGTCGATGAGAATGCGGCCAAGCAGCGAAAACAGCCTGCATTCCAAGTTAGGCCTGCCAAGTCATATCAACTAGTTCAAAGCAAACAGTCCAGATTGGCGGAGGTCGGCCGAAGGACCGGAAATCACGTTGCTCAAAACACCGCATCACGGCACGGCCATAGATCAAACGCACCACAACGTTTAATTACCAGCCACTTGAATCTGAGGCCAATTGACAGCCGCTTTTTTTCTGACATCGATGCTGGCCAGAGATCCCAAGAATACCTAGATTGGAGGAATGACAGTCACACAAATAGCGTTGAACGAGTGTCAGCACCAGCGAATCGCCAAGGCGATCGCGGATCCCCAGCGGTTCGCCATCCTGACGGTAATCGCCCGCCATGACGAGATTCCATGCAAATCGCTTGTCGCTGAGTTTCCGATCACGCAAGCTACGATTTCGCATCATCTCAAGGAACTGGTGGCGGCGGATTTGATTCATTCGCGGCGAGAAGGGCAGCTAGCAATTTTGAGCTGCCGTCGCGATGTTTGTGATGCCTTCACCCAATGGTTGAACGAAACATTAGTCGATCCCGGCAAACTGCCGAAATGCCTTCACCCGTGACATCACAATGCTTAATCAGTTTCGGCAGCAACCTCGGTGAACGCGCTGCGTTAGTCGCGGAAGCAGCGAAGCGGGTCTCTGAAAATCCTTCGGTCCGCGACCTCAGGACAAGCCGTCTCTTTGAAACACCGCCGATTGGTGGCCCTGAGGGGCAGCACCCCTTTTTGAACGCGGTCGCCGTCTTCGATACCGTTGCCTCGGCAAGGCAGGTACTGGAACTTCTACAGGTCACCGAACAGGAACTGGGTCGTCAGCGTCGAGAAAGATGGGATGCCAGATCAATCGATCTCGATGTGGTCCTACATGGTGAACTGGTTGGCGGAGGAACCGGACTGATCGTCCCTCATCCTCGGTACACGGCAAGACGGTTCGTCCTGGAACCGGCCTGTGATGTTGCCGCCCACTACCGTGACCCTCGCTTCGGTTGGACTCTCAAACAATTGTTCAATCATCTCAATCAAGGTCCTCCATCCCTCGCACTACTCGGTGGAGATGTATCGACGCGGATGGAGATCTGCCGTCGACTGCAGACGGAGCACAAAATCCAAACCTTCGAAGGCCCACCGCCGCCGGAACCGATGACAGTGGTCGGACATGCTCCGGCGATCGTTCGCCCGGCTGATCCACAATGGGTTTCGCCGCCACTTCAAGACTCCAAGGGGCGATCCGCAACCGAAAAGGATCCGCCTAGCATCATTCCGGTAAACAACGATCCATGGGTGTCAGCTTTCGTTCCTCCACTGCCAACGTCACCAAGTAGGCAACGAAACGAAGTTCAGCTAAGTGGGGATCAGCGGAAACCAAGCGTGAATGCCAATCCCGGCGGCAAAGCGACTCGGGGAATTCCACGACTGATTGCTCGGATGCAGCGTGCAACCGAGAAAACTCGCTGGCCGGCACCCCATCAGATTTGGCCTTCAAGCCTTCAATGGCCGGAATATCGCTTAGAAATCGATGATCTCGACTGGGCCGTCAAAGAGGTCGCCTCCGCCCTCGATTCGATGCGGTGCCCCGTGACCGCCGTCACAACCAATGGCGAGTGGTGGTAACCGACTCCTGGACACCAAACCACTGCCCAAGTCGTCACTTCGACTCGACAAACGACGGCTCGATGGACCAAAAGGGTGCCCGTGTCGACAGGGCACCCTTTCGAATTATGAACGACCGGGCCAAGAAAACACTGCGACCCCAGACAATCAGCATGGTCGTTCAAAATCACCACAAACTCGGCAGTATTTGTCGGCTCAATGCCGCCAACGAACAGATGGAACGAACGCGTCTTTTGAGTTTGCACTAATCGCCGGAACCCGCACCCGACGGCTGATTCACGACCTGGCGATCGTGGTCTACGGCCGATCTCAGCAAGTCCAGGGAAACGCGGCCGCCCACTGCGGCACAATGTCGCAACTAGTTCGTTGCGGGCCATTTTATGCGACACAATGTCGCTCGCTTTGATCATGCCATTGCCAGCTCGTGCCGATTCGCTCCATACTGTCCGTAGGCATCCGCTTGCCGCTTATTATCTCGTTCTGATATGCGGGAATTTCTCCCGCAATCGAATCCTCGGGCCAATTGGATTATGCAAAGGTTTTTGTTCCCCCGTTGGGTCAATCCGTTTCTGGGTATTCTCGCGATTGCTGGGGCGGCAGGCGCCGTCTTTGCGGGTGCCATGGGTGGTTTGATCACCGATCCCCAGACAATTAATGTCGGCTACCAGCCAGAGCAGCCAGTCCCTTTCAGCCACGCGATTCACGCGGGGCAACTGAAGATGGATTGTCGCTACTGTCACAACACGGTGTTTGACGCTGCCCACGCCGCAGTGCCGCCGACGGCGACTTGCATCAATTGTCACAGCCCGGCAAATGACCAAGGTTTGTCAGCCCTGACAGCAGTCCACACAGAAAGTCCAAAACTGGCACCGATCCGCGAAAGCTGGAACACGGGTCGAGGCGTCGCATGGAAACGCGTCCACAACCTGCCAGAGTTCGTCTACTTTAATCACGCGGCCCACGTGAACTCCGGTGTCAGTTGCAAATCTTGCCACGGCCGTATCGATCAAATGGAGGTGGTGTACCAGGCAAAGCAACTTTCGATGGCATGGTGTATCGATTGCCACCGGAACCCGGACGAACACCTCCGTCCAATCGATAAAGTCACCAAGCTCGATTGGGACTTTGACTCGCCTGAAGAACAAGAAGCTTTCGCGAAAGAACATCGGGAAAAAAACCACATCAACCCGCAAGTCAACTGCGCTGTTTGCCATCGCTAAAAGCGACCAACCGGTCCTTTTAAACATCCACCTCAATCTTCGCAAATTTTCCTGATATGACTTCCAACGATTTGGCTCCTGCCGAACCCAGTCGCAACGAAAAGCACGGTTATTGGCGTAGCCTTTCGGAGTATCGTGGCCGAGAAGAGTTCGATCAGTATCTGCATCGTGAATTCCCCGTCGACGCATCCGAACTTCCCGATGGTGTCTCGCGTCGCCGCTGGATACAATTGATGGGAGCTTCGTTGGCAATGGCTGGCGCCGCTGGCTGCCGGTATCCGGAGGAGATAATCGCCCCATTTGTCGTCCGTCCTGAGGGGCGTGTACCGGGTGAGAGTTACAGTCGGGCGACGAACATCCAGCTTGCGGATCGGGTTTATAATCTGCTGGTGACTTGCGTAGATGGCCGTCCGCTTAAGATTGAGCCGAATAAAGACCACCCAGCCGGTAGTGGGACGGATGCCTACGTTCAAGCTTCGGTGCTGGGCCTCTATGACCCGGACCGATCCCGTTTCGACCAAGGGGACCTGATTCGCCGAACCGGCAAGCGTCCCGTGCCTGCATCATGGGACGATTTTGACGCCGAGACGAAAGCCGTCATGGCAAAGGCGGGGGATGGTGCCTCATTGGGTGTCCTGATGTCACCAAGCCACTCACCATCGGTCCTGCGGTTAATCGGGAATCTTAAGAAAAAGTTCCCCGCCGCGACGGTAAGTCAGTACGACGGTGTCCGCGGCGACGCCATGCACCAAGCAACCAAACAACTGTTCGGCCGGGCAGCCAACCAGGTTCTTTCGCTCGAGGAGGCCGATGTCATCGTGGCGTTGCAAGCTGACTGCCTTGCCGTCCCGAGCGTTGCGGGTAGCTTCGCGAAACGTCGCGATCCGAGTGAAGGAGAAATGAATCGCCTGTACGTCGTTGAAGGTGGTTACACGAGCACCGGTGCGGCGGCCGATACCAGACTTGCTCTGCGTCCTAGCCAGATGCCTGCTTTCCTGGCTGAACTTGGGCGGCGAGTAGAAGCTCTTCAAGGCGGCGAGTCGCACGATCACTCGGGTGACGAAACGCCATTTGACGAGATCGACCAACCCGAACGCCTCGAGCGGTTTCTTGAGGTGCTCGCTCACGATATAGCCGATGCAGGCGGAAAGGCGGTTGTGGTGGTTGGCGACGCGCTCGGCCCTGACATGATTGCCGCTGGCATACGAATGAATCAAAAGCTGGGATCGTTTGGGAAAGCCCAGACGTTCACCCCTGCCGCCGCTGACTTTACCTCGCTTAACGACTTGGTGGGCAAGATCAACGACGGTGGAATCGAGACCCTGCTCATCCTCGGTGACAATCCTGTTGTTACCGCACCGGGCAATATAAATGTCGGTGAAGCGATTGCCAAAGTTTCCCAGCGGGGAATGACGGTTTATCTCGGCGAATACGATGATGAAACCGGCAACCTTTGCCAATGGTCGCTACCCTTGTCCCATCCGCTGGAATCCTGGGGGGATGTCTACAACGACCGTGGCTACTACGGCGTCTGCCAGCCACAGATTCTTCCGTTGCTTGGGGGTCGCAGCACCATTGAAGTGCTCGCTCGAATGCTTGGCGAAAGTGAAATCGTCGGCTCCGCGATTGTTCGCCGAACCGCTGACTCGCTTGGAGACGGGGCACTCAGCGATCGGCAATGGCGACGATTGCTGCATGACGGTTACTCCGACGAACTTTTATCGGAGGCGGCTGAATGGACAATCAGTGGGGACACGCCCGAGCCAACCAAGGACAAGCCAGATGCAAGCCTGGCGATCAACAAAGATCAGTTTGAAGTTTTGTTCCAGCCTGCTGACGGGATCTACGACGGTCGCTTCGCGAACAACGGTTGGCTGCAAGAACTACCGCAATCACTGACCAAACTTTGTTGGGATAACGCTGCAGTCATGAGCCCTGCGACCGCGGCGGCACTCAACCTAAAGCATGGCTTCCGAATCGCACTGCGTACTGGTGATTCGAAAATCGAGCTGCCAGTCTATGAGATGCCTGGTTGTGCTCCCGGTGTCGTCACCGCCACGATCGGCTATGGTCGCAAACGGGCCGGCATGGTTGGTGGAATGACCGACCGAGATGTGCCCGCGATTGGCGTGGATGTCTCGCCGATTCGCCACGACGACGCGATGCTTGTCGCTTACAACGTGGAAGCGCGTCCAAGATTCGAAGAATACGAACTGTCCCAAACCCAGGACCACTGGGCGATTGACGAACTGGGACGCGATGAAATCGAAACCCGAAGCTTCACCTTGGTGCGTGAAGGGACGAAAGCACTGTTGGACAAGGTGCCTGAATTCGCCGAATCAATGGGCCCTCACGTGCCGAAAGTGGGCAAAAACGGATCACCGTTCCACGAACCGATCCAAATGATCGAGGAGAAGAATAGAAAAGAAGACAATCCAGTTCCTCAATGGGGCATGGCGGTTGATCTGTCCAAATGCACTGGCTGCAATGCCTGTGTGATTGCTTGCCAAAGCGAGAACAACGTCCCGATTGTCGGACGCGAGCAGGTCATGAACAGTCGTGAAATGCACTGGCTGAGAATCGACCGCTACTTCCAGGGTGATGAAGAAAACGCGGACGTTGTGCAGACCCCGATGGCCTGCCAGCACTGCGAGACCGCTCCCTGTGAACAAGTGTGCCCAGTCGCTGCGACCGTACACACGGAAGAAGGGATCAATGCGATGGCCTATAACCGTTGCATTGGCACTCGTTATTGTGCCAATAACTGCCCCTTCAAAGTTCGGCGATTCAACTACTTCAACTACAACAAAGACATTGGCACGGGCTACGGAATCGATGCCTACCCGAGTTCGATTGAAAATGCGAATCGCAAGCTTCAAGCTTTGGTGATGAACCCTGAAGTCACCGTTCGCGGTCGTGGGGTCATGGAAAAGTGCACCTACTGCATCCAACGAATTGAGGGTGCAAAGATCAATGCTCGCAAAGAAGGTCGCAATATCGAAGAAGGTGATGTTGTCACGGCCTGTCAATCAGCTTGCCCAACCACTGCCATTACTTTTGGCAACTTGGCTGATGAAGACTCCGTGGTTCACAAGCAGCACAACAATCCACGCAGTTACGGAATGCTGACACAATTGAATCTCAAGCCACGAACTGAGTACCTCGCTCGTGTTCGAAACACGCCGAAGCGTTTGATGACAGCCAAGCAGATCAATGATCTGGAAAACCTCAAGCCACCTCATCACCATGAAGGCGGCCACGGTTCTGAAGATCATCACGACGACGGTCATCATGGTGATGATTCCCATGCCGACCACAACGCACACCAGGATGAATCGGCTGCGGCACATTAAGTGAATGACCGCATCGACTCTCCCGAACAATCATTGACTACAAGAACTCGGTGAACTAAAGACCTATGTCACTCGCCATTCCAAACGGACTGGACAATACCGTTGAACGCCCAGGGGAACGCGCGCCGCTGGTTCTCGGGGAAACCGATTATCACGAAATCACCGAGACGGTTTGCCAGGTTGCCGAAAGAAAACCGAGCACGAGTTGGGTGATCGGATTCCTAATCTCCTTCGCACTTTTGCAGTGGCTCGGAATTTGTATCCTGTACCTGATCTACACCGGCGTTGGCGTTTGGGGTAACCGCTCGCCGATTTTCTGGGGCTGGCCCATCGTGAACTTCGTGTTCTGGGTCGGTATCGGTCACGCAGGAACCCTGATTAGTGCGATTTTGTACCTGTTTCGCCAAGAATGGCGAACCAGCATCAACCGCGCCGCCGAGGCGATGACCATTTTCGCTGTTGCCTGTGCAGGAACGTTTCCAGGGATTCACGTTGGACGGGCGTGGCTCGCTTTCTGGCTGGCCCCTTATCCGAGCTTGAACCTCTGGATGTGGCCCCAGTTCCGTAGCCCTCTGCTGTGGGACGTTTTTGCGGTCAGCACCTACGGAACCGTCTCGTTGCTGTTTTGGTACATGGGAATGGTCCCTGACTTGGCAACGTTTCGAGATCGATCAAAAAACAAGTGGCGTCGAATGGCTTATGGGATCCTCTCTCTTGGCTGGAGCGGATCATCGCGACACTGGATGCGATACGAAAAAGCCTACGCCTTGTTGGCAGCACTGGCCGCACCCTTGGTTTTGTCGGTGCATACAATCGTTTCGTTTGACTTTGCGGTTTCCCAAGTGCCTGGCTGGCACACGACGATTTTCCCGCCGTACTTCGTCGCGGGTGCTATTTTCAGCGGTTTCGCAATGGTGCTAACGCTGATGATTCCATGTCGGAAAATGTTGGGACTAGAAAAACTAATCACGATCCGGCACTTGGACAACATGTGCAAGATCATCCTCGCTACCGGATCGATGGTTGGCCTCGCCTACGGTACTGAATTCTTCATCGCTTGGTACGGTCAAGTTCAAGAAGAGAAATTCGCATTCATTAACCGTGCCTTTGGACCCTATTGGTGGGCTTATTGGACGATGGTTACTTGCAACGTGATAAGCCCGCAATTGTTCTGGGTGAAAAAATTCCGCACCACGCCATGGATCATTTTCATCATCACGATTTTCGTGAACATCGGCATGTGGTTCGAACGATTTGTGATTGTGGTGACGAGCCTGTCACGTGATTACGTTCCAAGTGCCTGGGCTTATTTCTCACCGACCTGGGTCGACTGGTCGATGTTGATCGGTTCCTTTGGTTTGTTCATGACTCTGTTCCTGTTGTTCTGCCGGCTGATGCCCGTGATCAACATGGCTGAAACGAAATCAACCCTCGCCAAGCAAATCCATCTGGAAGAGCACGGTTACGGAAACCACTAACACGCGACGCATTCGATTTGAATTCGATCGTTCAACAATACTTCAGGCACAACACCTGTTAACACTGACCTTAACCATCAAAAATTGATGTCAGAGAATAACGAAAAGAAGGTTCACGGAATTGTCGCCGAATACACTTCGGTTGACAGTTTGCTGAATGCTTGCCGGCGGGTTCGTGACGCCGGATACAAGAAAACAGATGCGTTTGCACCATTTGCAGTCCACGGCATCGAAAAAGCATTGGGCATTAAGCCAACGGTGCTGCCATGGATCGTTTTTGGGTGTGGAGCAGTCGGCACGATCGTCGGGCTGACCATGCAAATATGGATGAACTCCATCGACTACCCGTACATTATCTCGGGCAAACCGATGATTTCGCTGCCGGCATTTATCCCGGTAGCCTATGAGTTAACAATTCTGTTTGCCGCGTTCGGTGCCTTCTTTGGAATGTGGGCATTGAACGGCTTGCCTAAATTTAGCAACCCAATTTTCACTGATCCTCGATTTGATCGCGTCACCGACGACCGTTTTTTTCTCTACATCGATGCGAAAGACGAGCAATTCGACGAAACGGGGGTTCGACAATTATTCGGTGACACCGGTACGGAGTACATCCAAACCGTGGTGGATGATGATTCGTCATCCAAAGTTCCGAAAGGTTTTTTCGTTGCCTGGGCAGCCGTCATTGGAATTTCAGTGATTCCCGTTTTGGTCGTCTTGAAGATGCGACTTACGAAAAGCAGCCTGCCTCGTTTTCACGTTTTCTTCGACATGGACTTTTCACCCGCAAAGGACGCTCAGCAAACGTCCACTCTGTTTGCTGACGGACGAGCTATGC
>JAYZAR010000387.1:0-70141 GCA_036339635.1 Planctomycetota bacterium | reverse complement strand
GAACGCATCGCTGCGATGTTCGAGGGTGCCAATATGTCGATGGAACACATCCTCCGAGAGGGACATCTAGGCAAGGCAATTGTTGATGCTGCTCGCGAGCACAATGCTGATCTCATTGTCTTGGGCGCACGTGGTCAATCTACCGTGCGACGGTTGCTGCTGGGAAGCATCAGTGATTATGTCGCTACCCATGCGCATTGTAGTGTGTTGGTCGTTCGCCCCACCGGGATTCGCGAACAGCAGCGACCGATTCGGATTGCGATCGGGTATGACCAAAGCGGCCCAGCCGAAGCCTCGTTGCGCGAGTTTTGTGACATGCAATGGGGTGGCCAATCCGAAGTCCACACCGTTTCGGTTGTCTCTTATGTTTCAGCGTTTCTACATGAAATCATAGTTGAAGCAGATGAGACCAAAGCCGCGGCGACATCTGCTTTAGATACTGCGACAGAACAGGTCCGCACCTCTGCTCCAAACGTCCAATCGCATCTCATTGAATGCGACCACATCGGTGAAGGTTTGATTGTATTCCTGGAAGAGCACGGAATCGATTTGGTCGTCGTTGGAGAATCTCAACAGTCAGTGTTGGGTCGAGTGCTATTGGGTAGTGTCTCCCAGTTTGTCTTGCGACATGCTTCTTGCAGTGTTTGGGTGGCGCGGAACCAGACAGTGAATAAAGCATTCGATGATTTACCGCGAACAGGTATTGAACAATGAAATGCTTCAAACACATCCTGATGTACGCAGGCACCGAATGGACGGAGGCTGCCACCTCACGGGCCGTAAGCATGGCAATGGAAAATGATGCTCGATTGATCTTGATGGATGTCGTAAAGCGATTTCCGCGGGCATTGGGAGTACACAGTGATGCCGCTGAACCAGAAGAAATCGAATAGCTCTTGCATCAGGACCACCAGCAAAACCTATTGAAAATCGCGAGCGAATATATTGATACGGGTGTGTCGATCGCCGCCTTGTTGACTGCCTTCATTGCCGACACTGCACAGACCGACCCGCCAATCGCCGCGCAACAGCCAACAGTCGCTCAGAAAGCAGCCAACAAGACCCTGAGGAGTGGCTTCTCGGTCGTCGTGGATGCAAACTTTTTAAAGCAGACTCATCGTGCTGCGTTCCAAAGTTTGGCCAGATGACTGAACATTACCCGGGGATTACGGATTGTGAACAGAGTATCGCTGTCCTGCGGGATCGAATCACTGCTCGGCGAGCCGCCGGGACTGACGCATTGGATGCCGATCTAACCGTCTTGGAGCACCAAATCACTACCCAAGGACCACTAACACCGTTGAACCCCGGTCAGTCGTAACGAACTTGTCCGAGACTCCATGTCGAATCAGCCGCTAGGCCATCTTTGCAGTCGTTTCGATTCTCTGTTCGAGAGGCAATGTCGGGCCCGTGAGCGACAAGAATCAACGACTTGAGTGATGCTTTTCGCATCCCGTCCACATGACCCACCCAATAGGCTACCGTCATTAGACTCCCCTCGTGAAATTCTGCCTCAATCTTTCTGGACGTATCAACAGTGCAAATCAATCACAACTCGACGAAATCTTGGCCCCTTAGCTTGTCTAGTTGGCTAGGTCAGCCAAAATGAAGTGTGGATGAACGAACCGATATCTCAAACTGAACCAAGCTGGCCCTTACCGCGCTGGTGGGCCGCCTTCGTGATCGCCTTGGTGGCGTTCACCTGGAAGTTGTGGTTCGCATGGTCTGCGACCGCGTATCCAACCGTCGCTCTGCTTGGACCGGAGACTTCGGTACCGTCATTTGTGGGCTTTGCTGCATCGGTCGTTCTAATTAGCAGCCTGATCGGGATCGTGGTCAGTCCACGGAAATTGCGGTCGCTCTGGTGGCTTGTTGTAACCGCATTGGTCATCTCGTTTGTTACCGACCAACATCGATTGCAACCTTGGGCGTATCAAACAGCTATCTACGCGATCGTATTCGCCACTCTGGAGAGAAGATTCGCGTACCGGTTTTTGGTTTTGATTGCATCCAGCGTCTATATCTACAGCGCGCTAGGAAAAATTGACTATCAATTTCTCCACACCGTAGGACAGGACTTCTTGGGTGTCTTGGCAACCCCATTCGGCGGTTTTCCAGATGATTGGGAACTTGCTGATCGCGCAAAAATCGCGATTCTTTTTCCAGTCACAGAGCTTTTGATTGGTCTTGGGCTTTTGTTTCGTTTCACTCGTCGCACCGCCGCGGTTGGCGCGATGGGAATGCACATCGCGTTACTTGTCATTCTGGGACCTTGGGGCTTAAACCACAGCACCGGTGTCCTAGCGTGGAATTTGTGTTTGTTGTTCCAAACGTATCTGCTCTTTTTCCAGCGTCCGAATGTCTCACTCTCAAGCCCCTCCGCGGAGCCCCGCAAGGGATTGTTGTGGTTGAATGCCACCCTAACTGCGTGCGTGATGTTGGCACCCCTACTGGAAAGGAGCAGCTATTGGGACCATTGGCTGTCTTGGTCACTCTATTCGCCTCACACGAGCCGTTTGGAGCTTGCGGTGCATGAATCTGCACTTCGACAACTTGGGGCCGAAATCCGCCCACACGTCGAACCGGACACCGATGGCGATCGTTGGCACCGTTTGGCGTTGGATCGCTGGTCGCTAACGGATCGCGGTGTCCCGCTGTACCCTCAAGCCCGCTACCAACTTGGCTTGGCGGTGAAAATGGCATCCCGTGACGGGCTTAGCGATGACATTCGCGGCCGATTACGAAGCGTGTCGAATCGTTGGACTGGAAAACGTACCGAGCAGCCTCTACTTGGACTGAAAGAACTCCAAGATCAAGCCAACTCCTACTGGCTTTGGTGGCGATGAACACGACTCAGTTCGTGCCAGTCATACTAGTCATGCCAATCGAAACCAGTCATGCCAAGAGATCCACTTCAGAGCGAGTAATCCACAACTTCGGTCAGGAATCATCGCACTTTAAAGTCTCCACGAACCGGAAACTAGATTGATTGTGGGTATGTTGCACTAGATTGCCTGATGACATGTTAGATACCGATCTGCTGCAGAATATCAGCAATCCGCCCCAGCCGAGTGGTTAGCACCGGATGTGAGTCCTCAAACCGCTCGGCAGAATGGGCAACCCTTTCGCTCAGGCTTTCACCATCTTCACCTTGTCGCTCCAACGCTGACTGAATCTCGGTCATCGTGTCACGCAAATTTTCAACATCCGTCAGATCAATCTGATTCGCATCGGAAAGTTGTTGATGCACAGCCTCAAGTGCTTCGGCGAGTTCTCGGTCCGTCATCTTGGTGACTCCCCTACCGTTTCTCAGACTTGCTTCCAACTTCCATCGCGACCGCTGGCAAGTACGGCCTCGCAAACCTTTTGCGTTTCTTGAGCATCCGCAAACGTTGGATGACAAGGCTTGTCTTCATCGACGCTTTTCAGAAAATCGGCAACTTGGTGCACAAACGTGTGCTCGTAACCAATCTGCAACCCGGGAACCCACCACTTGTCCATGTAGGGGTGTTCCCCACCATGATCAGTAACGTGAATCGAACGCCAACCTCGCAAGCGTCCCTCGTCGTTGTGGTCGAAAAACTCCAAACGATGAAGATCATGCAGATCCCAGCGGATGGAGGCATTTTCACCGTTAATCTCAAACGTGTAGAGTGCCTTGTGTCCGCGAGCGTAACGTGTCGATTCAAAGAGGCCCAGCGAACCATTGTTGAAACGACACAAGAACGCACAGGCATCGTCGATCCCGACTTTTTCCATCTTGCCGGTTTCTGTATGCATCCGTTCTTTGACAAATGTCTCGGTCACGGCGGTGACGTTATCAATCGAACCGTTCAACCACACAGCAGTGTCGATGCAGTGCGCCAACAGGTCACCTGTCACGCCGGAACCAGCGGCGTTCACATCCAATCGCCAGAGTGCGGCGCCGCCTTGAGGCACGTCTTCTGAGATCGTCCAATCCTGAAGGAAGTTGGCACGATAATGGAAAATCCGCCCCAGCTTTCCTTCGTCAATCAGTTGCTTGGCCAGCGTTACCGCGGGAACCCGTCGGTAGTTGTACCAAACCGTATTTCGAACACCCGCCTTCTCGACCGCTTCCACCATCGTCGCCCCTTCCTCGGGATTCAGAGCGAGTGGCTTTTCACAAAGAATCATCTTTCCAGCTTCAGCAGCGGCAACGGCGATTTCAGCATGCGAGTTATTGGGCGTGCAAATATCGATGGCGTCGATGTCGTCACGCTCGATTACCTTTCGCCAATCGGTTTCAATTGACTCGTATTGCCACTGATCGGCAAACGCTTGTGCGTTTTCTGCGTTCCGCCCACAGACACACTTAAGCACAGGCCGATGTTGCAGTTCCGGAAAAAAATCATTCACTCGTTTGTACCCATTGCTGTGGGTACGGCCCATGAATCCGTAGCCGATCAATCCGATATTGAGGGGTTTCATGCTGTTGGACTGTTCTTCAGGAAAGTTATGAAAACGGGAGAGAAGCAGAGCGGCGTGAGGCCCACAGTGGGCCAAAAATTATTCGGACCAGCCATGTGCGTCTTGGACAGACAACATCGCGTCAAGAATGCTGTTCCAGGTCTCAGACTTGTGCATCACATCATTTGGGAACATGCATCCGTCCCAACAGATGTGACGGCAAGTTTGCAGAACATCGCCATGCTCGTCGCGAAGCCAGAAACCAGAATCATGTGCGATATCAAGCTTGCCATTTGGATCTTGGGGTAAACAATGCCGACCTGTCTTGTCGTGACTACCGGTGCCGTGAACGGTGGCATCATTCTGTGCGACATGAAAATCAATGGTCCATGGCCGCAATGCGTGCGTAAGTTCCTTCAAAGCCGCATTCTTTTTATCGACATCGCTCCAATCGTAATCTTCCGGAAGCATCGCATCTTCAGGAGCGTTGTAGCCGAGCAAGTACAGCAGTGTATGTGCCATATCGGCTTGGAATCCAAGTCGTTCGGGATGGCCAACTCGATCGAGAAGATCGACCATTTTCCGCCAGCTTTGCATGCCACCCCAACAGATCTCACCCTCAGCTGCTAGCCGCTCGTCAAATTCCTCTGCTATGTCGCAGGCGGCCTTGAACGTGTCTGCGATTTTGCTTTGGTTGACTTCCGGATCACTGATCCAATCGCCGACCGAACAAGCGCTGTCGATGCGAACGACGCCGTAAGGACGGACGCCTAGTTGGCGAAGCTTCTTTGCAATCGTGCAACCTTTGCGAACTTGCGTCAAAAACGCTTCGATCTGTTCGGTGCTTCCCGCGGCTGATCCGCCACCGGTCGGCTCCCAAACCGGGGCGACAACACTGCCGATCACCAGATCGCGACTACGTACTTGTTCTGCCAACTTTTCCAGATCTTCGTCGGTCGCATCGATCGAGACGTGGGGATCGAACAGGAACAAATCGACCCCATCGAATTTTCGCCCATCGACTTCTGCGGCGGAAGTCAGATCGAGCATCGTTTCCAACGGGATTGGCGGGTCATTACCTTCGCCACCTTTACCAACCACACCTGGCCATGCTGCGTTATGAAGCTTGGGGAAATTATTGGAATGATCAGACATTGCATTGCAGAGGTAAGAGGAGAGTTAACTGTCCGCAGACGTTAAGGGATTTACATTCGTCGGGTATCAATTGCCGGTTGAAGGCAAGTCGTAGTGAATATCGTGTCCAAAGTATCGCACCCCGACGAATGGCTCGGTACCCGTGATGTCAATTTCAGTGCCCGAAGTCACCGCCTGGTGAGAGCTAAAAGACCGCGTCAGTTGTATTCTCACCTAATCGAACATCATCAAAGGCGTCTGCAAATCTATCCGGACCGTCCGACTACGATCCAAAACATTGATCCAGCCATTCACACCCGGATCCGTAATTTTACACTTCCCGCCGGGTGGCTGGGTCAATCGAATGGGGGTGACAAGCTGCTATCTATCAACAAAGCCGTAAGCGATCGATAAGTCTTCATACCAATCACCGAATTCAATGGTTGGCCGACGTAGTCGGCCTTCATCAACCCATCTTCCAACGCGACTTTACGCATGGCAGGATCTCAATTCGCAGAAACTCGATCAAAAATGGTTACCAAAAATCCGTTCGGTAGTCAGCCCTCGCGGTAAATGTTTTATTAGCTGCTATGACGCGGTACAAGAACGGCCATTAAAACATGGGTTTTTCTGGGTTCTCCAGCGGCCATCGAAGTCCCAACCCCCTGCATTAAGACCTTCACGATTTAAGATGACGACGAAAACGGCTTCGCTACGATCCATTGACGATTCTCAACCCAATATTGTTTGGGATTCGTCTGCTCCATTGACCATGTCCGTCGAAACCCGCTCCGGTCTGATCCACACGCGATACGGGCGGTTCTCCGGCGGTGCCAGCGACCAAGTCGAGGTCGTGGAGGTCGACACCGGCGCCGTCCGCGTCCTGATTTTACCAACTCGGGGTATGTCCATTTGGGAGCTTGACTCCGCTGGACACCGGTTTGGCTGGCAATCTCCCGTCTCGGGCCCCGTCCACCCCTCGCAAGTCCCCCTGTTTGAACCAAGTGGTTTGGGGTGGCTGGAGGGTTTTGATGAACTTTTGGTGCGATGTGGGCTCGAAAGCAACGGAGCGGCTGAGAATGATGCCCAAGGTAATCTGCTTTATCCGCTTCATGGGCGGATCGGCAATCTTCCCGCGAGCTCGCTTTCGATCGAATTCGATGAAGCATCGGGCAGATTGGAACTGATTGGCGAGGTATTGGAATCGCGTTTGTTTTTCAAACGTCTACGACTTCGAAGCCGGGTCCGATTTCAAGCTGGCAGCCCAGATATCGAGTTGCTCGACGATGTCACTAATGATCTTTCCAAACCCACAACAATCCAACTGCTATATCACATCAACCTGGGCGCACCAGTTTTGGGTGAAGGCGCGGTACTGGAAGCGCCTGTCGAAACACTGGCCCCAAAAGATGCGCTGTCGGCCAGCGAGATCGACCAGTGGAACCAATTTGGACCACCCGAAGAAGGCTACGTGGAACGAGTCTATTTTGCCAAACTTCGGGGCGACGAATCACAGCTGACCTCGGCCATGCTCCGAGCAGCAGAGGGAAACCTGGGATTTGCCGTCAGCTTCCATACGGGCGGCTTACCGAGATTTGTCCTGTGGAAAAATACAGCAGCCGAAAGTGACGGTTACGTAACCGGAATCGAACCCGCGACTAATTATCCCAATCAACGGAGTTACGAAGACAAACAAGGACGAGTGATCGAATTGGATGCAGGTCAAACCAAGTCTTTTCGTGTCACTCTGCATCCGCTGACCAACGCTGAAGCGGTTGCCGAGATGTCACAGCGGATCACCGATCTCCAGGGTGAGCACCAACCCGATATTCATTCAACACCACGCCCCGGTTGGTCACCCGGTGCCTGACCAGAATGGCTTTCCACGGGATGGCTCTGCCAGCCAAAATCGTGGGTTCCGTGCAATGCTGATTGCGACGCCACTGAGCTCCACCATGAATCGATCCACTTGCGATCAAGAATCGACATATCACAATCTTGTGATGACGAAATCACACGAGACCAGAGGCGAAGCGAGCAGCCAGTTCACTTGACCTGCTCGCCAGCGATTTTGAAAATCGCAAAATGGCTTGCACCTTTTGGTCCCACACCGCCGGGATACTTGTAGGACTCCGTGTCAATTTTGAAGCGTCCTTCGACGGTGACCGGTCGAGTCACGAAATCGGTCGTTTTCCCTGGCACCATTTCAACAATCACGCAATCGAACAAGGCAGCACCCGGTCCAAAGCAACATTCCTGGTTGTCTCGGACTAGTACAAACTGATCGATGCCGGTTTCTTTGAACAGAGTGCTGGGCAAGATGTAACCTCGCAGTTTGACCCTCTTGCCATTTAAGCTTTTCACCACGCGGTTCAAACTGCCCTCACGAAAAGGCTGGTCTTTCTCGATCTCGAATTGCAGATCATCAAAGTTGATCTCACCTTTGGCTCGGCGAGCATCTGCCTCTTCTTTGCTTTCCTTCGGCGCTGTCGCAGTTGAGTTTCGAGCGGACTTATCCTGCGCCACAGCAAACGAAGCAGTCGTAACTGGAGCTAGGAACAACAACACTGCGAGCTTAGATTCAATACGCATCGTCGGTCATTCCTTCATCGAAACGCGGTAGGGTCAACGGATAATGTCGACCTGCATTCGATAGAAGACCGCATTATCAAAATCTGTCACGCTCTGTGGTGCCCGGTTCAACAAGAATTGACCGGCCAATTTTTTCTTGGTCAGACCAGCTTTCGTCGTATCACCACCAACAAGCGTCACTTCAATCATATCACTACTCTTTGGTTGACCACCAAAGCAACAGGTTCCCAAATCGGGAACGAGAATAAACCGCTTCAACAATCCACTCCCAGAGGCAGGATGAATATAACCTTTCAGGAAGATCGCCTCGCCGTCAATTTCCAGTGCCTTGGCGGTCGGCTGATCCAACTCGCCCTTCTGCTGTAGTTCGTAAAACCGCACCCGGGTGTAGCCATCGGGCACTTCCGTCAGGTAGGTGTACGTGTGCATACCAGCGCCAGCGACGGCGATCAGCAGATTCAATGCAACGCCGGCGATTGCCAGTGTTTTCCCGTCGAATTCATCGGGGTAACGCGTCGTCTTGCGAATCCCGGCCAGTCCCAGCAGGACGCCGATCACACAAAGCCCCAACATGGGCGGAAAGAAGACACCAGACAGCAAGCCGACAACCGCAAAAATGATCGAGGCGATCGCGCTGGTGCTCATGGCGCGGTAGGGGAACTCGAGGTCCTCCTCGGCGGCGGTCAATTGAATCTCGGCTGACATCTTTCAAATTCTTATCGGGAAATTCGCTCGACCGCTTTACCGCACGGCTATCTTCGATTCGACGTAGCTCGCTCTGGGATCGGCTGAGTGCCTCCAGATAGCAGCAAAAATTGGCCGATCATGATTGTGATCAAGGCGAGAGCCAATACGTACGCCAACCGCCATGGGTTCGCTGCCGCAAGGCCAGTGGTGGGCACCACAATGGGTGGAATGGCAGCCAGCCCTGCTGTTGGACCTCCCGGTAACCGACGATTGATGTCGGATCCAATCGCCGCTGCCACCTGAATGTCAGTGTCAGCATCCGCATCTTGGGGCTTCCAGTTGGACGAGTCTGGCTTGGTATCCCGAGCAGGAACAGGAATTGAGAAGAACGTATTGGCGCGGCGAACGCTTTCCGCGTCGATCTCCTCTAATTTTGTCAAAGCCTCTTTCGCTTCCGGCAGAGGACATGCACGCAGATAATTGACAACGGGGACACGAACCCAGTTGTTCTCAGGATCAGCATCCGTGAACAACTTCACCAAACGATCGATTTGAGTCCAGTCGCTCCAGCGTGCAAGATCAGGAATCACCAAGTCAGCAAGATCCTTACGATCCAAAACGTAGTGGAGCGATTCCACCAGTGCAGTCCGCGGGATTACATCACCTTCGGTGCCATGAAAACGAACTGCCATGATGGCTGCGTAAGTATCCGCGTAGGGTGCCTGCTTATTCGCCAAAAACAATTCGTTGACAAGCTCTAACCCTTTTTCTCCTGACAAAGTCAGATAGCAGGCGATGAGTGCGTCGAGTCCACCCCGAGTACTTTTTTGGGTGCTTCGTAACATTTTTTCCAGTAGCGGCAGATCTTTTTCATCGCCGCTAACACCCAGCATGGTCAGATATAGACGCTTGCGATCCGTCGCCATTTCAGGGTCACTGAGCCACTCTACCAATTGATCGTGATCCATTTCGGGACCCAATTTTTTAACCGCGTCATATGGAGCGATTGCGAATTCATCATACGCATCGCGCGCCAGCATCGACTCTTTGTCTTGAAGGTACAAATGATAAAAGCGAAGCCGCTCGAGCGGATCATCTTCTAACTGAGTGATATTGGAGACATACTTCTCGGCCCGCTCACTGATCGGTAAGCATGACCACTGCATCTCAGGCGGATCGACACCTGACAACATGAATCGTCGCCCGACCGTCACATCCCCGTAGTACACCGCGTTGACTTTTTGGCCAGCACGGACCAGTTCCCCGCCCTTGAGCACGGTTTCGACTTTCATCAGCACGGCGCCAGATTCTTTATCCCGATCAGAATCGCTTTGGATCGCAGTGGCGATCACAACCGCATCCATAGCAGCCATTTCTTGCCGTAGTGTTTGAGACACCGCGTTGCAGAATGGGCAGGCCATCACTCGATCGGGAACCAACATTGCTGCGGTGATGAGCATGAAGATCAAAACATTGAACGGTCGGCGACGGAAAATCCGCATCTGAACTACCGATGTTTGAAGGTTGAGTAAAAAGTGCTCAGGGCGGATTCGCGATCGAAATCGGATGATTTCCCCCCTGGGTTTCCCCGAGTCTAACCGGCAAGGCGGCAGACCACCAATCCTTAATCATAGGTGGCCCAGACCACCGGTGAGAAGGGATTGCGGAGAAGTCATTTGGAGACAATTGTCATTTTCACGGCAAAATCCCACCCTGAACGACTCAACCGATGGTCTGGAATGTGCCGATAGTGACGGTACGCAGGCTCTGCGGTCGATTGCTGCGCGCGGTTTAGACGTGTGCCGGCAACTCCCCAGATCCAGCAACGACCCAGAATTTGGCATACCTTTACACGATTTGCTGCTCATGTGGGCAGTCCATCGTTCGTCTCGAGGGGGGACGCTGTAATGCTTCGTCATCTTTTAGTTGCCGCCGTGCTGTCCTGCAGCTACGTCGCTATTTCCGACCAGGCTTCGGCGGACCAACGAGCCTATGGCCGGGCTTGGGGTGGGCAAGCCGATTTCCGTGATTGGAACCGGTTTTACCACTATCCGTACGTCTACTATCCGCAGAACTTCTGGGGGCAAGAGTACTTTCGCAGCAGCGACAGTATGTATCACCGATATCCGTCGGAAATGCGGATTCCGGTCTACAACAAGCAGTGGCACAACTACTACCCAAGTCCACGCCGATTCCACTCCGGCCACCATTTTATGCTGGACGTGTTTTAGGCCGACGCTGAGAGGGGATTGGCCGCTTCTGCGCCGAACCGCAACCCGCCCTAGCATGATCTCTGCTGGGCTGGGCTAGAATCTGTTGTGATTGACAGAAAATCGGCCAGGAAACCCGTCGATGGCAAGCGGCACCCAAACCCGACCATTCTTGCGGCTACTCGAGGCATCGGGTAGCCCGCTGTACGTAATCGGACCTCAGGGAGACTTGGTTTACCTGTCTTCTGGGTGCGCAGACTGGCTGGGCGTCGATTTGGAGCTGTTGTTGAATCGTCGGTGCGTTGCCGGATCTCCGGTTTCAGACGAAGCGTATGATCGGCTTGCCGCTGCACTGTCACCACCCACTGGGCTGTCGAAACGCGGAACCGCTTCCCTACGGATTCAGCCTCCCGCGATTGGTGAGATTCGTCCCAAAGCCATCGAAGTCCGATTCACCCGGGCCGGCAGTCACGATAAGGCAATCACGATCGCCGTCGGCGGGACGTTCGATGATCGCGTCATCGACCAGGAAATACGTGATGCCGTTGCGTTGCGGAGCCAGCTCGACCGTTGGCGAAAAAAAAATTCGGAGTTCGCAAACCTCGTCACTGCAGGCCAATCACCCGCCGTCCGAAGACTTCGCCGAAGAATCCGTGTAGCAAGCTCAACCCGCATCGACTTTTGTGTTTGCGGTCCGCGCGGATGCGGCAGCGAGTCGATCGCCAGAAACATCCACCAGGCATGTTCAGCCAACGAGCCTCTGATTGCGGTAGACGGATCTCTAATGGATCCAGAATTGCTTGACGCCGTCCTGGCGCCGATGATTCATCCACTCACCGAGTCACCACAATCATTGGCAACCGCTTTGGTGCGTGACTTGGACGAGACGCCACCAGAAGCACAACGAAGACTTGTCGAGATCTGGCAAACATTCGGTGGTCGATTTCGAATGATCGGACTCTGCAGCAGACAACCTGCTGTTCTGTCTGAAACTGCTAATGCGAAAGGCGATGTGTCGGCTTCCCTCCTCGTTGACGATATCTCCCCCGAGGGTATCAGCGTTGATTTGTGGGAAATTCTGACAGCCTTGACCGTGACCATGGAGCCTTTGTCTGAACGCGTTGAGGACTTACCGTTATTGGCAGCTGCGATTCTGGATAGACGGCGAGCTCTTGGAGAAGGTACTGCGGAACGCTTCAGCCGCGCAGCCCTTGATGCCTTCGTCATTTATCCGTGGCCCGAAGACTACCAGGAACTTGAGGAAGCAATCCGACACGCAATCCGCACGTCGCGCAGTGAAACCATCGGAATCGAACACTTGCCCTAAGCGATTCGGTCCTACCGTCCTGGATCTGGCTCGGTCGCCGCTAAACGCCTTAATATCTCGCTGGATGATGCCTTGAGTCGATTCGAATTGCGAATCATTCAACAGGCACTGGAAGCGACGAACGGAAATCGCGCCGAAGCCGCTCGTCGACTCGGCATCAGTCGCGCTCGCTTGCTCAGACGAATCGATTCATTAAAGGCAGATTGAAGCCTGTGAATACCGAATCCAAATGTTTTCGAGAGTGATGCAAAATGCTGGATACTGATATTCGTCTTTGGGCTGTCTGCGAACGCGACCAACGCTGGAACCGCGCAATCCGAAGGTTCGGACCGGCCATGACGCCCGATCCGTTTGTTTTGGATGTGGTCGATTCAGATACCTATTCGATCGTCGATGCTCTGATCCCAGGCCTTCCCGCCGTCGTACTTTGGGAGGTCGAACCAAGTTCACTCCGAGAATTTGCACATCAGTTCATCAAAATGAACGAAAGTTTTCCTCTCGCCCTGCAACTGGTAGCTGATGGCGGGCTGTCGGTCCGCGAGCGATTGCTGCTGGCCGAATTTCCGGTCGCCGTGTTGCTTCAGCAACCCGAACAGTTGCCGAAGATTCGGCCGCTGATTGAGGGCCACTTCGCATCTGCCGCCCAACCCGTAGACTGAAGAGCTGCCGCGATCCGCGTTCGGATTCGACAATTTTTTCCCGCATTACAATCGTTCAATACAAGCCATCCTGCCAAAGCACTGACTTTAGAAAAAACGCTGATTCATGACCACTCAGAACATCGAAACCATCGAAAAAATTGTCGGCGAATATCCTGACCCCGAAACCGGTCGTCCCCTTCGCTCGATGGGCCAAGTCAAGGAGATTTCGGTCGATGATTCCGCCGTCATCGTCACGATCGCGCTGACCACGCACTCAATGCCCATCCGTGAGTACGTTGCCGAGGCAATCGAATCTCGGATCGTCGCTTCCGTACCAGGTAGCCAAGTAAAATTGAATTTCGTGACTCACGAACGACCACCGGCAAGAATCGGCCAAATTGGGTTGCGCGCCAAAAGTGTGATCGCGGTTGGCAGCGGTAAGGGCGGTGTTGGGAAAAGCACCGTCGCCGCGTCAATCGCTCTCACTTTGCGACGTTTCGGTGCCAAAGTTGGATTGATGGATGCTGATGTCTACGGTCCCAGCATTCCTCACTTGCTAGGACTTTCTGGACGGCCATCGGTCTCTGCAGCCAAGCGGATCGAACCGATCAAACTTGGTGACGACATGCCCGTAATGTCGATGGGTTTCTTGGTGGAACCGGATCAAGCCGTGATTTGGCGCGGACCTATGCTGCACGGTTCAATCAACCAGTTCCTTGGTGAAACAGAATGGGGCGAACTAGACTATCTGATCATTGACATGCCACCAGGAACCGGTGACGTGGCACTCACGCTTTCTCAAGCACTGCCGCTGGCAGGGGCAGTCGTTGTCTGCACGCCGCAAGAGGTCGCTCTCCTTGATGCGATTAAAGCAATTAGCATGTTTCGTAAAGTGAATATTCCCGTTCTCGGAATGGTTGAGAACATGAGTGGTTTCCGTTGTCCTGATAACAACAAGATCTATGACATTTTTGGACGTGGCGGGGCACGAGAGAAAGCCGAAGAGCTAACGGTACCATTCTTGGGCGCACTGCCAATCGAGATCGCACTTCGCACTGCGGGCGATGAAGGACGTTTAGCCGAAGTCATCGAATCGGATGCCGCGGCGAGAGCACCTATCGATGCAGTAACCCAAGCTTTAGTACGAGATTTGGCGGCCAAGGCATCCGCCAGTCCACCCAAAGCGTCCTTACCAACCCTCTAAACGACTCTGCTAACAAAGTCACACAGAGAGCGGTTGCGCGATAAACGGCGATCTCTGAATCGCCTGGAAAAATACTCGTAAACAGGATGACTCTGCCTTTACCTAGTGGTCTTGTCAGCACTGGATCTTCCAACCGGCGGCAGAGCGTTTCCAGGGGGAATTTTCTTGCCACTCATTCACTTTTGATTCGTGCCTAACGACTTTCCAGCCGATTGAAGGGACCGGTCGAACCAACGGGTGAGTGATCACAGTCGGGCGCTGGCGGATTTGCAAAGTCACCACCTCTGAAAGGGATTGCGCTCGCAGATCTCCGATCTCGCAAAGCAGTCCCCGAGCGAATCCTGAAGGTGGGAATTAGGGGACGTTTGGATAAAAAAAGCCGCACTGGGAACGAATTCCCAATACGGCTTTTTGTTTCTTAATTCGGTCTCGAAAGACCAAATAGTTGGCAACCTAGCGACGCTTTTTAGCGGCTTTTTTCTTAGTCGAACGCTTCTTAGTAGCCTTCTTTTTGGTTGCTTTCTTCTTAACAGCCTTTTTCTTGGTTGCTTTCTTTTTGGCGGCTTTCTTCTTAGTCGAACGCTTCTTAGTAGCTTTCTTCTTAGTCGAACGCTTCTTAGTAGCCTTCTTCTTAGTCGAAGCCTTCTTAGTAGCCTTCTTCTTAGTCGCCTTCTTTTTGGTTGCTTTCTTCTTGGCCACGTTTTTCCTCCGCTGAGAAAGGAAACGCTGGCGAGTCCTCGTGACTTTTAAAGCGACGCTTTAGAAGCCACCGGCCACGGCTCGCCAACCGTCGGTGTGATTGAGTCTTGAAGCTTTGATGTCCAACATCTATCCGTACTTCGCCTCTCAACCGTAAAAAACTGCGGCTAACTTTACGCGCTTCTACAGATTCCGCAACATCTTTTTCCAAAAAAAAGTGCTTGCGTGGAAAAAAATTTTTGATATGTGAAACCCGATATCTTAATAAATCTGTCCATTTGCCCTGCAGAAACACATCCAAATTGCGCGCGAAGTGGTCTTTTTCTGTGTGCACATCGATTTTCAACAGCAGCATTTTGAAGGTCGTAGCGAGACAAAAAAGCATTATCTCGCACTCTCAATTTTCACGTCGAACGCAATGAAAAAAGTTGATGCGTGGCGGTTTTTAAAGTGTCGAAACGTTGCAGAACACACGTTTTTTCCAATGCTTCAACCATTTTTGCGCAATCCGCCACTGCCCGAATTGCTATCCGTATCGTGATCCATTGATCTGTTCGACCGCTTGGTAACTCGACACACCAAGCACTAGAAACATGATGCCTAAGAATTGCTGTCCGTTAGTGAATCCGTAGAACGCCATGAAGCCCGCTACGATCACACTGACCCACAAAGCTTGAACAAGATTTCCACCACTCAATAAAATAGTGGATCTCATGATATGGCCCCCATCGAGTGGCCAAACGGGAATTAAATTCAACAAGGCCCACAAGACGCTGGGGAACATATAGAACGTCACCAAGGCAAAGAGTCCAGGAGATTCAAGCGCTAATTCTTTGCCCTCCAACGTCCCAGGTATACCTGCAAAGGGTCCAGGCATCCATTCGAGAACCGTCAACCGATATCCCATCGAAACGACGACAACACCAAGGACCACCGCTGACAATAATTGAGCCAATGGGCCGGCGAAGGAGACCCAAATATCTTGCTTGGGGTTCAATCCACCCGATCCACGACTCGACGAAAACGAGGTCGTCGGAATCGCCAAACCGCCAAGATAGTAGAGGACAATTGAGGCTCGAATCCCATTCTGTCGAAATGCCAAGGCATGCCCGATTTCATGAATCAAAATCGAGACGAAAAGACAGACGGTCCATAGCAACCACAGCGGGAGGACCCCTGGGCTGAGCGCGGCGAGCGTGTCGTCGAGATCTTGGACCAAGCCGTATCCAAATAACAAAGCAGCGGCCCAAAACGACCAAGCCACCCGGACGTGAAAGCCGAGCAGCTCAAAATTCAAATCGTACGGCGATTGCCCTGGTTGTTGAATCAACATAACGCAATAAGTCCCGAAGAATCTGTCAAGTTTCCATCAGAGCGAAATGGTGCGTGCCATCGGTCTCGGCAACTCTTTGATCATGAGAACGGACTGCGGCTGGCACCATCTCGTGCCAACCATTTCGGTAGCTGCCTCCATTCCACTCCAAAGACCCTCTCCGCCCCGCCGAAGGAAAGCTCTGTCAGTTCAAGTTAGCAAGCAGAAAAGCCCACAAATCCGCATACTCATCGATCCTTTTACTGACGGGCGTTCCCGCCCCATGACCGGCGCGAGTTTCAATCCGAATCAGTGTTGGGTTTTCACATCCTTGCGCCGCCTGCAACGCCGCAGCAAATTTGAAACTATGACCCGGCACCACGCGATCATCTCGATCCGCAGTGGTCACCAAGGTCGCCGGATAGCATGTCCCAGCTTTCAGATTGTGCAAAGGTGAGTAAGAGAGCAAATTGTCAATCTGATCTTCTTCATCACTGCTGCCATACTCGGTCACCCAAGCCCAACCGATGGTGAATTTGTGATAACGAAGCATGTCCATCACACCAACCGCAGGCAGGCAAGCACCGAACAAGTCAGGACGCTGTGTCATCACTGCACCGACCAACAAACCACCATTGCTTCTCCCTTGCAACGCTAACCGGGATGGTCGCGTGTAATTTTTCTCGATCAAATACTCCGCGGCAGCAATGCAATCATTGAACACATTCTGCTTCTGTAATCGCATTCCAGCCTCATGCCACTCACGACCATATTCGCCACCGCCTCGTAGATTGGCCACTGCGTAAACGCCACCGTTGGCAACCCAGGCAGCGGTTGCGGGAGAAAATCCCGGTGTAATCGAAATATTGAAACCACCATACCCGTACAACAGTGTCTTATTGGAACCATCCAACTTTGAATCACGCCGACGAGTTACGATGATCGGGATTTGCGTTCCATCCGCACTCTCGCAAAACAGCTGCTCCGTGACGAATTGATCAATGTTTAAATCAATCTCAGGTTGTCGCCACAAGGCGAATTCACCATTGGCGAGATCAATCCGATAGATCGACGTCGGGGTCACATAATTGGAAAATGAAAAGAAGGTTTCACTCGCGTCTTGCCGCCCACCAAATCCGCTCACAGTGCCAACACCTGGAAGGACTAACTCGTCCTGTAATTCACCATTGATCCGGTGGCGAGTGACCTTGGCTCGTGCATCTTTTAACCAACTGGCGTAAAAGGTCTCACCGAACAGGCTGACGGACTCGAGGACATCCTTCGTCTCGGCGATGACCTCGCGCCACAGATCGCGGTCTTCAGTTCCCGCCTTCACGGCAATCAAACGACGCTTGGGAGCTGCGTTATCAGTCACGAAGTACAAAGTGTCATCCACCGACGCCACCCACTCATATTCAGCGTCGAATCCAGTGATCAGCGGGGTAACATCCGATTCCGAATCCCGTAAGTCTTTAATGAAGATTTGAGCCTTCGGCTCGCTGCCCTTCCAAGTTTGAACCACCAAGTAACGACCATCGTCGGTCACGATCGGTGAAAATCCCCACTTTGGATGATCGGGACGCTCGAGAATCAACTGATCTTCGCTTTGTGTTGTGCCCACACGATGAAAATACAGACGCTGATTTTCATTCGTCCCAGTCAATTCCTCACCTTCTTGGGGCTCGGCATAACGCCCGTAAAAAAATCCGCTGCCATCTGGTTTCCAAGCAATCCCACTGAACTTGACCCACTCGACGACATCGGGGAGATCTTTTCCTGTCCCCACATCGCGGATCTTCCAAGTCCGCCAATCGCTCCCCCCGTCGGCAATTCCGTAGGCAAGTAATCGGCCATCTTTACTGACTGCTGTTCCCGCCAAAGCCACCGTCCCGTCCTCGCTCAATTGATTTGGGTCAAGTAAGACGGTTCGTGCCGCGTCCAGCGATTTTGCTTTGTAGAGCACACTTTGGTTCTGCAACCCGTCGTTGTGCGTGTAAAAGTAATTGTTCCCTTTGTGGCTTGGCATTCCATAACGCTCGTAATTCCACAAACGTTCCAATTGCTTATGCATTTCTTTCCGTTCGGGAATCGACTGCAAGAATGCTTGCGTCATCTCGTTCTGCGCCTCGATCCAGGCTGCTGTTTGTTCACTCTCGGTGTCTTCCAGCCATCGGTAGGGATCCGCAACCTTGCGGCCTTGGTAGTCATCGATAACATCAACTTTTTCTGTGGTGGGGTACTTCATTGCGACGGGCCGAATGGTCGGCGAATTGTCCTGTGCTAGCAAATAATGGGGCATTCCAAAGCAAGCCAAGGCAGTCAGCAGTGACATCGGCAGGCGAAAACTTTGTAGATTCACTGATTCATCCTTTTGCAAGGGCGGTGGCATATCGATCGAGTCGCGTCGAGCACGACAACACTCAAGATACCCGAGTTGAGGAAAACAAACGCGTTGTTAGGGGCACAAAATTTTCGCAGAACGGGGATCCGCTGGATCACCCAGTCGATGGACGTGTTATGGTTGCGTAGTCCGCTGGCTCCCGTCGCGGCAGCTTGCATCACGGGCGTTCTGATCGATGCGGTGGTTTGCTGTGGACCGCTGAGTTCTGAACTTTGGTTCATCGCCTGGGCAGTCTTAGGCATTGGTCTGGGGCTCGGTTTGGGACTCAGGCTGGGAATCGTCAGGTCCGTTGACCGGCCGCCAGCAAACTGGCTGACCCGCGCGATGATAGGGTTGCTATTCGTGGCAGTCGGCGGCACCGCGCAAAGACTCTCTGACTGGCGGTATGAGAGTGCTGCCATCCTGTCACTACTGTCGGATACCCCGCAGCTGGTAGTCGTCGAAGGGATCATAGAACAGCCAAACTCCCTTCGGCGGAACGCCTTTTCACACCGCCACGGCCGGCATCCTTGGCAAACACTCGTCAGATTGAGATTGAGTCAAATTCGTGTTGGTCAGCACTTTCAGGCCTGTGATGGCCACCTGCGTGTGGCGATCAACGGTCGCGATGACCAGATTGCCACGGGAGACTCTGTTCGCCTATTTGGAACATTAAGTCGACCGAGTGCCGCTTCGAATCCGGGCGCGGTCGATCTACGAAAGGTGGATCGTCGACGCCACATTCATGCTCAGTTAGATGTTGCCTCGATCGATCATGTGCAGTTGCTGGATCGTGAGCAAGCGTTGCTCCGTCGAATGGTGGCGATGCTAGCGACTCATGGCCGAAATCAACTACTTCTCGCGAACGGTCCACAAACAGGTCCGCTGGCGGTCGCTTTGGTCGTTGGACAACGTGATCTCGTTGACAACGCGACACGAGATCTGCTGTTGGTCACTGGGACCGCTCATTTGCTATCGGTCAGCGGTTTGCATTTGGCGATCGTTGTCGTGATCACGCATTGGATCACCATTTTGCTGCGGTTACCGGCAACGCCAAAACTCTTGACCGTGCTGATGGTGTGTCTGCTTTACACCGCAATCACAGGTGCTCGACCGCCCGTACTCCGCGCAGCTGTACTGGTCGTATTTCTATTGCTGGCGAACTGGATGCGACGTCCGATTCAGCCACTTAACACCCTATCACTAGCGGCGATCTTGTTAACGCTGTTCAATCCCGAACTAGTATTCAGCGTGGGTGTGCACCTGTCTTTTTTGGCGGTAACAACGTTGTTAATTTGTGGACAGCAAGACTCTGCACAAACAAGCGCTGTGCGACAGACGCTTGAACGCGAACGACAACTGGCGGCACTCGTGGATGCCGAGCAATCAAGATTGCGACGTGCGACCGGTGCTTTGTTCGGTCGAGTTAAAAAACTGATTTGGCTGAGTGGCTGCGTTGCCGTAATCAGCTTGCCACTTGTTTGGTATCACTTTCACGTCATCCCACTGATTAGCGTCGTCAGTAATGTTCTGCTGGCCCCTTTGTTATTTGTCGCCCTCGCATCAGGCATTGCATTGATCATTGCGGGATGGGCTTGGTGGCCATTAGCAACATGTTTTGGTTTTACTTGTCATATCTCTTTGTTGGCCATTCGTTGGATCGTTGAGACCTCTGCACAAATACCCTGCAGTCATTTTTGGCTACCATCGCCACCGGGCTGGTGGGTCGTTGGATTCTACGTGATCATTGCAGGGTCTTTCTTGCTTCGCGCCAGTTACCTTACCTCAACGTTACGGTATGCATGGATCGTGTCTTGGGTCACCTCCGCTGTCCTGCTGGCGATCCAGCCAACACCTTTGGACAAGGGAACGTTGGAAGCAACGTTTGTGGATGTGGGTCATGGCACGAGTGTGGTCATTCGTTTTTCGCCAAATGATGTTTGGCTTTACGACTGTGGTCGGCTGGGAAATGATCACTACAGTAGTCGAGGGATTGATTCGACCCTTTGGTCATTGGGGATCACGCACCTACGCGGCGTTTTCCTATCGCATGCGGACGCCGATCATTTCAATGCGTTACCGGGATTGCTCCGCCGATTTAAGATTGACGAGATCTTGACACCGCCTGGCATGCTGCAGGAAGACGAACCGGCTATAGAAGCCATAACCCAAGCGATTAACGAGGCAGAAGTCCCGGTTCGTGAACTGTCAGCAGGCATGTCGATGCGATGCGGCGACAAGCGTCTTGACATTCTGCATCCGCCAGCCGAACGAATTTCGGGGAGTGACAACGCGAATAGCCTTGTGATTCGGATGGATGCAGCGGGCCGATCACTTATCTTGCCAGGCGATTTGGAGGAGCCGGGAATTGCGTATCTGATCAACCAACCACGGCCAGCGGTCGGTGGATTGTTGATGGCCCCGCACCACGGCAGTTTAACGGTCGACGCTCGCGCGGTTGTTCATTGGGCAAGACCAAGAGAGACGGTAGTCAGCGGTGGCCGTCGTTCTCGTCGCCCGGAGGTCGTCGAGATGCTCCGAACGACTGGGTCAAATGTCCACCTAACCATCACAAGCGGCGCGATCCGAATTCGTATCGATCACCAAGGTAATATAGAGACGCGTTATTGGCTCAATTCGCCTTGGCGAAAAGGACCTCTGCGCTGACATTTTTTGAAACACGATGTACGATTGAGGGGAGCGGGCGGTTCGTTCAACTACGGCGTACGAAGCTCTGGACAGATGTCTGAGTGCTTGGATCAGTTGGTCTCCCATGTGAGACGGACCGACATGGGACCAATCCATTATCGACGGCTGCATCAAAGCAGGCGACCAAACCAGAACTGGTGACCATACTCACTCATCGCAGCTTCCACATTCGAGTAAGAGCGATGGATATTTGAGTTCATAGCCTGCTCCGATTGAGTTTCAAAACACTCTCCCCCACACATTCATGCTGGCCATCCTCCGCGAAATCTCCATCGCCTGTTTTTTCACCAACTACTTGGTAGTTTTGGTGTTGGAGTTGTTGCGATTGGCCGGACGTATTCCGGGCCGCGGCTTGCTGGTCATTGTAATGATGGTGGTCGGACTGTTTACCCACGTCTGTTACCTCTTGCTGCAAGCCACCACCGGTGAAATTCAGGGTGGCGAAACCGAAGTAGGACTCTGGGCAACGTGGTCGGACTGGTCGTTGCTCGTTGCGTTGGGATTAGCCGTTTGTTTCTTCGTTGCCTATCTGCGGCGGCCCGACACAATCGTCAGTTTTTTTTTCCTACCAGCCGTTTTGGCAATGATTGGATTCGCTATCGCGGTATCCGACCTCGCACCCTTCTCACGTAACGAAGCCGTGGAGGTTTGGCGTCGTGTGCACGCCTTGGCGATGATGCTCGGCTCGGGAGCCGTATTGACCGGGTTCATCGCGGGTGTGATGTATCTGGTCCAATCTCGTCGGCTGAAGAAAAAAAGAGCTGGCTCGGCGTTTCGTCTGCCAACGTTGGAATCGCTGGGTAGGTTAAATCGTAGATGTTTGATTATTAGCACATCTGCCGTTGGCCTTGGCTTGCTGGCGGGAGTCGTCATGAATCTGAACCAGTGGGGACAGGTCGGGCTGTCAGATCGCGGAGTTCTCTTCTCGTTACTTTTACTGTTGTGGCTCTGTGGCGCAACCTGTTTAGATTATTTCTATGAACCAGCCAGCCATGGTCGAAAAGCGGTTTATTTAACACTCGCAAGTCTCGGATTTTTGATTCTAGCGATGATCGGTGTGTTGACCGCGCCTCATGGTCAAAACCCGAATGAACAGTCGGAGCTCCTCACTCCATCAACCACTGAAGTGGCACTGCTCTCACGCATTTCTAACCAGAAGGCAAATCTATCGAACGACTACGCGGTCGATTCAATGTCGGCCAAACAGCTGCCCACAATCCAGGGGGCAAACAAATGAAACTGCAGATGATCGGATGCAGCCATCATGACGCAGCAGTGGAATTTCGAGAAAAGATCTCGTTCTCCACGGACGAGGTCAATGCGGCCTTGGTTAACTTTCGCGAAAGATACCCTTCAGCCGAACTTGTGCTCCTTAGTACATGCAACCGCGTCGAGTTGTACGCCACCGGTGGGAATGATTTCCATGTCGACCAAGATGCGGTGGTCGGCTTTCTGGCAGACCAACAACAACTGCGGCCTGATGAAGTTTTAGAACAGATGATTTATCGGGTCGGATCGGACGCCGTCGAACATCTTTTCACCGTCGCGTCAAGTCTGGACAGCATGGTCGTGGGCGAAGCCCAGATTTTGTCACAGGTCAAACAGGCGTATGACCAAGCTTGCAACAGCGGAGCAGCAGGACCACTCACCCACAGTGTTTTCCAGGCTGCCAATCGCGCTGCCAAACGTGTTCAACACGAGACCTCAATTCACCGACGTCGAGTCAGCGTCCCTAGTGTGGCGGTTGGAGAAGTCGCGGCGGAAGTATTTGACACTCTAAGCAATAAGCGGGTCGTATTGTGCGGCGCCGGCGAGATGGGAGAAGAAACGCTTCGATACCTAAAACAAGCAGGTGCAAGTGATCTTTGTGTTTTGAACCGAACTTATGAAAGAGCCGTTGCCCTAGCAGCTGAATTCGGTGCTGAATCCGCTCCATGGGAAACGCTCACTGAGCAGATCGTCGACGCCGATTTGATCATCGGGACTACCTCTGCCGCAGAGCCTATTTTGACAGAAGCGACTTTCCGCCCTTTGCAACTCAAGCGTCGAAACCGAGAGTTGTTGATTCTAGATCTAGCCGTGCCGCGTGATTTTGAGTCATCAATCGGTGATCTACCCAGCGTCTACTTGTACGGGATAGACGATTTGCAAACAGCCTGTGAGCGAAATCGCCGTGAGCGGAAAAAAGAATGGCCAAAGGCAAAACAGATTATTAAAGAAGAAACAGAACGATACCTGCAGGCGATCAATCACCGGGCAACTGGGCCAGTGATCCGCCGACTCCGCAACCAGGCTCAAGAAATCAAGAGTGACGAACTGGATCGTTTGATCAACAAGTTGCAACTCGCCAACGGCGATCAAGTGGCTAAAAAAGAAATTGAAAAGTCTTTTGACCGGTTGATTAATAAGCTATTGCACCCGCCGCTGTCTTCACTTCGTGACGACGCCGCGGATGGACACAAACGTGGTTTGGTCGAAGCACTCCGACAACTATTTCAGTTAGGCGAGGATTGAACGGGATTTATCAATCCCAAGCCTCGTCCTCATCATCGTCGAGCTCGTCATCGTCCCAGTCGTCTTCATCGAGCTTGTCATCGTCATCATCCCAGTCGTCGTCTTCATCCTCGTCATCATCGACTTCTTTCCAATCTTCTTCTTCTAAATCGTCGTCGTCTTTGCTTGCGACCTCATCCTCGTCATCCTCGTCGAGTTCATCTGGGTCGTTGTCGTCCCAATCATCATCTTCCCAGTCGCTTCCTTCTACTTCGTCGTCGTCGTCGTCGTAAAAGTCGTCATCATCGATGGCTGCTGGCTGACTAGCTTCAGTGGACGCATGGGTTGGCGTTGCAACGCACTCGATAGCACCTTGCACTTCAAAATCAGTCTCTGCGAAAACTGGCGCGACGGTCGTGCTCACGACAGGCTCCTTCGTGGATGTCGATAAATCATCAAGTGTGGAAACGGTATCTTCGGGAATCGGATCTTCTCGTAAAGTTTGCCACTGGATCGCAGGCAAAGCATCTACATTTGGCAATCCGAAGAGTTGTAAAAAACGTTTGGTGGTGCCGTAAAGATAGGGACGCCCTAACTCTTCGCCACGACCGACAATTCGAATCAATTCTCTTTCCATTAGCTGGCGTAACAATTCGCCACAGGCCACGCCACGAATCGCCTCGGCATTGGCTCTTGAAACGGGTTGACGGTAGGCGATTACCGCCAATGTTTCCAGCATGGGTGTTGATAATCTTAGCGGTGCCGGGACATGACCAAGTCGAGCAAGCCAAGGGGCCAATTCTGGACGTGTCAGCAGTCGGTAACCACCGGCCACCTGCTCGACTCGCAATGCCCGTCCCAGTGTGTCGTAAACGTGGTTAAGTTGGCGGACAAGTGTACGGGCCTCGGTGGCGTCCGCCAAGTGAGCCAATTGGGCGAGTTTCCTTGGGTTTAGCGGTGTTTTAGCCAACAGCAGCACTGCCTCAACCCGCATTCGAGCGAGCCTCGGGTCCTCCTCGGCC
The DNA here is from genome assembly GCA_036339635.1 of Planctomycetota bacterium. Lineage (GTDB taxonomy): Bacteria > Planctomycetota > Planctomycetia > Pirellulales > Pirellulaceae > Rubripirellula. The sequence goes on along the minus strand of JAYZAR010000387.1, from coordinate 45,303 downwards.
TCGGCTTGGGGTAGGGTCTGAATCGAATCACCGAAACCCAGTCGGGTGACGTCGTAAGGCCGCGATACCCAATTAAAACATCCTCGAGGTGGTGTACAACCATCCCATCGGTCTCGATTCGACAACACCGACGTCGAGCTTCGTTGCCACTCGGCTCGAACAGGATTTCTCGCGGGGGACGAATTTTGCTTCATGCCTTAGAATAAGTTGAACGTTGACGGTAACTTTATATTTGAGGCCGGCAAGTCTGCGTCGCGACTCTCGATACCATTTTGATCGCCACCGGACGGCAGAAGGGTTACGATTGTTTCGGAAAGATCACTTAACCTTGCAGTTCTGTCCACCTCGGTTTCACTCCCCCACTCTCTGCGTCGATCAGTGACTAGAAAAAATCGTACGGTCAAACGCTGGTTTGTGGGGATCGCATTTCTGGCTGTGATGGTAGTAATCTTTTTCGTGATCCGTGGGCAGGGTTACGTGGAAGGCCTGGAATTTTCGCCAACTCACTTCCAACAACGTCAATTTAGTTTTTATGAAATCCCACTCATTCACAGCCAAATTACACCGATAAGACGCACCAGTGCGACACCAAGAACGGCCACATACGTGCGACAATCTGGTCTAATCCCGACCGCGTTCGGGCCCCCCACCGATTGGCACTTGGTGTCAATCTCTTGGGGACTCTCCGCTTCGAAGCCCGCAGATGCTCAGCTCCTCACTGACCAACTCGAACTGTCAACTGGATCCTCCGATTACTGGCGGGATTGGAGCAAGGATCATCCTCGACATGCGAAGGTTTTTTGGCCGGTCATCCAGAAACTGGCAATTCGAGAGCTTTACGTGTTGATGCCGGCGTTGTTCGAAATCGCTCAAAACGAGCAGTCAGCTGCAGATTTCAAGGCCGCTATCGAGGAACAGCTGCAACGAGACTATTACCAGCTAATCCAGGATATGCGTGAAGCCAAAAAGTCGGATCTCGCCCAAGAACTCCTCGTTGAGGCACTCAGCGACTTCCCTGACAACCAACCGCTTCAGAGTTTGCAGCAACCAGCAGACTGAACTGGAACGATCCGTGGCGATTTATCTCGATAATAATGCAACTACGGCGGTCGATCCCCGCGTCACGAAAGTGATGATGGAGATTTTCTGCGAGGGTCCAGCAAATCCCGCCAGTCAGCACTCGCTTGGACGATCGGCGCGTGATCGAGTGGAGGATGCCCAAACCATCATCGGACGCTGCCTAGACACCCAACTCGACGAACCAGGTGGACCTCGCTTGATCTTTACCAGCGGCGGCACCGAGTCCAACAACTTGGCAGTAAACGGAATTTGCCCCGAAGGACCGCTTGTCATTAGTCGCTTAGAACATCCAAGCTTAATCGAACCCGCCGAAGCCCTGCAAAAAGCTGGAAGAACGGTTCGCTGGGTCGATATCAATCGTGGCGGCGAGATTTGCCTCTCGTCCCTGGAGCAAGCAATCGAGACTGATGGACAAATCGCTTCGCTGGTCACAGTGATGTCCGCCAACAACGAGACGGGGGTCCTTCAGCCAATTGGACAGGTCGCCGAAATCTGCCAACAGCGAGGTGTACCGTTACATGTCGATGCAACCCAATCCATCGGAAAAGTGCCTACATCCTTAAAAAGGCTGGGCGCAGCGGCTGTGACGTTTACTGCCCACAAATTTCATGGACCGGCGGGAATTGGCGCCTTATGGCTTAACTCAGGTGTCCGGCTGAAACCGATGTTTCATGGGGGCCAGCAACAACTCGAATCACGGCCTGGAACTGAACCAACTGCTCTGATCGTTGCGATGGCCCGTGCGTTGGAGCTGGCAACTGATGAAATACCCGAAACGGCCGAGAAATGTCGACATCTTCGTGATCGATTGGAAACTGCCCTTGTCGCTCGACACCCTGAATTAGTCGTTCAAGGAGCTTCTAAGAATCGCTTACCAACGACAAGTTGCCTCTCCTTTTGCGGCATTGACCGCCAAACCCTTTTGATGGCTCTCGATTTGGCAGGGATCGCGTGCAGCAGCGGTTCTGCGTGCAGCAGCGGCAGCAGTCCACCGAGCCATGTGCTAACAGCCATGGGTTGCCCAGATGAACAGGTTCGCTCAGCTCTGCGATTTGGATTGTCTAAGTTTTCCACCGCTGATGAAATTGAATCTTCAATCGAACTTATCTCCAATCATGTCAAACGCTTAAGAAAAATATCAGACGTGGATAACTAATCCATTTTTACTCGCTTTCCCGCGGATACTGATTACACTACGGGTGGTCTCGAAACCGTGTCCCTAGCCCAGTTTCGCTAGGCAATGTCTCCCGCTGAATCGAATCACCCAACTGTGCTTGGCTCGGCCACTACAACTGCTCCTAGCGAAGTCACCGGACGACCGGAACTGATTTCGTTCCCCTTGGAACGTCCTGCGATACGAGGTCGGAGGCGAGGCCTGCAGGTCGGGTCGGGTGCATTACCCTATTTCCTGTGCGGTGACGAGAATCGCCTCGTCGGATATTTGGCGACTGCTGATGCTCCAGTCTTTGAGCTTGGAAACCCACTATTGTTAGTGGGGCCGACGGGATCTGGAAAGACAGCGATCGCCATGCATTTGGCAGCCCGTCGGGTCGCTGCTACGAATCAGCCAACGCCACCTACCGTGATGTACCTGACCTCAGCTGATTTTGCTCGACAATTTGCGGAATCCGTTGCATCGGATGATTTACCCCACCTTCAGCAGCAACTTTCCGAGCCGGAAGTTCTAATTGTAGATGACTTGCACCTGATCGCCGACAAACCCGCCGCCCAGGATGAGTTAGCGATTCGCATTGAAAATCGTTGTCTGGCATCCCAGTCGACCCTTGTGACGTGTCGGCGACTGCCTTCTGAAGTGCGTGGGATGCGGCCGTTATTGATCAGTCGAGTATTGCCTGGCTTGACTGTCCCATTGGATCTGCCGAGCGAACAGACCCGCCGCCAACTTCTACGCGAACTGGCTGAAAATTACCAACTCGAGATGAGTGAAACGCTAATCTCGGAATTAAATGCTGGACTTGAATCAGCCCTACCTTGCCGCTCGCTGGAAGCAGCGGTGAAACAGCTATCGCTGTGGCATCGAATGCGTAATTTACCCGTCAATTCCGAGGCTATTCAAAGCGCGATCGAAATTGTTGGGCAATCACAAGATCTAACTCCTGCGATGATCGCCGGAGTGGTTGCAAAGCGTTTCCGACTGAAATTATCCGATTTGAGGAGCGGATCTCGAAAGCAACATTTGGTGCGAGCCCGATCATTGGCGATGACCTTGTCACGACAAATGACATCATTAAGCATGCATCAGATCGGAGATTATTTTGGCAGGCGTGACCATACAACGGTGCTACACGCGATTCGAAAAACGGAATCTTTGCTAGAGCAAGACGCCGAATTACGCCTTATGGCCGATGATGTCAGAGAAAAACTCTCCACATCTTGATTTTTTTTGACCTGAATAACCTGTCGCTACCGTGTCGATTGTTGGTGCATTCCGGCGATCAATTTGTCTGTGACCACTCCATGATGTTAGAAGATGTCGCAGAAAGAAACGCTTTAGAACGCACACCGAACATTAAAGCGACAGGTATTCCACGCCTTTTGGATTTTCATAAGTCTTTATAAAACAAGACCTTAGGCTCTTCGATATTGTGTTTTCGACGATTATTTCAATCGCATTACGATGACGACGTTAAATAAATATCACTAACTCTTGGCAGATCCATACCAGACAATCCAACTGTCAGACTTAAGGGGCATGCAGTGCCGTTCTTCAGACGGTAAAACATGCGACTCCCCTTCCAAGCGAATTGGAATGGAAAGTTCACCTTTTGGATCTCGCTGAAGTAACCATGAAAATTACCTGCCAACGAGAATCACTCACCAACGCGTTTGCGTTGGCTGCCAGCATCGCTCCTGCACGGTCACCCAAAGAAATTTTGCAAAATGTCAAGGTGACGGCAGCAGGTGGCAAAATCACACTTACCGCAACTGACATGGAAGTTGGTATTCGCCTGGATGTGGAGGAAGGTGTGGAAATCGAGACCGAAGGAACTGCCTTGCTGCCCGTGCAGCGAACAATGGCAATCCTGAGGGAAAGTAACGATGAGAGCCTGTCTTTTGAGACAGACGATTCAGGAATCCGTGTACAGGGGTCTCACAGTCGATTTAGGCTGCCCGGCAACAATCCCGATGAGTTTCCTAGTGTTGCTGGCTTCGAGGAAGACAAATACCACGTTATTCCCACGCGACTATTTCGCGAAATGGTGAAAAGAACTGTCTTTGCAACGGATGCGGAAAGCAGTCGGTTTGCACTGGGTGGTGTCTTGCTTGAAATGGAAGAGTCTTCTGTCAACGCGGTCGGTACTGATGGTCGACGCTTGGCTCGCATGGAGGGAGCTGGAGAGGCGATCGGAGGCCATCAAACGTCGGGAACCAGCACGATCGTTCCAACTCGGGCAATTCAGCTAATCGAGCGAGCCCTGAGTGATAAGGATGAATCGGTGGATGTGGCGGCTCGTAGTAATGATCTCCTTGTTCGCACGCCACGGGCAATGATTTATTCGAGGTTAGTAGAAGGTCGCTACCCGAATTGGCGGCAAGTTTTTCCAAAGCGCGAAAATGCGGTGCAGTTGGAGATGACGGTGGGACCGTTATTTGCCGCACTGCGACAAGCAGCGATTGTTACTGACCATGAAAGCCGCGGAATTGATTTCACTTTCGCCGATGGGACTTTGAAGCTGGAAGCCAGTACGGCGGAGATTGGAGAATCGCACATCGATTTACCGATCGCCTACGATGGGGAACCGATTGTATTGACGATGGATCATCGTTACGTTGCTGACTTCTGCAAAGTGCTCGACAACGAAACCAATTTCATACTGGAAATAGAGTCAGGTGCCTCACCGGCCTTACTTACGACCGATGATGGTTACGGATACGTAATCATGCCGATGGCGCGTGATCGCTAGCCATCCCTGAAAGTGGCTGAGTCAATCCAACCCTGCGTCCATCAAAACGAAAAGCCATCGAAGAAACATTGTCCTCGATGGCTTTTAAACTTCAAAAGTGTGAACCGTTATTCGCTTTCGCCGCTGGATTCACCCCCTTCGCTGGCCCCGACGCTAACCGGTTCCTCAGGGGTAGGTAGGCCTCGTGTTTCACCTTTGAAATCCAAACGCACGATTTTGACTTTCTTCCCATCGGCATCGGTCATTTTTCCGTCTTCGGTGGTTTGGACATCTTTCGCATCAATGCGTTGACCGTCTTCATTTTCCAGAATGCCGGAAACAACGATGGTGTCCTTGCCCTCGAAAGCTCCACGAAGCAGTTCTTCGCTAAGTGGATCCTCGATTCGCTGCTCGAGGGCTCGACGAAGCGGACGGGCACCATAATCGAGATTGCTTCCTCGCTTGACTAGGAATTCCTTGGCAATGTCGGTCAATTCCAGGTTCAAACCGCGTTCCACCAATCTTTCGCGAACCTTTGCCAATTCGAAGTCGATAACGCCCTTGAGGTCGTTATTAGTGAGGTGGCGGAAGATGATCGTGTCATCCAGACGATTCAGGAATTCAGGACGAAAAACGCGTTCGATTTGATCCATCACCCGTTGTTTCATCGAATCGTAGCTGGCATCACCGTCTGGTTTCTGGAACCCGAATGCTGACTCATTCTTGATCGCTTCGGCACCAGCATTGGTGGTCATGATCAAGATCGTGTTCCGGAAATCGACATTACGGCCGAAGGAGTCAGTTAGGCGACCTTCCTCCATGACCTGCAACATCATATTGAAGACGTCAGGATGAGCCTTCTCAATTTCGTCAAACAGGACGACGGCATAGGGGCGACGGCGGATTTTTTCCGTCAGTTGTCCACCTTCTTCGTAACCAACGAATCCGGGAGGTGCTCCGATCAATCGGCTGACGTTGTGCTTTTCCATATACTCGCTCATGTCGATATGGACGAGCGCTTCGGAGTCACCGAACATATATTCGGCGAGTGCCTTCGCCAGCAAGGTTTTACCGACCCCCGTTGGCCCGGCGAAGATGAAACAGCCGGTCGGACGCCGTGGATCTTTTAATCCGCTTCGGCTGCGGCGAACCGCTTTACTGACCGCGGTGACTGCGGCATCCTGGCTGACAACTCGTTTGTGGAGTTCTTCTTCCATTTGCATCAGCCGCAGGCTGTCTTCGGTTGACAGTCGGGTGAGCGGAATTCCGGTCATCTTGCTGACCACTTCGGCAATGATCTCTTCGTCGACGACGCCATCAGTTTGCTGGCTACGATCTCGCCAATCTTGGGTGATCTGGTCTTTCTTCTTACGAAGTTTTTCAGCTTGGTCCCGTAGATTGGCTGCCTTCTCAAAATCTTGATTAGCGACCGCGTCTTCTTTTTCCTTATTGAGCTTTTCGACTTCCTCGTCGATTTCCTTGAGATCTGGTGGTCGAGTCATCGTGCGAAGTCGTACACGTGCTCCCGCTTCATCGATCACATCGATCGCTTTATCTGGTAAGCAGCGAGCCGTGATATATCGCTCGCTCATCTCAACGGCCGCAACGACGGCATCGTCGGTGAATTGGACGCGGTGATGCTCTTCGTATCGGCCTCGCAATCCCTTCAGGATTTCGATGGTTTCGCTCTTACCAGTTGGCTCAACGATGATTTCTTGGAAACGCCTCGCCAGGGCATTATCCTTTTCGATGTACTTTCGATACTCATCTAAAGTTGTTGCCCCAATGCACTGGATTTCACCCCGAGCGAGAGCTGGTTTCAAAACATTTGCGGCATCGATTGCCCCCTCAGCACCACCGGCACCGACCAGGGTGTGGAGTTCGTCGATAAACAAGATCGTATTCTTGACGCGACGGACTTCCGTCATGACCGCCTTGATCCGCTCTTCAAATTGCCCACGATACTTCGTTCCAGCGACCATCATCGCCAGGTCCAAGACCACAATCCGCTTTTCCGACAGAATCTCAGGGACTTCTCCCTCGATCACCCGTTGAGCAAATCCTTCGACGATGGCCGTCTTTCCGACACCAGCTTCGCCAAGAAGGACAGGGTTATTCTTTGTGCGGCGGCAAAGAATCTGAATGGCTCGCTCGATCTCTCGTTCGCGGCCAATGACGGGATCGAGCTCTCCCTTTTTCGCCAATTCGGTCAGATCGCGACCAAAGCTATCGAGGGCAGGTGTCTTACTTTTACTGCTTTTCCCCGCGGGTGCGCTGCTCTCGCTCTCACGGCCACCGCGTTCGCTAACCTCGGCCCCCTCCAAACCGTGGCCGAGCAGGTTGAGGACCTCTTCTCGCACATCCTCGAGCTTCAAACCTAGATTCATGAGCACTTGGGCTGCGACGCCCTCCTGCTCTCGCAAGAGGCCCAACAAAATGTGCTCCGTACCCACATAGCTGTGATTCAGGTTGCGAGCCTCTTCCATCGAGTATTCGATGACTTTTTTCGCTCGAGGTGTCTGCGGCAATTTTCCAACCGTCACCATTTCGGGACCGCTTTGAACCAGTTTCTCGACTTCCAGTCGGATCTTGCGAAGATCGACTTCGAGATTCTTCAAAACATTCGCGGCTACACCACTGCCCTCTTTAACCAAGCCCAGCAGGATGTGTTCAGTGCCGATGTACTCGTGGTTGAATCGCTGGGCCTCTTGGTTGGCCAGCTGCATGACTTTGCGAGCTCGGTCGGTAAATCGTTCGTACATTTGGTATCTCTTATGCCCGGTAACAAGGCTCAGTTGTTGAGTTCTCGCGTGCTGACGCAGACGGATTGAGGCAACTTCGGGACGAAAACGGATTGTCAATCTGGCGAAACTTCTCGCTTATCAACTCTGTATGCAAACCGTACGCCACAAACACTGATTCACGCCATCGCGATCAACCCGCGGCCTGTGAACCGCCTGTCCAAGCGGCTTAATCCCGTCTGTTCTAAGAATTCTATCGGTTAGCGGAAATCGCGGGGATAGGAGCTTTGTAACGGGAAGTGCTGAAAACCCACAAATTGGTTCGAATCAGTGGGGATATGATTTGTCCAATTCAGCCGTGATATGCGAAAATTTTTGTGGTTTTATGCTGCTTGCCTGTCTGCACCTGTCAGATCGGCAGAATCTTTGTCGTTTTTTTCTTGTTCCGCGCGACGGTTTTGTTCTCGAGCCTCAATTGCTCGTTGCAGCCGACTCTGCTCAGTGGCGACTTCTAATCGCCAAGGGTCAGCAATTTCTAACCGACGAATCTCCCCCAGCAAGATTTCAGCGGCGTCAAGTCGGCGGGTGTGTCGGTAAACGGCCGTCAGCAGCAATAACGCCGGTGGATCACGAGGTTCAATTGCTAGCACATCTGTTAAGAGTGCTTCAGCATCAGCCCATCGTCCTGCCAAGAACGCAATTTGTGCTTCTGGGAACTGGTCGGGTTGCTCGCTTACCGCGCGAGGAGCGATCAGATTTGGCAGTTCACGAATGCTGCGAACAACATAGAAAATCCAAGCGATTATCCCCATCCAGAATGCTATCGACACAAGCCCCCCGACCATCCATTGGGGGTAGAGGTAACGCGTTACCAACAGCAAATCGACTGCTAGTCCGAATCCGATCGCCGCGGGCAACGAATTAAGTTGTCCTCGCCACCACAATTCGGGCAAACCTGGCCAAAGACAGGTTGCATAATACTTCGCATCCATTGTCTTTCTTTACGAGCATCCACACGTCGAATGCAATAGGATCGTAAATCGTTAGGAAAGCAGATCACACTGACTTTGACCCTGGATGTCGGTATTCATGGCCGGCTCTTGATCCAGCCAGTCGCTGAATCGTAGGTAAACGAATGCATGATCAGGTTGCTAGCAAACATTATCATCATTCGGTCGATGTGGGAAATTCCCAAACAGACCGATACGCATCCTCCCGGTCAAAATGTTCCAACAACGACGCGTAAAAAGTGTTTCCTCCGAGTGTTGCGCTGTCTCCGACCATAATCAAGCATCGACGAGCGCGTGTCATGGCGACATTGGTGCGTCGCGTGTCTGCTAAAAAACCGATTTCCTGACGGTCGTTGCTGCGCACCATTGTCAATAAGATCGCCTCTTTTTCACGGCCCTGAAATCCATCTACGGTGTCGATTTCGAGACCTGGATAATCGAGCTGATGGCGCAACAGTCTGACTTGTGCGGCATAGGGTGCAATCACTCCGATGTCGGTCGGCTGGACACCCGAAGCGATCATTTGGGCAACAATTTGGATGATCAAATCGGCTTCTTTTCGATTGAGCTTACTTTCTCCATCGGGCTCAATTTCTTCTCGGTATTCGGCGCCCGCGGTATCGATGAAATGAAGTGGGGAATTTGTCCATCGTTCACTGGACACTTGTGGAAGATCACACAACAAATGTCCGTTGACCGAATCGTCAGCGATCAATGAATGATCGTAGAAGGTGTCAGACGAAAACTTCATGATTCTCTCGTGCATCCGATACTGGACCGTCAACCGGCGAAAAATAGACTCGCCTTCACGCTCGACAAGATGTTGCATCATAGATTCTCGCATTCCTTCTGCCGCGGCTTGGTCGCTCAACACAGTAGGAGGAAGTTGGCAATGATCGCCAGCGAAGACGATTCGATCAGCTCGTAGCACAGCTTGCCAAATCCCGGGCAGCGTACATTGACAAGCTTCATCGATGACGACCAAATCAAATTCTCGGTCCGCCAACAGATCGTCATCGATGGTCGTTGTCGTGCAGATGACGTCGGCTCCATCTAGTACATTTCGCAAGACAGATTTTTCGAGTGATCGGATTTGCCCTCTCAATTTTCCAGCCTCAGCAAATAAATCACCACGGCGTCGCCGTGAGTCACGTCCCCGAAATCCCTTTGATGCGGTGCGGATCAACTCTTGCACTTCCCGTCGCATATCGCGGATCACTTCTGCCGATGGATCGTTATCGACCACTTCATCGAGCGTGTGTCCTCGCAGAGCTTCGAAAACACGCGCCGGATGTCCGATACGAAGCACGGTTCCAGAATCGATCGGATCAGCGGCGACGAGTTTTTCGAGCAGATTGTCAACGGCTGTGTTACTTGGCGCACATGCCAAAACACGATCACCTTGCGCTACCGCTTGAAAGATGATTTCAGCCAAAGTCGTGGTTTTGCCTGTACCCGGAGGACCATGGACCACAGCAATGTCAGGCGCGGACATAACAAATTGAACCGCCTCGATTTGAGGCTCATTCAGGTTGGATACCATGGTCAAGTCTTGCGGTGGATCAAATCGCGGTGGCCGCTTCCCCAACAATAGATCTCTTAGTTTTTGTGACCGACCTTTGGCGACGCGTGCTCGAGCCATCGCAGCCATTTGGCGACGGCGAGTCGTTTCATCTGGGGATAAATCGATTCGAAAGCGTTTGGCATCTGGCCAAGCGTCAGTTGCCACTTGTATCAAGTCGCGTTTACGACGACTCACGACGCCAGCCACACCTCGATCCTTCAGGTTGTTTTGATCAGTTATTACCACGGGCGATCCTACCTTCAGTCGATTGACTGGCAGACCATCTTGGTCAGTCTTGACGAAGTCCAATAAGAACCTCCCAGCCAATCCCGTTTGATAATCGACCAGTTTCAAATTCAATAAGGCTTCGCCGGTGCGTTCGGCATCTTTGGTTGCTCGCATGGCTCGTCGCCGTGCCATACGTTCACGTTCCGCCTCAGCTTCCCAATCGAGCCATTGATCTAGTACGTCAAAATAGGCTTCAATCGAGCCAGCCCGTTGCAGTGCTTCAGACATTCCCCGGATACCCTTCCCTTCATTGGTTTTTATCCCTTGATTCACAGATCAGGTAAGTGATTCACAGATCAGGTAAGGATCTCTTACTGATCGCTGATCGTAGCGAAGATATCGCCCGGCACATCAAAATCTTCGATCCGAATCCCTTTCAGTTCCGACGCCAAGATGTCGGTCATTTGTTGTAATAAGGCACGATTTCCCAGTGGTGATTTCTCTCCCTTAGAAATCGGCCGCAGGACGTACTCTGCCGCTACTAATTCACCACTGCTAATCAACTCGCGAGCGTAAGTCATTCTGGCTGTATATTCAGCTTGCCCGCCAGGTTGGCTACCGAATTGTCGCTCAAGTTGGTGGAGCGTAGTGGACAATTGATCCAAATTAGCAGGTTCAAGCGAACCAGTTTGAATGTATCGAAAATGTCCCCCGGTCTTTTCAGCAATCTTCCGCATTGTATCGACGGTGAATGGGTTTTCGAAAGCAATCGTGTGAATCGGTGTACGGTCAAACCGTTGCTCTACGCCTTGTAGAACATTTTCGAAGGATCGCACTCCATCGGCATCAAACCAGCCTGTTTCTGAGTTAGGGTAAGCAGGCTGATTGAAATGTCCATCCGATAGCAAGTAGACCGCATCTGGTTTCATTTGCAGCGCTAAAGACAAAGCTCTCCTCGGATCGGTACCTGCATCTAAACTGATTTGATCCAGCCATGTTTTTAGTTTTTGAGCATGATCTCCACCGGCCTTGGTGTATCCAGCTCGCCGGTTATAGAACATCTCTTGGGTGTACCATGAAAACAAAAACACACAATACTGCTGATCGGGGCGGAGCTGGGCGACTGCTCGTACCAATTCCTCCGCTGCTCGCGCATATCGCTCACCGTTACGGGCCCTCATGCTGTAAGAAATATCCAATACAAAAACAAATTGATTTCCATAGGCACGCGAACCAAAAAACTCGACCGAATTTGGTTCAAATTGTGATGCGTAAGACTTCGTTAGAATTTCGGTGTCTAAGTCTTGATTCAGTTTGGCATCGATCTGGACTTTCTCAACGTCCGTGCCAACGGTGGGATCATTGCCCCAAGGTGCTTCTGTGGTCAGTCTGTTTTGGCCCAACTTGAACGCCGCACTTTGGCTAGAAGCTGCTGCTGTTGCTGAAAGAACGATGGAAATCCCGGGAACCGTTTGTGACACCATGAACCAAAGAAGTACGGCCAGCAACCCATGAAACGTGATGGAAGCAATCCAAAATTTTCGTGGCATACGGCTTGGTTCAACCCGATGCCGTAGTGTTTGTGGTTCGAGGATTCTTAGCAACGATGAATTCCAATGAGCAGAATGAATCTCTCACTTTAACAGCTTTTCGCAACGTTTCGGCGAAACTTTTACTGCTGTTCCCAATGGTTGTGCAAACAAACTGACACGAAGTTCTTCCGTCATCCAGCGAAATTCGGAGTCCACTTGTTGATTTGGAGCTCGTGTCCCTTCTGGAAGTTGGTTGATCCAGCGATCCCACAAATGTGAAATCTCGTCGGCGAGTTCTTGATCACGGGAGGTCGTACCACGTGCTTTATCGATTCGATAGGTGATCGCATTCAGATAACGAGGATAGTGTTGCAGCCATTGCCAGGGGACCGACGTCATGAACGAATCGAACACAAGCCACTCGAGCTGGCTTTCAAGTTGCGTTACGAAGGTCTGGTAGCGATCAGCCTTACGAAGTGATTCGAGGTCCCGTCGCAGCGAAAAACCCTGTTTTGCAAAATGTTCTAGCCACGTCGCGACCAGTTGGGTCGCTTCGGCGATGCGGCGACCCCGATCTGCCCTGCGTGCTTCGAACTCTTTCGATTCACGGACCAGCGGTTGATTTTCGACGAATGCGATGCGGGCCAACAAATCGATGAGTGATTGCTCGAAATTAGCAATTGGTATCAATCCGGACAGCTTTACTTTTGCTTGATCCAGTGATGGAAGCCAACGTACTTGGCTCCGAAGCTCTTTGACTTCCGCAAGCGCGTACAAACGCATCAGTCCAGATCGCAGACTCGCTTCCGCTAGGGAGAGCTCGGAGAAGAGTTTGGTAGAAACGCTGTCACCATGGTCCAAGAGTCCTGGATATTGTGCCACTTGGACGCCACCTCGTCGGCGTATGACTTCCCGTGGCAAAACATCAATCGAGAAATTCTTGCTGTGGTCAAGTGACCAGTCTTCCAATTCAGTATTGCCGGTGTGCGTTGAGGAACCATCTGCCGTTACAGTCGGGTGATATTCTGACTTCAGACTTTCGACGGTTCGACTTTCAGCGAGTGTAGCACCGTCATCATCGACGACGGTCACCAAAAAATCGAGATGCTCCGAAAGTTTCTCAGCCTGAAAGTCTGTTGCCGAGATCGGCATTTCGGCATGTCGAGACATCGCTTCACAAACAGCGTTCATGAACGGGATTTTTCCGTAGTCTGTTAACAACTCTTGTCGAATCTGCTCCGCCACATCAGCTGCTGGAACCAAATTGCGGCGAATTCGCTTGGGTAAGGACTTGATCATGGCCACGAGTTTTTCGTGCAGCAGTCCTGGTATTAACCATCCCAAGCGATCGTCACTGACTTGTGGCAACGCCGAGGGATGAATCTTCAACCGGACACCATCGGTTTCTGATCCCGGTTCGAAATGATATTCCAGCGGCAGTCGTGAGCTGCCGATTTCAATTTGTGATGGGAAAGCGTCGCTGTCCAAATAATGTGATTCAGTTTCAACGAGGTCACTCGGATGGAGATACAAAGTGTTTGATTCCGAAGGTGCATTGGGTGATTGCATCCAAGCTGCGAGCGCGTCGAAATCTGCGACCTGTTTTATCCAAGAGGGAATCGGGAGTGAGCGATCAAATTTTTCCAATCTTCCCCGATCCACGATGTCGGCCGGCAACCGGGATTGATAGAAGTTTTCCAACAGATAGTTATCGACCACCATTTCGCGACGTCTTGTGCGATTCGCTAACTCTCCAATGGTTTGCCGCAAACCTCGATTGTGTCGAATCACTTTGGCCGTTGTTCGTAGTTTTTGCTCGACGAGTCCCTGTTCAATCAACAGATCGCGAGCCGTGGTGGGATCGATTGGCGGCAACGGAACTCTTCGTCGAGTAACGATCGGCAAACCGTACAAGGTCGCATTTTCATAACAGAAGGCGCCGTTGGCTTTGCTACTCCAATGCGGATCGGCATGAGATCGTTTTAAAAGATGCGCCGCGATTTTCTCTATCCAGCGATGATCAATTCTGGCAACCGTGCGAGCAAACGGCTTGGAGGTTTCGATCAGCTCGGCAGCCATGATCCACTTTGGCTTGGATGCAAAGATACCGCTACCGGGCCAGAGAAATAGCTTGAGACCTCGTGCACCGGTGTATTCACGTTTGTCGGTGATCGTCGCAACACCAAACAAAAAACCAGTCAACAGCGCTTGGTGGATCGCTTCGTAGCGTTCCTCGTCCACCAGCAAATCTGGATCTTCGCTATAGCGCACCTTGCCAAGATGAAGAGATTGACCGTTTCGCGATCTCGATCCAGAAAGCGACGTTGTCACCATTTCTTTCAGTTGCCGATAGACGTCTGCCCATTCGCGAACCCGCGCCGGCGACAAGAATTTCTTTGTCAGCTGTCGTTTCAATTGATTACGGCTGTACTGGTTGCGAGATTGCTCGTAGAAACGCCAGATTCGCAGTAGTCCTAAAAAGTCGCTGCGCGGATCGGCAAACTCGGCATGAGCTTCGTCGGCAGCCTGTCGACGATCGGGTGGACGATCGCGGGGGTCTTGGACTTCTAAGGCCGCAGCGATTGGTAAGACTTCGGGTAAGACCCCGTACTGATCGGCCGCTAGTAAGATTCGCCCGACGCGGGGGTCGACCGGAAGCCGTCCGAGTTGCCAGCCGATATCAGTCAGCTCATGTTGCTCGTCCAGTGCTCCCAGCTCGATTAGGGTTTGCGTTCCCTCGCGAATCGCCTCGGGTCGAGGGGGATCGAGCAAGGGAAAGTTTTCTAACCGACCTAGCCTTAGCGATTTGGTACGAAGTATGACCGCGGCTAAATTTGTGCGGCGAATCTCGGGAGTGGTGAAGGCATCCCGATGATCAAAATCATCCTGCGAATAAAGTCGCAAACAAATCCCTGGTCCAACGCGACCACACCGCCCGGCACGCTGGTCTGCACTTGCCCGACTGGTGTCTTCCACCGGTAAACGTTGAACTTTATTCCGCGCGCTGTAACGGCTGATACGTGCTGTTCCCGTATCAATGACATAGCGAATTCCAGGCACAGTCAGCGAACTCTCCGCCACGTTTGTTGCGAAGATCAGCCGTTGACGAGTACCGTCAGGCCGGAAAATCCGTTGCTGTTCCTTCGTCGGCAGTCGCGCGTAGAGTGGCAGCAGGTCAACGAGGTTATTGCGTCCGAGACGCTTGAAATGACCCGCAACCCGATGTGACACTTCGCGGATATCTCGTTCGGTTGGCAAGAAGATTAATGTGTCTCCTCGGCCCGTTCGGCCGAGCTGATTAATGCCGGCGATCACATGCCTTGCCAAGTCGTAGGGACGAGAATGAACTTCCACCTCGTCCTCATTGACGTCTTCCCACGGCAGGTAGCGTATTTCAACGGGAAAACCTCGTCCTTCCACTTGGATAATCGGCGCCGGCGTTTCTCCCTCGGCAAAGTGCTCCGCGAATCTCTCCGCATCAATCGTGGCAGAGGTAATGATGATCTTCAGATCAGATCGCTGTTGTTGCAGTCTTCTGAGGTATCCCAGTAAGAAGTCAATGTTTAAAGAGCGTTCGTGCGCTTCATCCAGAATGATCGCATCATATTGGTTTAAATTCCGATCACTCTGGGTCTCGGCTAATAGAATGCCGTCGGTCATCAGTTTGATTAACGTGTTGTTACTGGTTTGATCACCAAAACGCACTTGGTAGCCAACCAAACCACCCAGGGAGCACTTCATTTCTTCTGCCAGGCGAGTGGCGATGCTGCGGGCTGCCAGTCGCCGTGGTTGGGTATGACCAATCATGCCGCGTTGTCCGCAGCCGGCTTCCAAGCACAGTTTTGGTAATTGCGTGCTCTTTCCGCTACCCGTTTCGCCGCAGACAACGATGACTTGGTGATCTCGAATGAGGTCTAATAATTCTTGCCGGTGGGCCGTGATCGGCAAGTCGGGTGGATATTCGATCAGTGGCGGCTTGGATTGATTCGGCCGCGATTGTACTTGCTTGGATTTTGCGTGCCTCGATGGTGCCTGTTTGGACTGCGTCTGTTTGTTTGGTTTGTCGGTGACCGGACGCGTTAACTTTGGACTGGAGGGCTTCGGAGAATTCATCATTTCAGTCTACGTTACAACTGTTGAACCGACTTCGTAGGATCAATGTGGTGTAGTTTAAGAGTTCTGATTGTGTCCGGTCCTGTTTGTGGGTTGGTTCACCGGCGGTTCGGTCTCGGGCATTTCAAATACCAGTACCGCCATGATTCCCATCGATTCACAGAGTTATCGAAATCCACAAATGAGCCGACCTAGAAAGCCCACACGTTGGGAACCACCAGCAAGGTGACGATGAGTACGATCATGGTTAGCGGCAATCCAAATCGAATGTAATCGGTCATACGATAACCACCTACCCCGTAAACCATCATGTTTGTTTGATAACCGAAGGGAGTTAGGAAACTGGCTGATGCGGCGATCATCACAGTGATTACAAAAGGGGTTGGGCTACAACCGATTGTCGAAGCCGCCTGCAAAGCGATCGGAAACATCAACACGGCAGCTGCATTATTGGTGATCAATTCGGTGCACAACATCGTTGTCAAGAAAATGGCCGCCAAGGTGTACATCGGATCGCTACCCGCCAAGCCGAGCAAGCCTGCCGCGATTGAATTGGCTGCCCCGCTCTTTTCCATCGCTGCGCCAATCCCGATCGCCGATGCGATCACAATCAACACTGACCAATCGATACTCCGCCGTGCCTCATTGGTTGTACAGCAGCGAAAACCAACCATTGCAACGGCGGCCAGCATCGCTGCCGTCATGATCGGCAGAAGACCGCTGGCCGAGGCGACGACCATCGCGAACAGAATACTGATTGACAGCCACGCCCGCTCGGGTCGCCGCACGGATCCATGTTTCACCGCACTGACTAAATAGAAGTCGCGTGATTCACTGCTCCGATGCAAGAACGAGGGAGATGCTTCGAGCAGAAGGACGTCGCCCACTTCCAATCGGACATCGCCAAGTTTGCCGCTCAGGCGTTTGTCACCCCGGGCCACAGCCACCACGGCCGCGTTATAGTGAGACCGAAACTTTCCTTCGCGAATCGTTTTTCCTCGCAACACACAACGAGAGCTAACGACCGCTTCGACGAGTGTCCGCTGCCAGGCCGGGACTTGCAGTTTGCGTGCTTGGTCATCGGGAGTGATCAGGCCACGAATTTTTCGCAAGTCGACCACACTTTCCAACGCACCGACCAAAATCAAAACATCGCCGGACCGTAATTTCTCAGCCGGTTTGGCCGCGGCGATCACGCCGTCTTCATGCTGAATCTCAGCAACATACAATCCAGGCAAATGTCGTAAGCCAGCTTGTTCAATGGTTCGACCGACCAATGGCCCGCCCAACTCCACTTGTACCTCGACAGTGTACTGTCGGGGATCGTCTGACACGCTGACTGCTGGCCGTCGATCAGGGAGTAGCCAGCGTGACATGATAATCATGTAAATCACGCCGAGAATAGTGGCGGGTACCCCGACGGCTGCTGGCGAAAAGAAATTCAGGGGTTCCGCATTCACACCCTGTTTAATTGCATTCGCATTCATATCGGCGATGATAAGATTCGTGCTGGTTCCAATCACGGTGCACATTCCACCCAAAATTGCTGCGTAGCTCATTGGCAGCAGTAAGCGGCTAGTGCTGAGGGAGATCCGCTTGGCCAAATCGATCACCACAGGCATCAAGGCGACGACGACCGGTGTGTTATTCAAGAACCCGCTCAGGGCGGCGACGGGGATTAGGAGTCGCGACTGCGCTGAACCCAGGCCTTTGGCGCGGTGAAAGAACCAACCGGTCGCAAGCTCCGTTCCACCAGTGAATTCCAAGCCAGCGACAACCGCAAACAGTAAGGCGATTGTGATCACGCCTTGATTGCCGAATCCGGCGACCGCTTCACTCGTCGAGGGCAGGTTCTCGGACTGCGTTATGTTTTGGACAAAAACCAAAAGACTCAAACAGGCGATGGCTAACAAATCCATAGCCGCCAAGCGCATGGCGAGGCTCACCAGCAGCGTGCCGGCGACGAAGAGCGTTAACCAGGCTTCCCAGGACAATTTCTGCGTCTACTTCAGTAATGGGTGAGACGAATTAGAACCCAACTCGCTTGTATGACCCTCAATCGGATTTTCCCATTTCCGGACCAATTGCTTGCATTTCAAATGGCCACTCCAGACGGTCTCTGCGCCATTGACGCAGCTTTTGGGCTGCTCTATCTCGCTTCGTTGGATATCGAACAGAAAGAGGCCCTGGCGTGAGCCTAATTTCACCAAGCGGCTGCCAGAATTACACTGCTGACCAGGACTTCGGCCGGCTGAGGTTCTGGAACCCACCGTTTCCCCCTCGGAATCTTGTTATGAATGCGTCCCAAACGACCCGCTCTGGGCCACTCATCATCGCCTTATTGGTCGTGTTGCTGCTCATCGCCCACCAGGACAATTGGTTCTGGACTGATGACACACTGGTCTTTGGGTTCATGCCCATCGGTCTTTTTTGGCATGTCTGCATTTCGTTGGCCGCTGCTGGCGTCTGGTGGCTGGCGACAGGGATCGCATGGCCGTTTGATCAACAAGAAACCTCTTCAACCAGCAACAAGGAGGGTCAAGCAGAATGAGTGTGCAACTAATCATCGTCCTAATTTATTTGGCGTTGTTGCTTGGCTTGGGTTTGTTCTCCGGTGGCCTATTTCGCGGTACGCGAGCTGATTACCAGTTGGCGAGTCGGTCGATCGGCCCTGTATTGTTGTTACTGAGCATGTTTGGCACCACTATGACTGCGTTTGCGTTGGTCGGCAGCACGGGCGAGTCGGTGCGAGCAGGGATCGGTGTCTACGGGATGCTAGCCAGTAGTAGCGGGATTGTTCACTCGCTGTGCTTTTTTCTTATCGGAGTGAAGGTTTGGACAGTCGCTCATCGAAATGGCTACACGACCCAAATCGAGTTCTTTCGGGATCGATTGGACAATGACTTGATCGGACTTTTGTTGTTTCCGGTTTTGGTAGGATTAATTGTGCCTTACTTGTTGATCGGTGTCATTGGCGGTGGTGCAGTAATTGGGGCGATGGGTGTGCCTGCGTGGGCCGGATCCCTTTTAATCTGCTGCGTCGTCTTGATCTATGTCTTTTTCGGAGGGATGCGCGGGACTGCTTGGGCCAATGCATTCCAGACGACCGTTTTCATGGGACTGGGGCTGGTCACGTTTGTCGTGCTGGCAAGTCGCTTGGGCGGTCAAGAAGGATTGATGGAAAACTTGAAAGTCTTGGGCGAAGCGATTCCCGATTCGCATGCGACGCGGGAAAACATGAGCAAGACGAAGTTCTTGACTTATCTGTTCATACCTCTTTCGGTCGGAATGTTTCCGCATATCTTTCAACACTGGATGACGGCCAAGAGTGCTAGTTCATTCAAGCTGCCGGTAGTTTGGCACCCTATATTTATCATGATTGTTTGGGTGCCCTGCGTTTTGGTGGGGACGTGGGCGGTGGCTGTTTACAACAGTCCTGTTTTGCGACCGGTTGGTCCTGATCTGCCTGCTAATCCGAATGCTGTGTTGGCGTTTCTCGTTCAGACACATACCGGGCCAGTCTTGGGCGGATTTTTGGCTGCCGGGATTCTGGCGGCCATCATGAGTAGTCTGGACAGCCAATTTCTCTGCATGGGCACGATTTTCAACAACGACATCGTGACGCACTACCTCGGCAAAGATCGTATCAGTGATCAACAGCAGGTGTTGTTAACACGGGTATTCATCGTTGGCATTGTTGCAATCACGTTTTTTCTTAGCCTGGGTAATGTGCGAAGCGTGTTTGCGATGGGGGTTTGGTGCTTCAGTGGTTTCAGTGCATTGTTCCCGATTGTTGTGGCCGCTTTGTATTGGCGCGGCCTCAGCGCGGCAGGAACGATCGCTGGCGTCTTGGCAGCCATCGGCAGTTGGTGCTACCTGTTCTATCGGGGAACCCAAGTGCCCATGGAAGAAGGTGGACTAAGCAAGTATGTGATTCACCTTGATCTTGGCGAAGCGAGCTATGAGTTAATGCCGGTCGTCGCGATGATCGTTTGTTCGACCGTAGCGATGGTGGCTGTGTCGCTGGTCACGCCGAAGCCAAAGCCAGAGACGTTGGCGAAGTTTTTCTAATCAGTGAGGTCAACGAAGATCAAGTTGTCCCCACAGAATTGCGAAACGGGAGTCAGTGCGTCTTAGATAACTCATTTACTCGCTCGCATTGCCACTGCGCGGATTTCCCGGACGATATGACGAATCTGCGTTCTTCGGGACGTGTCTTAGCGCTCAGGATCTGAAACAAGACACTGAAAAGGAAACGGGTCTTAGAGAAGAACCCAATTAAGCGATAGCCGAATCAGCAACCAATGGGCTGCTGATTCGACATTTAAAAGAGAGGGAAATTTCCCCGCGAGATTTCGCTAGGATCCGAATGGATCCGCGCCACCGCCAAACGGATCGGCTCCGCCACCGCCAAACGGGTCGGCTCCGCCACCTCCGAATGGGTCGGCACCCGCATCGCTGGCACCTCCACCACCAAAGGGGTCGGCTCCCGCACCGGCCCCTCCGCCACCAAACGGATCGGCTCCTGCAGCAGCTCCTCCGCCACCAAACGGATTCGCTGCTGGGGCAGCTGCCCCACCGGCAGGCGCCGCGTTGGGCTGACCCGCAAATGGATCCTTTAAAGCTCCGGCGAAAGCGTCGTCGGACACCACTTGTGGCTTACCTTGGACCATATCGTCGACAAACGGATTGGTCGCACCAGTTGGTGGGACCGGTGGAACGAGGGGGCGATTGCCGGTGGGTGGGACGGGGGCGGCGGCAGCCGCACTCGCTGCATCTAATTCACCATATCGTTCTTTGGAGCGTTTAATTGCCGCTGCCATCGCTTCCACTTTAGCTTGTTGCCGGATGGACTCGAGTTCGATTCTCGCTGACCCCTGGAGACGTGAAAGAGAACGGCCGATGGATCCATTGATGCGGCCAGCAGCTTCCATCTTTGCACCAGCTTGCCAATCGGATTTGGCCTGCTCTGGACGTCCGGTGACGCGGTAGATCATGCCACGAAAATAGTAAGCACGGGGATCTTGAATCGAATTATCGATCGCCATCGTGAGCTGCTGCAGTGATTCCTCCAGCATGCCGGCGTTGTACGCGTGAACACCTCGGCCATACATCTCGGCCAACAAAGCACTCTGAGCACCGGCTGTTTGGCTGGTCGCGATCAAAAGCCCGAGAGCAAACAAATTCAATGCAATCTTCTTCATGGTTTTTACCATCCTCCCCCAAGAGTGCTGCCTGGCGAAAAGTCGCCCGGGACGAGCGTTGCTGAATCGAAAAGTCTTGAAAAACATCGTCGCCCAGATGGACGCGCTTGCCTCACCGCATGACGCGGGCTAGTACCAAACTGTAATCTTAGTCGCCCGGTTGGGCAAATTATTCCGCCGCTGAGCCATGAAAGTTCGCGGAATCAGACGATCCAGCCACCCCCCAGAACCCGAGTACCGGCATAAACCACCGCCGCTTGGCCGGGAGCGACCGCCAACTGAGGTTGGTCAAATTCGACCCGAAACTGATCGGGTTCATCAGTCACCCACTCGATCTTGGCTGGTTTGGGTAGCCCGTTGTATCGAATTTGAACCTGCACCTGGGGCGGGATTTGAGCTCGATCCACGAGCCAATTACTCTCGTTGGCCAGCAACCCGGGCCTGGAGAGCTCTTCCTTGGTGCCGATCACGACCCGACATTCTTCGGGGATGATTTGCACGACGAAAAAGGGCTTACCCATGGCGACTCCCAGCCCTTTTCGCTGACCAACAGTGAACGCCTCAAAACCGTTGTGTTCCCCGACGACCTTTCCATCGGTCGTGACAATCTCCCCACCCGTTTGGGAGGATCGATTTGGCTGTCGAGCCCGCACAAAGTCGCTGTGGTGGCCTTGCGTCACAAAACAAATCTCCTGGCTATCTCGTTTCGCTGCGACCCCGAGCCCTAGGCTCTCCGCGATTTCACGAATCCGAGCTTTGGTGTAGGAGCCCACCGGCAACATCATTCGTTTAAAGCGATCCGAACCGATTCCAAACAGTGCATAGGATTGATCTTTACCAGAATCTAAACCGCGGTGGAGTTCCGGGACTTGATGGCGTTGCGGAATTGGCTTCCCGGGATCTCCCTCATTTTGGATCATTTGGGCGTAGTGACCGGTGGCGACGAATTCGGCATCGACCCCGTCGGCGTAATCAAACAGCCGTCCAAACTTGATCCAATGATTACATTTGACGCAGGGATTCGGGGTGCGGCCATTGAGGTAATCGTCGACGAAGTAATCAACGATTCGGCGGAAGTCCTGTTGCAGGTCGAGGGCGTAGAACGGGATCCGCATCTTCGAAGCAACCCGCCGGGCATCGGCCGCATCGGCTGCCGTACAGCAGCCCTGCTTGTGATCGGCCCGACCTTGGGCGAGCCCACTGAGCACCGGTAACGCCGGGCGAGCGGGTGGTTCAGCTTCCTTTGAATCAACCTTACAAACCTCGCTCGATTCCTCGCCGTGACGCATAAAAACGCCAATGACCTCGTGTCCGGCTTCCAGCAGCAGGTGGGCGGCGACGCTTGAATCGACACCACCACTCATCGCGAGAACGACGCGAGCCATGTATATTTCATCCCGATGACGTGGACGCTGCCCTTTTCTTCTGCCCATGAATCGATTCTACGGGAACCGAAGGGACGCGAAGTAAACAAATCAGCATGTGTTGATTGAACCACCATCATACGACTTGCAGAGAGAATGACGAGAATGGATGCCGAACTGATCCAGCGCAGCGAAGACATTCAGCAGCGTCTAAAGCAACTCGGAGACTCTCTTTGACTACCCTGCCAAGCAGGAACAGATCAAATTAATTGAGCTGAAGATGGGCGAGCCAGGCTTCTGGGATGACAATGAATCTGCCCAAAAGACGGTTGCTGAGTTGAAGTCGCTGAAAGGCATCGTCGGGCCGATGGAAGAGTTGACCGGTTCGACGCAAGATTTAGCAGCGCTATTCGAAATGGCTGAGGAAGATGGGTCCATTGAGTCGGAAGTGACTGACGAAGTCAAACGGCTCGAGTCCATTCTGGAAGATCTTGAGCTCAAGGCGTTGCTCAATGGGCCCAACGACGGCGCTGGTGCAATCCTGTCGATCAATGCGCGCGATGGGGGAACTGACGCGAACGATTGGGCTGACATGATGCTGAGGATGTACTCTGCCTGGGCTGTTGGCAGCGGATACAGCATCGAGTTGTTGGATCGCCAAGAAAACGAGGAAGCAGTAATCAATCATGCCTCCATCGCGGTTCGGGGTCCAATGGCCTTTGGGTATCTAATGGGGGAAGAGGGGATGCATCGATTGGTACGCATCAGCCCGTTCAACAGCGAAGGCAAGCGACAGACGAGCTTTGCCGCGGTCAGTGTTTCGCCAGAGATCGATGATTCCATCGAAATCGATATTGAAGAAAAAGACGTGCGGGAGGATCGTTACCGTGCCGGTGGTGCTGGGGGTCAGCACGTGAACAAGACTGACAGCGCAATCCGACTCACCCACGCCCCGACCGGCATAGTTGTGCAGTGCCAAAACGAACGCAGCCAGCACCAGAACCGAGCGACCGCCTGGAAGATGCTTCGCGCTAAAATGGCACGTCGCGAAGAGGAAAGACGCGAAGCCGAGGAAGCAAAGAAGTACGAGACGCAAGCTAGAACAGGATTTGGAAGTCAAATTCGAAACTACTTCCTCCATCCAGATCAGCGAGTGAAGGATGCTCGTACCGCGCATTATGTCGGCAACTTCAATAGCGTGATCGACGGCAGCGAACTGCAAGGGTTTTTGGATTCCTACCTACGCCTTCGAGCGGGTAAGTGATCGCTGGGAGCAACGAACGGTTGATTATTCTGCAGTGAACTGGAGGCTAGACGTCGAGCGGCTCGGTTATTGAGTCTGGTTGGCGATCTCGTCTCGCTCTCGGATGACGTTGCCCACTCGTGCTAACTCAGTTTCAAAGAGTTTTGATTGCTGTTGGGCTTGCTTGACTTGATCGTTGAGTGAGTCTCTTTCATCACGAAGAAAGTCGAGGTCAGCACAACGGGCTGCCAGGTCCCTCTGGGTGCGATTAAGTTTGTCGACGGTGTCGCGCAATTTGTTTTGCAACTCAAGCTGCGGATCAGCGGCTTGCTTGTCAGGATCCACGTCAAGCCTAACCGTCGATTTTTGTTGCAGTTGATCAATAGCCTCTCGGTTTTCGCGAACAAACTCGACCGGCAAATCCAACTCAGCTTGTGACTGCTTGGAGGATTGTTGGCGCGCGAGGATCAAATTTCTCAATTGTAAGATTTCTGTCGCTTGACGCTGTTCCCGCTGCTCAAGTTCAGCATTTGATTTCAAAAGCTCCTGCAACTGCCGCACAACGTTTTCACTGCGTTTTTGCTCCGCCACAAACGCGTCTTCGAGTGGTTGTTTCTCGCTGCGCAGCCTCGCCAGTTCTCGTTTTGTTTTGGCAAGGCGATCGTCTGCGTCGACATGCTTGACCCACAGTGACTCGTACTCGAGTCGTAGGTGATTGATATCCACTTGTTGTGCCTGACTCACGCGGTGCAGATCACGGTATCGCGACTTACGTTGTCGGGCCACGGTACGAGCCTTCCAGTATCGAGACTCGAATTCCTCTAGCTTGGTTCGCTGACCAGCCCGATCTGGATACCAAATCAAATAGCCAATCAGAATGCCTGCGATTAGAAATAGCAACAGTGAAAAAAGAGGAAACGCAAGAAAGTCAGTCATGGGAGCGAGTCCGCGAAACTAGTGATCCACAAAGTAACGCTTGGCCATAGCAAATCTGATAAAACCTCGTCAACTCCAGTTTCACTTGTGAAACAGACCCGGGGGGGAAAGCATTCGATGAAACGCCCGTCACAGCTTCAACGGTAACCCCATACATGAGAACCAAGCTTGTGAGCATTCGTGAGTAATTCGTTCACTCAGGAAACCCGCTCACATGCCAAGCGATTCAAAATCAGAGTAAAAGACCCTTGATTGCAGGGAATGGTTTTTCTTGAGCAGACTCGCGGTTTTCCTGGCCCAGTCAACATGCCTGTACTCCAAGAATCACCTATCCGTTTTTTGGCAATTGACGATCCATTGCAACTCGCATGACTTGCCTTCGACCTAAAGGTCATCGATTGGGAATTTGGTCTTTCCGCAAAGCGAGTTAGATCATTTAATTTTTTTGAATGTGCAAATCACATGGGGCGGATGTTGACGACAACACCTTTGAAAGCGGGTGTGCGACTG
The DNA here is from genome assembly GCA_036339635.1 of Planctomycetota bacterium. Classification (GTDB taxonomy): domain Bacteria; phylum Planctomycetota; class Planctomycetia; order Pirellulales; family Pirellulaceae; genus Rubripirellula. Next base: position 19,873 of record JAYZAR010000387.1, on the reverse strand, counting down.
CCTGGATCGGCATGCCTCGCGACTAACTCGTTAGCTTCCGGGTAGTACATTAACGCATTGCCGGGACGGATTTCGTTGAAACGTCGGGCGAGAATACCAGTCAGCCCTCCTGTTTCATTGCAAACTGTGACAGATTGATTGTGCTTCAGGTTCAAACGGTCGAGATCATCCTGATGCATCAAAATCACATCCCGGCGGTCTTGATTTCGGTACAGGTCCTGTTCCTCATAAACGACCGTGTTGAATTGTCCCTCGCTGCGTACAGTCATCAATCGGAGCTCGCGGTCACCGGTCGCTTTGAGTTGTGGTATTGCATGGGTGTGTAAAACTCCCCGGCCATCTGCTGTCGCAAATGACGGTTGATGAAAGGTGCGTCCACCGATCTGAAACTCTTGTCGCGACTGATCGATATCAGCAATTTTTTCGTATCCCGGCACGACAGTACTGATCCATTCACGAAGTGTGCTGCTCTTACGCATCTCCTGCCAATCAATTCCTTGTGTTTTAGGTACCAGTCGTTCGGCAATTGTTGCGATGACATCAATCTCACTTCGCGGGCCGGGAAGCCGGCGTGGTCCGCCATCGCTCAAACGCACGAAGTTGAACATTGACTCTTGCGTGGTCGGCTCAGGTTCTTCATCGCGAGCCAAGACTGGCAGGATGATTGTATCGGCAGCCAATCCATTAACGTGTCCGGTATTGAATGTGGTGCTTAGCATCACATTCATTTCGAGTCGCGAGAGCGCTTCGGCTGCAAATTTCGAATCGGGGTTTGAGCCGTAAAGATTTCCGCCTAAGCAGAAGCCCACTTTCACTTCATATCGGTTCGCAGCCTCTATGCAGGCCAACGTGTCGCGCCCTTCGGTGGTCGGGAGCTGCACGTGATATTTTTCCTGCAACTTATCGAAGATTTGCTGTTTTAATTTTGGGGTGACACCAACACTGCCGATTCCCTGAACGTTACTGTGTCCGCGAATTGGCATCAAACCGCAGCCCGGTCGTCCCACCATGCCGCGCGCGAGGGCGAGATTTGCAATCGCTTGAATGTTCTGCACCCCGTGGGCGTGGTGAGTAACTCCCATTGTCCAAGCGAATACAGAACGCTGACTCGCTGCGTAGATGTCAGCGATGGATTCGATTTCACCACGACTGATTCCCGACTTGGTTTCGATCTCTTCCCACGTCAACGCATCAAGCAATGCCAGCCACTGGTCCGCATTTCGGCAGTGATCTTCCAGGAAGCTTTGGTCGAGAGCACCTCGTTTCCTGACGGCTTTTGCGATTCCCCACAGCAGCGCCAAGTCACCGCCAATATGTGGTTGCAGATAGTGTGTGGCGATCTTGGTTCCGGCGATCAGCGAGCGAGGGTCGCTAGGCACACGAAACTTGATAAGGCCTGTTTCGCGTACGGGATTGATGACGACTATCTTCCCACCCCGACGACGTAAATGCATCAGGGATGTCATCAGTCGTGGATGATTGCTGGCTGGATTCCCACCAATCAGGAACAGACAATCAGCCCGTTCTAAGTCTTCTAAGACGATTGTGGCGGTGCCACTACCAATGCTCGATTGCAACCCGACACCACTGGCTTGGTGGCAATAGTAACTGCAATTGTTAACATTATTCGTTCCGTAGACACGAGCTAACAACTGCAACAGGAATCCCGCTTCGTTACTACTGCGTCCGCTGAAGTACCAAAAGCTCTGATCCGGTTTCGTTTGCTTGAATTTGGCGTCGATGGCATCAAATGCTTCGGTCCAGCCGATTGGTTCAAAGTGGCTGGCACCGCGACGGTATCGTAGCGGTTGGATCAAGCGACCGAGGGATTCTAATTCTCGCGGACTGAGTTTGCGCAAGTTATCGATTGAGTTCTCTTTCCAGAATTTTGGCTCGATCGGCGGTTGCATATCAGCGACCATCGCTTGCAGGCTTTTTTTGCAAACTTCCGGGAAAGATCCAGTTTCATTGACCATTCCCCCTTGCTGTCCACCCATCCCTAATGCGCAAGTTTTGCACGCATTTTTTGAACGCATGGCTTTGTATAGTTTCCACAGACCACCTGCCTCACGGCCCTTCTTAAGGGTGTAAACAATGGCGCGAAACCCGCCACCACTTTTCACATTCATTGGTCGACTCCGCAGGCGTGATCGTAGTATCGTTTTGGTGATCGCAAGTGCAGACCCGCCAACCTCATTGAACGCGAGATGCGAATGCGACGCGATTAACGACGGGTTTGAGGTCGGGGCTGGGGCTGCGGAACTCGACGGCGATTCTCGAATTGAATTTGCTGAATCCCAGGTGGTTTAGTTTGAGCTGTTTGGATGCGTTTGCGCAATAATCGGGCGAGTTCACTGCAGGTTTTCTGCATCGCGGGATCTCCCGCCAAATTGTGCATTTCGTTTGTATCTTGCTGATGATCGTACAGTTCTCGACCACCCTGTCCCGCCTCGCCCCACTCGGTATATCGATATCGTTCGGTTCGAATACTGTACCCTTCATTATATTGCGATAGCGCGGACGAGCGGGTGATGATGTTCGGGTCGACTAGCGTGGCCTTCAGGCTCACACCTGAGACAAAGTCGGGGATCGACAGTCCCGCCAAATCGGCCAGTGTCGGGTAGTAATCGACCATTTCTGCCATCGATTTTGCGACGCTGCCCTTGGCGACACCTGGTCCCGCGATGATCAACGGCACGCGCGTCGCGTTTTCGAACAGTGTCGTTTTTTGGTAGTGACCATGTTCACCCATGTGATAACCGTGATCGGAGGTGAACAGAACAATCGTATTATCAGTCAGCTCGTTCGTATCAAGGGATTCTAGAATGCGACCAATTTGGGCGTCGGCAAAGCTGATCGATGCGTAGTAGGCCTGAATCGCCTGCTTTGCAAGCTTGGGATCAAGATTGCGTTCCTCCTTGCGACGCGTGACTGATTTACGAGCCGGTTCGGGCAGTGAATCGAGATAGCCAGCGGGAACTGTGGGCACAGTAATTTCGCCAGGCGGGTGAGCATCGAAGTAATTTTTCGGTGCGACATAAGGGGTGTGAGGGCGGTAAAGTCCAACCGCCATGAAAAAAGGAGTTTCCTCCTTAGAGAACTGACCCAACAACCGATCGGCCTCGGTTGCTGCAATACCATCGGTCTGTTCTTCATCGGTTCCATCAGCGGCGAGCCAACTGAGCGTTGCTCCAAATGAGCCGGGTCGGAGGCTAAAAATTTGACCTTCGTCGGTTTTATCCCGCCCTCGTGGATTGATGGTGTAATTCCATGAATAGGGATCGTCGTGTCCACTTGTCCCGATATGTTTCGGGACATTGTAGTGAAATATCTTACCGATTCGGGTTGCGAAATAGCCGGCGTCCCGAAAGTGCTGGGACATCGTATTTACGTTTGGAATATGCTCGCGAATGTAAATCGCGTTTCGCCTTACCAGGGTTTGGTCGGGATAGAGACCCGTCATGAATGATGCGCGACTTGGTCCGCACAGTGGATACTGACAATGCGCCTGTTCGAAACGCACACCGCGCTGGGCCAAGCGATCGATGTTTGGCGTTTGCACCAGTGGGTGACCGTAGCATCCAATGTCGCAATTCAAATCATCACAGATGACCAGCAACACATTCGGTCGTTCGGCTACCACAAACGATGAACTGATTAGCGCGTAACCAAGGCAGGCTGAAAGTGCAGCCCGGTGACGAAACAAATGAAGCATTCGCTTTCTTTTTTCAATAGAGAAAATGTCTTCTCAAACGTCATGCTAGCTCAATCGAGCTAATTGGAGAAATTGTCTTCTCGAGCGTGCCGGGCGAGTGTTTCTTGATACTTCTTTTTGCCTTCTTCGACTGATCTGCGGATGGCTCGTGTGCTTTCCTCCGAATCTTTTCTTAGTTCAGCGATCATTTGGAGCGATTCAATCTGGAAATCGCTAATCGCGTCGACCAATTTTTGAACAGATTCTGGATTGATGGTGCTTCCATAGCCCGCTTTCAAAGCCGCTCTTTCCAATTCACGTCCGAGATCGGCAATATCTTCCAAACCTTTATTGACACCTTCTTTCATCGCCTCGGTCGCTTGGGTGACCTCATGTAGGCCGTGTTGGCTCGTATAAACAGTGCCCAAGATTGTGAAGACGTGTTCATTGGTGGTGAAAAATGTCACCGCTCGGCGGTAAACACGATCTTTGACATCATGGGTTTGCTTGAGCTTCGTGATCAACGTTTCTCCGACGTCGTAACCAATCTCAAGGTTCTCGGCGATATCTTTCAGAAGTTGATAAGTTTGATCTTCTTTTTCGTATCGATGGCGAGCTTCATCACGGGCCAGTTCCAGAGCGCTTTTTCCGCCTTCGTCAGTTCCCGTGTACTCGTCCAGCGCCGTTTGTGATTGGCTTAATGCATCCTTCGCGGCTTCGAGAGTTGGCACTTGCATATCAAATAATTCGCGGGCCAGGATTTCAGATTCCTTAAGGGCAAATCTGAAATCGATGTACCCTTCCATGATCGCCTCTTCACGACGAAGTTGATCTTTCGTCGCTTTGGCAACTTCACTGTAGACATCAACGATCTTTTCAAATCGATCGCTCGGTGTCCCCCGACGAATTTTCATCCACCAATTGGACACTTTTTCGGTGCCGCTAATTTTGCCGTCATCCAATTGCGCGATCAGACGCTTGCTGTCTTCGCGGACAGAATCGAACATCTGGGTAATATCCATGTAACGGTTGCCCACCGAGATTCCCTCGACATTCTCGCGAACCAAAGCATTGAACGCGCTCATGTGCTGGATCACATCCGCGATGGCTAAAACTTTGGCCTCGTCAATATGTTTGACTTCTTCGAGCAGGGTGATCAGCTCCTGTGGCGCCGTGTTTTCGTTATCAAACCCAAATTTTTTGAGAGTTTCCAAGGCACGGTTAAGATACTGATTCGTTATCTTTGAGCCGGTTTGGGTCACCGGTGCAGTTTGCTGCGGGGCAGATGCTTGTGCGTGGTCGGACATGCCGAGTCGTCTCCGAAGATGAGTGAATTAACCGTCCGGCGTTTACTGTCAGCCAATCCGCCGGAACATAACGTAAACCGATAAGGCACTGGTCCGCAATCGTTTGAATATTGCGACGATTTACCAGTGCATGGATTCGCACCCCACCAACGAGGCTAAGACTTTCGTTCCTGAGCCCCGCGGGAATCCGCCATGAATCGATAAGCCTTGGGGTTTCTGAAAGCAAGTGACGGTATGGAGTGAACCTTTTCAACAATATGACTTGGTCTCTAACTTGACGGTTTAGCTCCGTTTGGTTTCCTATCTGGCTCCGCCAATCAATCTGATTGCCTAAGATAGTGAGGTCCGATTTGGCGTCTGACAGGGCGCTCGCCATCGTTTCGCTACCGATTCCCCAGAGCTTCACACCTATGTCTCGAATGTCGCGGGCCCAAGCGAAATCTGGTCGAATTCAGCATGTTCGCGACGGTAGCTTCGTGGGCGGAGATTTGACGATTGCGGAAACTCTGCGAGTGATGGATGTCGCGCGGCAAATGCGTGATCAGCGTGAGACCGCCGAGGAGATGTTCCAACGAGACGATCTGCGGCTGAAGCTTCGTGAAAAATTGTTGAGGACAGCCCGAGTGTCGGGAGACACCGTCACCGAGGCTGAAATTGAAGCCGCGATTGGCCAATATTTCGAAAATCTACATACCTATCACGATCCGGCCCCTGGATTGAAGTCAGGATTGGCTCATCTCTGGATATGGCGGGCTCGTCTGCTTGCCGCCGCGGCCGTGTTGGCGGCGGCTGGATGGTGGTTTTTCGCTTAAACAGTGGTAGTCATTCAGTCATGTTATCGTTAGACCATCCTGCGACCCAATCGTCGGCAACCTAATCATCTCAATCGAGAAGGACACTGTTTCGATGCCGATACCCGGTCCATTAGTTCATCAACAACTGATGGTTGCGTACACACGTTTGCACGATGAGTTGGCAAGCAATCGTAAGACCATCCTGCAATCAGGCGACCAACACGCGAAACTAGACCAAGATCGCAGCGCCGCTTTGATCCGATTGGCCAAGCACTATTTGCCAGAATTGACATCCGAATCGATTAACAATACTTGGTCAGACGTCCGCGATACGATGATGCAAATCTTGCGTCATAAAGAAGATCAGGTATCCCAAGCCAAGCTGCGTCTTGATGATCTGATAGCGCAGCGGACTGATCACGAGCAGCGGTTAATCGAGGTCAACACCGATTTGGATGAGGCGATGCAAGAGCATCAACTTGCCGTCACCCAAATCGAAGACACGTTGCGTAGTGATTCGAAATTTGTGGAGCTTTCGGATCGTGCAGCACTTGCGGAAGTAGCGCTCGAGCGAGCGGAGGCCAATTTAGCTGAAATCGACCAAGATGCTGCTCGGAAGCTGCCAGCTTATGAAAGCAGCGCACTTTTCAATTACCTGTACAAGCGAAATTTTGGTTCGGGAAAGTACAAGTACCGTGGTCTGACGCGACATGCTGATCGGTGGTTGGCCCGACTGGTGGACTTCCAACGCGCCAAAAAAAGTTATGAGTTTCTTCGGCGAACTCCAGAGCACATGCGAGAAATCATTGCCCAAGATCGAGATGCATTCGAAACTGTGATGAGCGAATTGGAGCGGCGACGTGATCAGATCGCCAGTTCTGTCGGGCTAGTAACGGCCGCCGATCGATGTGAAAAACTTGACAGTGAGCGAGAGCATTTGCTCCAAACGTTGGATGAATTATTGGTCGCAATAGAATCGGCTCAACAAGATTGGAATGCGGTGGAGGATCCTCAGGGTCCTTTTTATCGGGAGGCGATTGATCGTTTTCGTGAAGTGCTCGGTGGGATGAACCTTGGGGACCTGAAACGAAGAGCAAAGAAAACTCGGGAAGTCACCGATGACCAAATTGTTGCCACTTTGTTTGGTGTCGAATCTGATATCGAACAGCTCAATCGGCAAGCTAGAAAGCGCAGTTCGGTCGCCCAAGACGATTACCATTTTCTGGAGGATCTGGGCCGGTTAATTCAGCGGTTTCGAGCAGCGGAGTTCGATTCTTCACGATCGCAATTCGTAGATTCTTTCGAACTCAATGATGAGCTTCAGATCGCCCGAGAACATTTGAAAATTGATCGCTTATGGAGACGCCTTCGTAAGGCGCAACGATGGACTTCGGTGGTAGGAAGCCCGTTTAAACGTGGGTCAACCGATGCACTGCGTCAGATCTTACCCAACGCGATGGCCCGCGCCGCAGGGGATTCGTTGTCTGAGCAGGCACGACGCGCAGGGATGCGTCGCATGGCTCGGGAGAACTCAGCGAAGCAGTGGTCCGAAGGTTTTGATTCACGGGACGATTGAGATTATGGCACCGATCCCAATCAATAGCACTGCTATTGTGTGATCCTGCGTACCGTAAAGAATCGTTGGCTTGCCCACGTCGGTTGAATATCCAGTCGCCAACGAACACTTGCCCACGGGGATTCACCCTCTTTTAATTCTGGCATCCGTCCCAACGGAACCAGCGGGCTGACGAGGTCTGGTAACGAGGTAAATCGAGTGACGACTGATTCAAGATGTACCGGTTCGACGATGCCGCCGAGGGCCAAGAAGTCGTTCATTTCAGCCGCGGAAATCGCTTTAGCGGAATCATATGTTAATGGTTCGTGCTGATCATCCACCAAGACAGCCGTTTTTAGATCAGCAAATTCCAGATCGATCGGCATGCCGATTGGGACATTGTCGAAATGCTGTAAGTCGGAAAGAACGACCGCTGTTTTGCTAGTCGGTGAAAGCCGTAGCACTGTCTGTTCTGATACTTGTTTGCCGACTAAGTATGAGGATGCCCGCTGCACCATCCAATTTGCTGGTTCGGAAATGCTCGCGCGCACCAAGACCTTTTCCCCGTTGAACCGCGAAGCAAAATTGGGGTAGATGCCGGCGGCTGGTTTTTCTTTGACGTGCAATTGGGAGCTAGCTGTCGGAAATGAACTTTTCAAATTCCGGATTTGTCAGATGGCGAACAAACGTCGCCACTTGAGCGTGTTCGAGGTTGCTCGGTCGTATCGTCTGAACCGATCAAACTGGCCATCCCAAGCGTTGCGCGAATCGCATTGTCGTCCGGAACATGCGGTCCAAATGTGATAGAGATCGATTTACCAGGCTTGGTCATCGCAATCGGTGCCGATGCGGCGGACGACAAATACATATCGCATTGGATTGTTTTACCAGCGAGTGAAGAGATCGTGGAAGCGTCAGTGGTGCCGTGTAGCAAAATCGCTGGATATGACCGAGAAGATGTCGATGGGTCATAGGACATGATTTGAACGACGTTTGGTCGACCATCACCGATTACAATCAACCCAAGATCCGCTTGCTTGGTTCTAGTGGGTGGATTTATCTTGAGTTGAATATTGCCATCCCCTGGCAAGCGTTCTTCGACTGCTTCGACCGCGGATTTCGTCAATTGCTTGGTTTTCGCAATTGCCTCATCCAAGGCTTGCTTTACATCCTCTTTTGAGCAGCCATTGAATACTGAAATTGTCATTACTATGGCGATGGAGACGACAACGCGGCAAGTCAAAGGGGCATAAGCTGATCCACTCATGAGATTGATTTGCCGGGGGAGTCGAGAGCGGAAACGAACCGAAGCGTCGATGAAATAACGAGTCCAAAGCTGTTTCAAATTGTGCAGACTGTTTGATGCAACCACTTCATTGCGGCGAATCGAAAAGCCGGCGTCAAACTTTTTGACAAGTCAGGTGGCTGACTTCGATATCGACTGCAACCGCCTGCCAGTAATTCGTGAGTCTGCGACATCCGACAGTCCAGCCAAACGGTTTGTGGAGGCATGGTGCGGTGGATCTGTGATGGCGGATTACCGGATTAGGTGAAACTCGATTGACCGTGGATGGGGCCAAATTTCAGATCGCGGAAATAAATCTACCTGATCATTGTATCAACGGGCTGGTCGAGGAATCGCGGACTGGCGTGCAGACGGACATGCCGATCGGTGCAACTTGGACCGCTCCGCTGATCCCCTTGAGTGACTGCTGATTGCTTTAGACACGTCGGCGATCTAACCATCGAAAAAAGATCATTACCACCCAGAGTGCACTGGCTAGTAGCAGCGGCGAGGTGAAGGTGAAGAGAATAAAGGTGATGTGTGCTATCCGACCGACGTCTTCCCCGCTGGTGCCCGTTTTACCCGATACGATCACATTGATTTCGTCTTGGATCGCGGGAACCCGGGATGCGTAAAACAAACCTGCCGACATCACCGAAAAGATGACCATCATCAACATCATGAAGCCCAGGCTCATTTGCGGTGGACGTCGGCGCGGGGTGGCTGCGGACTGCATAACCAAATTGTAGCAGCTGACAGAGTTTTTGATGCCTGATGAGCAATCGATTTACGCCTGGAGTTGCCTTTGCTGCTCATAAAGCACAATTCCGACGGTGGTTGCGAGATTCAGGCTCCGAACATGTTGGCTGGTGGGCAGGCGAATAGCCTGGGAATCAGCTGGGTCGAGGATTGTTGCCGGTAATCCCGATGTCTCTCTTCCGAAAACGAAGGTATCTCCGCGTTCAAAAGAGACATCCCAGATGGTTCGCTCGGCAAATCGTGAAAAAAAGAACATTCGTTGTGGAGCCAATTGGGACAACAAGTCCTGCCAGTTAGCCGCATCGCCCAATGCGAGGTGCTGCCAGTAGTCGAGTCCAGCTCGTTTCAGCTTGGCATCATCAAGTCGAAAGGCGGTGGGGCGAACGATCCAGAGCTTTGCGCCCACAGCAACGCAGGAACGCCCAATGTTGCCGGTATTCTGTGGAATCTCGGGCTGATACAACACCACGTGTGCTGAAAATCGATCGGACTGATCGTTATGATGAGTGCTTGACACTTGCTCGTTAGGTGTCGGATTTTTCGTCGATGATCGTAATTCACCCATTCCTTATTTCCCGTTAGGGCCCCCGCGGGCGCCGCCTCTGATTTATGCCGATTCAAGTAACCTGTCCGAAATGCCTCAAGCGATTTCAAGTCAGTGACAAGTTCGCTGGCAAAACGGGTCCATGCCCCAATTGCAAGGAACAGATTAAGGTCCCGGACAAGTCTGAAGAAGTCGTCATCCATGCTCCGGACGACGGTGCTCCGAAGGATCGGTCCGGCCGTAGTGTCCTCCAACCCCTCAAAAGAAAGGAAACGGACGTCACACGCAAAGGGCTATTGCTGTCCGGAGCCGCCATCCTAATCGCCTTTGGGTTGGCATTTGTGGTTCGGTACATGAGTGGTAGCGGTGATCTGAGCGGTGGCGGCTTGTTGGCGGTGAAGATTGTTGGTGCCCTTCTGCTTGCTCCGCCATTAGTATGGGCCGGGTACACCTTCGCCCGGGATTCTGAATTGGCACCCTACGTTGGTCCAGATCTACGGAATCGCGTCTTGATATTATCGGTAATTTTGGCGGCGCTGTGGTTGGTCTACGCTTTTATTCCCAGCTATGTCATGGAACTAGATTCCGCCTCCGAGATGTCTTACGTCGTCTTTGGGGTGATCTTTTCGATCATGCTGGTAATGGGTGCATTTGCCTCAGTGGGGACCTTTGAACTGGAGTTTTTAAACGGACTGGTCCACGCCGGCTTGTACTTGCTGGTGACACTTGCGTTGGCTGTTGTTTGTGGGTTCCAATTGGCGACAGGTTAATCGGCGATTGCTTTCCAGATGTCGACAACGGATTTGATGATTTTTTTATCGCTTTTCCAACATACCGCCCAGAAAATGTGGCAGGAGAATTGACGAGATGTTGCCGGAAACAGACTCGCTGCATCAAATCGGGTCGTTAGTTCGAATTCCTCCCGCTGATGATGTGCCGTTGTCTGCACGCGTTCGCCGAGTACTTGATACGGCGCCAATGCGTCGACTGGGATCGATCAGTCAACTAGGAATGGTCAGCTTGGTTTATCCTGGGGCCAATCACTCACGCCTTGAGCACACGCTCGGCGTGTATCATAACGCCTTGCGATTGATAGCTAGATTTTCAGCAGATGACGAATTCACGTCGCGCATCGACCAACCGATGGCGGAGGCGTTCGTGTTGGCAGCTTTGTTACATGATGTTGGTCATTGGCCCTTTTGCCATCCGATCGAAGACATGCAATTGGGTGAGGTGGGCGAACATGAGACGCGGATCGCTGATGTGATCGACACTTCCGAATTGGGCCAGTGCATTGAGCAGGATTGGCTGTGCAATTCGCAGCAAGTAATCGATCTGCTGGAACCCAATGGTGTTGCAGATGAGCGAGCAACCTTTGCAATGAGCTTCCTAGCGAGTTGCCTAAGCGGTCCAATCGACATTGATAAACTCGATTATCTTCAGCGCGATAGTTTGCACGCCGGTGTGCCATACGGTAGTCAGTTTGATGTTGGCAGATTGATTAGTTCGGTTCGCATCAATCCTCAATCAGCACGATTGGCGATTGATGAAAAGGGCCGCACGGCAGCAGAACTGATGGTGTTTGCTCGGTACGTGATGTTTAGCGAGGTGTATTGGCATCATGCGGTTCGTTCGGCCACGGCGATGCTGCAAAGGTCAATTTTCTTACTGCAAAATCGTGTGGATTTGATTTCCACCTTGCGTATGACAGATGCCGAATGGATCGTGATGTTGCGGCGAAGCGCCGAAGGAAGTGTTGCTGAACCATTGGTGGAAGGATTGTTTGGTCCGACTCGAAACTTGTACAAACGAGTTGCCGAGTTCAACGTTATTGATGGTGGATTGGTCCATCAACGTTTAGCGAGAAAGCCATATTGGTGGCTAGTAGTGTGTGCGGAACGATTAGCGCAGCACTTAACACAAGTCACTGGACTGGCAATCCACGCAGCGGATATTTTAATTGATGCACCACCTGCCAAGCTGGAAGTAGATATCAACATGGATGTGATTGGACGAGATGGGGCGGTGCGAACTCTGGGCGATGTGTCTGCTGTCGCCTCGGCACTTGCCGAGCGGCAGTTTGACGATCAAGTGAAGAGCGTTCGCGTGTTCGTCCGGCCCGATCTTCGAGCGGCACTGCAGTCGGAGATGGAATCCGAACAGTGGAATGAACAATTGCTGATAGTGAGTGAATCCCTGGAAAAAGAATTGGTATGAATACGCCGATGATCTCACCGAATATTGTGGTCTGCGATAGCGGTACCGATGCAGCTCGATATGTCGCAGATTTGCTGGCCTTGGCCATACGATCTCAGCCCGAGATGATCCTTGGCTTAGCAACTGGCGGAACGCCGATCGATGTTTACCGAGAACTCATTCGACAACATCGCGAAGCAGATCTCGATTGCAGTCGAGTGACTTCCTTTAATCTCGATGAATATGTGGGATTGCCTTCTGATCATCCGCAAAGTTATCGCTATTTTATGCAGCACCATCTGTTCAATGATGCGGGTTTTTCCTCGGCGAATACGCATGTGCCCGACGGGATGGCAGCTGATCTTGATCAATACGCCAAGCAATACGAGCAGTGGATTTCTCAGAGCGGCGGGATCGATTTGCAGTTGTTAGGAATAGGCCAAAACGGTCACATCGCTTTCAATGAACCGGGTTCTTCGATCGAAAGTCGCACACGTGTGGTGGAACTTACGGAGGAGACGATCAACGCCAATTCCCGTTTTTTTGAATCCACCGATGAGGTGCCACGTCGTGCAATCACGATGGGTATCGGAACAATATTAGAAGCCCGAAGAATTGTTTTGATGGCGACTGGGGAATCAAAAGCCGCAGCGATCGCCGATGCTTTGGTAGGTGTTTGTGATCCGAGCAATCCTGCTTCCGCATTGCAGCGACATGCCAACGTCATAGTCGTACTCGATCCACCGGCAGCGAGTCGCCTTGGATCATAATTCTTGCTATTGAAGGGGAGATTCGTGTTGCGATTAAGAGCTGGGTTTTGGTTGGGAACCGTGACAAGTTGGGCCATTTTTTCGGGTTGGATTTTGTTTAGTACATCGGTTTTTGCAGGCGGTCCCTATGATCGGCCCGTGGGTGATCCCCATCAAAGTCGTTCTACCGTGATCTCCACCCAAGGGATGGTTGCGACTAGTCACCCACTGGCGGCGTCAGTTGGGTTGGACGTCTTAAAAGATGGCGGTAATGCGGTTGATGCTGCGATCGCGACGAACGCGATGCTGGGCTTGGTAGAGCCAATGAGTTGTGGCATTGGTGGCGATCTATTCGTGATTTATTGGGACGCCAAAACTGAAAAGTTGTACGGCTTGAATGCTAGTGGCCGTAGTCCTTATGCGTTGACTCGAAAGGTATTTGCCGAGCAGGGTCACAAGCAAATACCAATCACGGGGCCGCTCTCTTGGTCCGTGCCTGGTTGTGTCGATGGTTGGTTTGAATTGCATCAACGATTTGGCAAGCATGGTTTCGATAAGATCTTGCAACCCGCAATCGCGTACGGCGAAAACGGTTTCCCTGTCAGCGAGATCATTGCCGGTTACTGGAGCAGTGCTGACAAAGCATTCGCTGATTACCCCGACTCAGCGGCGACCTATTTAATTGATGGGAAACCTCCCCGCGAAGGAGATCTTTTTCGGAATCCGAATCTGGCGGACACCTATCGCCGCCTCGTTGCAGGAGGTCGTGAGGAATTTTACCGGGGTTCAATTGCCAAGCGGATCGTTGATTTCAGCCAGCAACATGGTGGCTATTTTAGTCTGAGAGATTTTTCAGATCACACCTCAACCTGGGTTGATCCAGTTTCGACAAACTATCGAGGCTATGACGTTTGGGAGTTGCCACCGAATGGACAAGGTATTGCCGCGCTGGAAATGTTGAACGTGCTAGAAGGCTACGACATCGCCAGTATGGGACCGTTGGATCCGGAGTATTTGCACCGATTTGTTGAGGCTAAAAAACTGGCGTTCGCCGATCGTGCTAAATTCTATTCCGATCCTGATTTCAACGAACTGCCAATCGCTGAATTGATCTCGAAGGCATACGGTGATCGGCAGCGACAACGGATCGATCTGCGCAAGGCTGCCTCGGACGTGGATGCAGGGGATCCCATTTTGCAACAGGGCGATACCGTCTATTTAACAGTGGTGGATAAAGATCGGAATTGTTGTTCCTTTATCCAAAGTAACTATTACGGATTTGGATCGAAAGTCACCCCGGGTGATGTGGGGTTCGTAATCCAGAATCGCGGTGCTTTATTTGCTTTGCAGGAAGACCACCTCAATCGGCTTGAGCCCCATAAGCGACCCTTTCATACGATCATTCCTGCGATGGTGACCAAGGATGGGAAGCCTTGGCTCTGCTTTGGTGTGATGGGTGGTGACATGCAACCGCAAGGGCATGTTCAAATATTGGTGAATTTGATCGACTTTGGGATGAACGTGCAGCAGGCGGGTGATTCACCACGGATACGGCACGTTGGATCACAGCAACCGACTGGAACGGAAATGGATGGAAGTGGAACAGTGAACATAGAAAGTGGTATCCCAGATGAGGCCGTTCGTGGTTTGCTCGCCCGCGGCCATCGGATCGCACGAGTTGCCGGAGGTGGTTACGGTGGTTACCAAGCGATTCGGATTGATTGGAAACGGGGTACGCTGCACGGTGCAACTGAGCCACGTAAAGACGGAATGGCAACTGGTTACTAATCGCTTCGCTAGGCATTCAACACAGGTTGCATGCCGTTGAAATCGATCGACGTGTTGATGCGGATAGACCTTGTCGGGTCAGGCAAAGAGTGCCAGGCTGATTCGCTATGGCGATTGATCGATCGTCGATGATCGATGGTTAGCGATCGGCGGAACTCATCCAATTGATTCACTAAAACAAGATGTCACGTACTACTTGGGATGGCTCGACACCGGTTAACCGCATATTGAGCCCTTGGTGCCGCACAGTGAAGCGACGATGATCAATTCCAAGCAGGTGCAACATGGTAGCGTGTAGATCACGAACATGAACGACATCATCCACCGCGTGATAGCCCAGTTCGTCGGTGCCACCGTGACTGTAGCCGGGTTTGACTCCACCACCTGCCAGCCACATGGAGAAACCTTTGATGTGGTGATCGCGTCCGGCACCACCTTTTCCTTGGAACATTGGGGTGCGACCAAATTCACCACCCCAAATGATCAAGGTGTCTTCGAGCATGCCACGTTGCTGCAAGTCTGTAAGCAACGCCCAAGTTGGCCGATCAGTCAGTCCACAGCAAGTGTTCATGTATTGAACCAAGCCACCGTGATGATCCCAGCCACGGTGGTACAACTGGATAAATCGAACTCCACGCTCCGCCAATCGCCGTGCCAACAGGCAATTCGATGCGTAGGTACCATCACCCGGTTTGGCTCCATACATATCCAGAATGTGTTGGGGTTCGTCTGCTAGATCAGCCAACTCGGGAACCGAGGTTTGCATTCGATAGGCGAGTTCGTAGGTGGATAGGCGGGTTTCGATTTCCGGGTCACCCGTCTTGTCCAATTGGTGTTGGTTTAATGCGCCGACTGCGTCGATTAGGCGTCGCTGTTGCTTTCGCGTAATGCCGGGTGGTGGCTGAACGTAGTTGACCGGTTGTCCACTGCCATTGAACTCGACTCCCTGAAACCGGCTGGGTAGAAAACCAGCTGACCATTGTCTGGAAGCGATCGGTTGAGGATTACGGCCACCCACGCTGGTCAGCACTACGAAGCCAGGCAAATTCTCAGTTTCACTGCCGAGCCCGTAGGTCACCCAAGAACCCATCGAGGGCCGTCCGCTGATAGCCGTCCCCGTGTTCATGAACGTGTGAGCTGGATCATGGTTGATTTGTTCTGTTACCAAGGAGCGAACCACACAAATCTGATCAGCCATCTTTTGATGGAATGGTAGGAAATCGCTAATTAACTGACCGCTGTTGCCGTATTTGGCGAACTTCGTCAACGGTCCCTGACACTTCAGCTGTTTTCCCTGCAGCTGGGCGATAGGTTGTCCCTGGGTAAAGGAATCTGGCATTGGCTGACCGTCGAGTTCAGCTAACTTTGGTTTGTAATCAAAGGTTTCCAAATGTGAGGGACCACCTGCCATGCAAAGAAAGATGACGCGTTTCGCCTTGGGCAAATGGTGGGGCGTATCCGATCGGCCGGATGCATTTGCATCAGCACCGGCGGCGGCCGCATCGTTCGCCAGCATCTTTGTCAAAGCGAGATGGCCCAAGCCGATTCCACTTCGTTTTAAAAACGTTCGTCGCTGAACCACTGACAAGTCGGGTGTGATTGGATTGTTCATTGGCGAGTCACCGTTTCATGGGCGTTAAGCAACAGACGGGCAACGCCTGTCCAACTAGCCAGTTCAACAGGCGCGACCATCTCGGTATCGACAAAATCATCCGCTGATTCGAGCAATAGGGTCGCTGCTTGGGGAGCGTTACGATAATGCTGTATTTCCTGCGTGAAGAAATCGGTTAACACAGACATCTCTGTTTCATCGGGCGGCCGAGAGAGGACGATTTGAAATATTTCACGTAACCGTTGAGGTGTTGAGATTGCGGGTCGTTTCAGCAGGCGTGACGCCAGCGCGATCGAAGTATCGACCAAGGATGGATCATTTAGCAAAACCAATGCTTCCAGCGGAGTGTTCGATCGAGGTCGCTGCGCGGTGCATTCTTCGCGGCTGGGTGCATCCATCGCCTTGAGCATGGGATGTAGGAATTGACGTTGCCAATGGATATAAACACCGCGCCGGTATTGGCCCGATCCACGGTCAGGTGAATAAACTCGGCGGGGAAAATTCAGATGTCGATAGTAGCCGGTGGGTTGATGAGGTCGGACGCTCGGGCCCCCGACATCGGCGATAAATAGCCCGCTTACGGTAAGTGCCTGATCTCGCACCATTTCTGCGGATAAGCGGTACCGAGATTGTCTCGCGAACCAGAGATTGTTTGGATCTGCTGAGATTGTCTCTGGCGAAGCTTGTGATGACTGTTGGTAGGTGTGGGTCAGAACCAATCGCCGCATCATTCGTTTGATGCTCCAGTTGTCTTGCACAAACTGGATTGCCAAATGGTCCAACAGTTCCGGATGTGTTGGCGGTTCACCCTGCCCACCAAAATCGGCAAGGGAAGACGAAATTCCACGACCGAACAATAAGAACCAAAGTCGGTTCACCATGACGCGAGCCGTGAGTCCACCGATACCCTTCTGTTCATCGACCAACCAATTTGCCAAATCGAGTCGGTTCGCATAACGATCTCCTGTTTGCAGTGTTCCTAAAAATTTTGGAACCGATGGTGTCACGATTGGTCCACTTTCATCCAACCAATCGCCTCGTGGCAGCACCCGCATTTCGCGAGGCTCCGTCGACTGAGTGATCATTGTGGTTCGTTTCGCAGCCTGTAGTTGAGCTTTTTCCTGTTCTAATCGCGCGATGGTGGCGGCTTTAGATTTGGTGCTTTTGCTTGGCTTGGCATTCTCGGATTTGACTGAATCGCTGCGAAATTCTGAAAGTTTCTGATCGATCGTTCGCAGCCGTTCGCGTTGCCATCGAGTCAACACAGCCATCTCAGGAGGTCGTCGAGTCGGCAACGCATTGGAACCGACTTTGAAATGCTGATCCTCATCAACATCGGCAAAGAATGCGGCTAGCGAATAAAAGTCCTGAATCGTGTAAGGATCGTATTTATGGTCGTGGCATTGTGCGCAACCGATCGTGGCACCGAACCAAACCGCGGACAAATTACGTATTCGATCTGCCGCGTACATTGCCAAGTATTCTTTCGGCTGAACACCTCCTTCATGAGATGTTTGCAACAAGCGGTTGTAACCGCTGGCAACGAGATCGTTATCGTCCGCTCCCGCCAGCAAATCACCTGCTAATTGTTGACGAGAGAATTCATCGAACGGGACATCCCGATTGAAACAATCGATGACGTAGTCGCGATAGGGAGAAATGTTGTGATCTTGATCACCGTGATATCCAACTGTGTCGGCGTATCGAACGAGGTCCAGCCAGTAGATCGCCATTCGCTCACCAAAGGCGGGTGAGTCGAGAAATTCGTCCACCAATCGTGCAAAGGTTTGGCGTGTTGGGTCAGCGACGTACATTTCAACTTGCCGTTGGCTTGGTGGTAACCCGGTTAGGTCGAACGCCAAGCGTCGAATCAATGTGACCGGATCGGCATCTTTGGCGGGTTCCATCCCCTGGTTGATTTGCGAGGTTAAGACAAAACGATCAATGGGATCGCGAGGCCATTTTGATTGGGTGTCGGGAATTCGTTGTGGCAGGGGCTTTGAGTAAGCCCAATAGGCCTGGTAAGGCGCCCCTTCGCGAACCCAGTTCTTGAGCAATTCGATCTGTTCAGCCGTTAGCGATTTACCAGAATCTGGTGGCGGCATTTGAGAGTCAGGATCTGTGGAGATGATGCGCAGAATCACTTCGCTGAGCTCGACATCTCCCGCGATGATCGCAGATTCTTTTGCGTCTTTTTCGACATCAAGTCGTAGGTCTGCTTCGCGATGCTTCCCATCAGGTCCGTGACAGGAGAAGCACTTATCAGACAAGATCGGGCGCACATCGCGATTAAAGGAAATTTCATCGGCGAAGCCGATATCGAGTCCGAGGACCCAGAGCACGGCAAAGATCAACGGGAATCGCACGAGAAACTCAATTGATTGGGTTTAGAAAGGCACGCCCAGATACAGATGGCGTCCTGCGTCGACATTCTATCTGATGGTCAGATGGATGCCATTTTGGGACTCTATTTGAGCTAGCGAGTGCATCGATACACGAATGCGGGGGGCAAATTTCGCCAAACCGTTGGGCTCCGCTCAACCGAGGAAAATGTTTCCGATAATCTTCGTGAAAAACGGATTCCGGCAGGCAGGATGACACCCTGCCAATAGGCGAACGTGGCAAATTGGCCGCCTGGAGGGAGCATCGTTAGCATCGCATCGAATATCTCGCGTTGCAGTGATTCAGGGAACGCCGCCCAAGGCAGCCCGCAGACAATCGCATCAATCTGTTCCATCGACTGCTCGCGACAAAGCTCGGCCACTCGCGTGGCGCTATCTTCGTAGACAACGACGTCAGGGCATCTCGCTCGTGTTTTGGCGGCTAGCTCGGCGGATCTTTCGATCGAGAAAAAGTTGCAATCCGGGTGTTTGCGGTTTCCGATTTGTTCGGTGAATACCCCCGTGCCCGGACCAAATTCTACCGCGTTGCGAATTTTTTCCCAGTCAAACCAATCTACCATCATTTCCCCAAGAGCCTGGCTGCTTGGGGCGATCGCACCTACCTGAGTTGGGTGGCGAGCAAAATTTTTCAGGAAAGTCAGGGCGTCAGACATGGAGGCAGTGCGTCTCTACTACTTTGACCAGATATCGAAAGGGCGGATGGATTCATCTTCGCCTCTGGTAGGGTAACATGCACACATGCAAGTTCCGAGTACTAGCCACCGTCGCAGCGTCGGCGCGAATATGACACCGATGATCGACGTGGTTTTTCTGTTGATTATTTTTTTTCTGGTGTCGAGTCATCTAGCTCGTCAGGAGAATCGGTTGCCGCTGGATTTACCGACCGCTGCAACCTTCGATCCCTTCGATCCAGAGCAGGCGCCGGTGACGATTAGCGTGAATCGTCAGGCACAGTGGCTGGTTGGGGGCAAGGTGGTCGATTTGCCAGCTCTCAAGGACGTGTTATTTGATTTGGTCGAGCGGCAAGGATCAGCTGCGGCAATTCGCATTCGTACGGATGGTGCCGTGCAATATCGCTACATTGAGCCAATCTTGCGGGAAGCGGCATTGCAGGGGATCACTGACGCCGCGATCGCTGTTCGGGAGCGTGACGTCCAGTGAGAACGCCGAAGGTCCACGACAGCGAAT
>JAYZAR010000386.1:0-7438 GCA_036339635.1 Planctomycetota bacterium | reverse complement strand
GTCAACCTACGCTGCGTGGCTTACTGGTCAGGCAGGGTGTATCTCAGCAATCCAAGCGAACAGATTAGCAGCCGGATAAAAGAAGCCGGGCGGCCGCCCGGGCGAAAAAAGTAGGGCTGGCAGGACTTGAACCCGCGACCTAGGGATTATGAGTCCCCAGCTCTAACCAACTGAGCTACAGCCCCCGATGAAACGCCTTTATAACGAAATCGAACGAATAAAACGATTGGGTATGATTGCTTTCTTGCAATGAGAATCGTTGGTCGTACGGCAACAGAAACTTGATCGCCGCTCGATCGTCTGCCTACTTCAGCAGTGCCATCGAAGCCATTCGATCGATCGCCTCGTCGATCTCATCGTCTGGTTGTCCCAGTCCGACGGAAATACGGACCAATCCTGTCGACTCGGTACCGAGAGTTTCATGAGCCAACGGTGCGCACTGAATTCCACTGCCGACCGTCATACCATGCTGGCGAAAATCAGCTGCAACCTGCCCGCTCGGAACCCCCATCACGCTAAAAGCGAGTGTTGGCATTCGACGCTCCACTTCCATTGGTCCAGCACCTTGCACCTTGACCTTTGAATGTAGCAGTGAGTGAATTCGTTCGATTTGGTTGCGTGCTCTGGAAAGCTGTGCTCCCGAATCCTGTTGTCGCAAGTGCATCACCGCCGCGCGCAGTCCCGCCAACGCGATCTGGTCGACCGAACCAACATCACAGTACCCGGGCCGCGGTGGTGACGGCGTTTCACTTTGATCGGCAGACGGCAAGGCACATGCCGCTGAGACGCATTCCATTTGTGCGCGTTCAGATAAATACAAACCGCCAATCCCCCAAGGGGATTGCAGTCCTTTGTGCCCACCGAATGCGACCATGTCCGCGCCCAGACCGGGAAAATCCAGATCCAACCAACCAACCACTTGTGCCGCGTCAATCAAAACCATCGCCCCGTTATCATGCGCCATCCGAATCACCGCCTCATAAGGCAACAGTTCACCCGTGACGTTGCAGGCCGCCGTGATGGCAACCAATCCCACATCCTGCTTGGACAAGCTTGCCTGCAGCCAATCAAGGTCGATGGCCGCACCGAACGCCATGGCTGATTCAGATTCCCCTGTCGAATCACCAGGACAATACGGAATGTATTCAAGTGAGACACCAGCGGAGGCAAGCTTCAGCAACGGTCGGTGCAAGGCATGATGCTCCCAGTGACTGGTTAACAGACGCTTTCCAGTGGCCACAAAGACATCGCCGATGCCAACGGCCAACGCGGAGGTGCAACCGGGCGTCAATAAGATTTGCTTGGCATCCTGAACACCAAAGTAACCCGCGATCTGCTGATGGGCCTGTTCAAATTGCCCAGCCCAGTGAATCGGCGGCGCAGACATCGCTTCCTGAACCGCAGTTGACACAACATCCGGTTTCGGCCAACTCGTTCCGGCGTGGTTGAAATACAAATCGTGATTCGTCATCCATCAACCACTGCTGCACACAAAACACAAGACGCAAAAGAGATCGTGAGACCGTCCTGTAAACCAGCGAGCCCCACAACGCCAACTGCAAACACCACCACAAGTGATTAATGCTCGCGGATACGAATGTTTCGCCAAGCGACATCGTAAGGGCCGGTTCCCGCTTTGATGCCGTGCACCTGCAAGCCAATGTGGCCTTTGGGATGTGACTTGAAACTCGCTTCATCGGTCAGATCCGCCACCATTTCACCATTGATCCACGTTTGAATCCGCGGTCCTTTGGCGACAATTCGATATTGATTCCACTCGCCGTTTTTCATGTGGTCGTGTGAGTGCTTCTTGTCCTGCGGCTCGGGCGACAACCAACCACGTCCCGTCGCTTCGCCATAGACGTAACCGGCCTGCCCAGGGCTCGCCTCGATTTCGACCTGCGGACCATGAAAACGACCGAGTTGATTGTTGCGATTTTTCTTTCCGGTCCGTGTTGCCTCTTCATCCACATCGGCTTGAGTTTTTCCACGTGAACGAATCTGACACCCTGAATTCAATTTGTCGTGAACTTTCACTTCGAATTCGAGTTCAAAATCACCATACTGTTTCTTGGATGCCAGAAAAGTATTTGGGCTGCCTTCGACGGTCTTTCCGTAGATCGTGCCATCAACCACCTTGTATTCGGCTTTCCCCAAATCAGCTTTTTGCCAACCATCCAATGTCTTGCCATCAAACAAGGCCACCCAATCGTTCGCAGCATTCGACTGGGTAGCTGACAGCGAAATTACCAAGGTGGCGAACATCATGAAAGCCAAGCGTCGCATCGTTCATTCTCCGCAGATTCGTAGGTGTGCAAAACAGGTTGCTGGTTAAAACAAGAAATCGAAATTCCATTCCGTGGATGGCACGCAAAACGCTGATCTGCGGGCAGTCCAAGAATCGCGAGCTCGGAAATCGCCGATCAAGCGATAGCGGATAGTATACTGTCATGGATTCTGCGGATACGCCCGCGGAATAAATTGCCGGCCCAAGTTTCTCGCACCAAATTGTCATGCCGATCTCGATCCAGCGTTTCGTCCCATCGATCCGATTTACGTCACTTCCCGCCGTCACCATGCCGGCAATCCTGTGCTGGATTTGTCTCTCGGCGAGTGGCCGAGCCGATAACTGGCCGATGTGGCGGTACGATGCGACTCGTAGTGCGGCGTCCACCAATACGCTCGTCGATGCCCCCCAACTCTCTTGGTCCATCGACCTGACACCGCGCAAGCAAGCGTGGGATGATCCTTTAAATCTCGATCTGATGACCTACGACCGGGTCTTCGAACCGATTGTGATGGATGGTCGACTGTTCATCGGATTCAACGATACGGACAAACTCTCCGCCTTCGATACCAACAGTGGCCAAGAACTCTGGTCGTTCTACACGGAGGCTCCCGTTCGGTTACCACCGGTCGGTTGGGAAGGCAAGGTTTATTTCAGCAGCGATGATGGGTTCTTATATTGCGTCGATGCGGAACAGGGAAAACTGATCTGGAAATTTAACGGCGCTCCGAGTGGTCAACACGCCATCGGCAACCAAAGATTCACATCAGCTTGGCCGGCACGAGGTGGACCGGTTGTCCGTGACGGTGTCGTCTACTTCGCTGCAAGCATCTGGCCCTTCATGGGGACGTTCGTATACGCGTTGAATGCTGACCAAGGCGAGGTCACCTGGGTCAATGACACGACGGGCTCGCAATACACCAAGCAACCCCACAGCGCTCCATCGTTTGCAGGCGTCGCACCTCAAGGTGCATTGGTCGCGACCGAGAACGCCTTGATTGTCCCTGGCGGCAGAAGCGTACCGGCAGTGTTTGAACGCAGCGATGGAAAACTACGCTATTTTGAAATCAATGCCGGTGGCAAGGGAACCGGCGGCTCATTCGTGACCGCCAACGACAAACATTTTTTTGTCCACACGCGTCGCAAAGGGACCCGCGCCTTTCGTCTGAACGATGGTGTTAAAACGGCCTTCATGCCGAGCGAGCCAGTCCTGACGGACAAACTCATTTACTCGGCTGAGTCGGTCAAAGAGCAGCCCGTCATTCGCGCGTACAACGCTGACCAGAGTAAGGCTGACCAGAGCATCGTCTGGGAATTGCCGATCGATGGTCAGGGTGATCTGATCCTGGCCGGAAACAAATTAGTTGCTGCGGGTGAATCCGCGATCACGATCGTGGGCCTTGGTGAGGACGGAGCGTCACCGCAAATACTCGATACGATTGAATTAAATAATGTGTCGGTGCAAAGGTTAATCGTCGCCGATCAAAAATTGTTTGCAGTCAGTCTAGACGGTCGACTGATGGCTTTTGGAAACCGTCCTGCCACAAACGATATTGACCGTTCACGAGCCAGTAATGACCTGGCATTCTCTACCGAATCCTCAGAGGTTGCTAAAACTCTGTTAGCAACGGGCGATGCCGAGGGCTACGCGATTTGGCACGGTTCCTGGGAATCACCGGGATTGAAAGCACTGGCTGCGAATTCGCCGTTCACCCAACTTGCAATCGTCAGCCAGCACGCTGCTGATGTAGATCGCATGCGACGCGAACTCGACAAAGCGTCGATCTATGGTCGTGTTACGGCCCACCTCAGTCGCGCTGATGCCTTCAAGGCTCCTCAGTACGTTGCCAACATGCTGTTTGTCGACATCGATTCACTCGGCCCCACGTTCGAGATCAACCAACTTTCAAACTTGTACCAATCAGTGCGCCCCTACGGTGGTGTGATGTGTGTCCTGACACAATCCAACCACGCACAAGTTGCCAAGCAGATTTCCGACGTGGGCTTGGAACAAGCCACGATCGAACAGGCTCCATTCGGTGTGGTCATCAAACGCGAAGGATCCTTGCCAGGTTCCGCAAGTTGGACGCATCAATATGGGAGTATCGCCAACACACTGAAATCAGACGACCGGCGCGTCAAACTGCCATTGGGAATCCTGTGGTTTGGCGGCAGCAGCAACATGGATGTTCTTCCCCGGCATGGCCATGGCCCACCAGAACAAGTGATTGGTGGCCGACTGTTTATCCAAGGAATGAATTCGATCAGTGCACGGGATGTATATACCGGACGCGTCCTATGGAAACGTGAATTCAATGACTTGGGGACCTTCGATCTGTACTACGACGACACCTACGAAAATACGCCGCTAGACCCCAAGTACAACCAGGTTCATATTCCGGGCGCGAACGCGAGGGGCACGAATTATGTCGCCACCCGAGATCGTATTTATGTCGTCGAGGGAAATGTCTGTCACGCCCTCGATCCGGCAACCGGAAAAACAGTGAACGATTTCCGTATCCCGACTGACGAATCGGGTGGAGAGCCAAGTTGGGGCTATATCGGTGTTTACAAAAACGTCTTGGTGGGTGGGGTTGGCTTTGCCGAATATGGTCAACGCAAACACCTAACGTTCCCAGCCGACAAGGATCTAAAAAAATCAAGAGCCGGATTCGGCGCAAAGAGTTTGGATCGCGCGGCCAGCATTGGCTTGATTGGATTCGATCGACATACGGGTGAACAACTTTGGCAAGTCGCAGCAAATCATAGCTTCTGGCACAACGGAATCGTCGCCGGCGGCGATCAAATCTACTGCCTCGATCGAAATCCTAAAAAGGTCGAAGAAGCGATGTTGCGTCGAGGCTTGGCACGCCCTGAAACATACCGGATCGTCGCCTTGGACTATCGCACCGGAGAATTGAATTGGCAGATCAGCGAAGGAATCTTTGGAACTTGGCTGGGATACTCTGAAAAGCACAATGTGCTGTTACAAGCTGGCGCCAAGGCGAGCGACCGTTTGTACGATGAGGTCGACCGTGGAATGGCGGCCTATGATGCACGCACCGGGGAAACTCGTTGGAAAGATGGACAACGAAAATACGCAGGCCCCTGTATTCTGCATAACGACCTGATCATCACGAATGCCAACTCTTATTCAGACTCGGCCGGTGCGTACTTTCTGACCGATGGCAAACCAAAGCTGGTTGAGAATCCGCTCACCGGAACGCTTCAACCGTGGCGAGTGACACGCGCCTATGGCTGCAACAATATCATCGCCAGTGAAAATCTACTCACATTCCGCTCGGGAGCGGCTGGTTTTTATGACCTGAAATCTCAATCGGGCACGGGCAACCTGGGCGGTTTCAAATCTGGATGCACTTCCAATTTGGTCGTTGCTGATGGTGTCCTGAACGCGCCAGATTACACCCGCACCTGCAGTTGTGCTTATCAAAACCAAACCTCACTGGGATTGGTACACATGCCTGACGTTGAATTGTGGAGCGTGAATTCGGCAGCCTCAGAACAATCGGTTGGTCAACGTGTCAATCACTTGGGAATCAACTTTGGAGCACCTGGCGATCGCCGTGACGAAAATGGATTGCTGTGGGTTGAGCATCCAGTGGTGGCAGGTAAGTCGCCACCCATGTGGATCGAATTCAATCAAGAAGCCGAATTTTTCCAGCGACACTCCTCCACCTTGACCGACAGCGACACGCCATGGATCTTCGCCTCCGGCGCACGGTTCGTCACCGACATTCGCATCAACCTGAACTTGTCAGCGTCATTCGGCATCAAGCAGGGGATCCCCGTTTCGCACATCGATGACGATGCTGAAGAAAACGAGCAAGGGTCTGTGAATCGCACCAGCAGCGATCTGGAACTGTCCGAGGACGACCAGACACAAAACATTGGACTACGCTTCAATAACATCAACCTATCGCCTGATGCAACCATCATTAATGCGACGATTCAGTTCACCTGTAATGAACCTTCTGAAGGCCAGGCTTCTCTGATCATCGCTGCCGAAAATGTTGGCAGTGCTCGTCGATTCAGCGAGGACGACCACGATATTTCGTCGCGTCCCCGGACGAACGCAGAAGTCGCCTGGGAACCTGCGGCTTGGAAAAAGAAACACGAATCGGGGCCCAACCAGCAAACGCCTGACCTGAAAGCATTGATCCAAGAAGTGATCGATCGACCAGACTGGAAATCGGGCGGCTCAATTTGCTTCTTGATCACAGGCACGGGCAAGCGTGTCGCAGTCGCCGGCACTGCAGCTGCAGAAAAAGCACCGAAATTACTGATTGAGACCAAACGCCCCCCTCGGAATGACGCCACGTTAGCCGAGCGATACGATCTTGATCTCTACTTCACGGCGGCCGGTCCACAACACCAGGAACCAGTCGTCTTTGACCTGTTGATCGGCGACACGGTCGCTGCCAAGAACATCACGCTGGAACCGAGTGACCAACGTCAACGATTCAAGGTTCAGCATCTATCCAACATCGCGATCGCTGATGAACTGCACCTACAAGTCGTGTCGCGACAAGGCCAGCCTGCTGTTGCGGGGCTCTCGATCATTCGCTGTTCAGAAGAAACATCAACACCAAAGTCGCCCACGCCAAAGTCGCTTGACCAGTAAAAACGGCTTTAAGCAACTTCTCACCGCCAAATTGCCGAATCGATGAAAATTTGGTTGGCATGCCTGCATTGATGCGACTCCCCTTGCATCTGTGTTCGCGCGTCGGAGGGAAAGATCACCGACCAAGCGAGCAGGACCCCAAGAATACGGGGCGGCGGGATCACAGGCGAGGCTGGCCTGGCAAGCAAATTCACGCTCACTCATAAAATCGCGGACGTCATAAAATTCGATCTCCGGAACACTGCCCAATTCTCGGTCAGCATTTGTCACGATGATCTCATCACCCGCTGCTCTAATCAGTCACCTGATGCTCGATGCTCCCCGTTTCCATTGAGCAAAATTTTTCGACACTCACCAACCTGCCTGACCGCGTCCCCGCTGACCCGAGAAAACAGGTTTCCAGCGATTACAACAGCCTGGCAATTCTCCAAAAGGATACCAGTCGCTTCGTTGGGATTTTCTTCGCTGCGACTTGGTTCATTCGCTCGTCGCTGCAACGGCTTACCAGA
>JAYZAR010000385.1:0-8283 GCA_036339635.1 Planctomycetota bacterium | reverse complement strand
CATCTCTTTTTTGACACCACTTCGTTCGACTAACTTGCGAAATCGACGAACTGCTTCTTGGATCGATTCTCTGTCTCTAACGACTAGCCTAACCATATCTGCTCCGAAGTCATTCTCTACTGCACCCTCCGCTGGAACGGGCAACTTTACTGACCCAACACCGCCTCTGGCGAGGGTTCCGCGAAGTCAGAGTTTAACGAGCAATCCCCGCCAGTGACAATGGCTTTCCCTACGCTTTCGCGTTTTTTGAAATTGGAACCAAACCCATTCGCTCTTCGATTTCGCCACAGACAGGGGCGAGTCGCCACTGTAAAGCGGTAAAAAAACGGAAAAACCGGCTCGAACGTTCTTCTTTTGGGGGCAGTGCCATGCAGGTCGACCATGGTCGAACCATGGCGGGCCGAGGAAATGGAAAGGAGCGGAGTTATGCAACCGCCAGCGTTTTAACTGCCGGGGCGAATGAAGTCTTTTCTACAACGCGCCCGCATTCAGAGTCCCAGTTTTGAGACGTTTAGCTAGACGAATCAGGCTGTGAGCAAAGCGGTGGATGCTGGGAGGCATCAGAAATTTCGTGACTGATAGAGGTTTACTGGTAGTCAAAGTTTGCCTCCTTTCGCGGACCGGTGCGACCGGAACATGGCTGCCGATGTGTTGAGGATTGGTCGATGCAAGGGTGTGCCTGGGTTTTCACCACGGGCGTTCGTTGCACTCCAGGCCAGTTCCTCCACACCCAATCAATTGCATGTCGCCAGCTTCCCCGCCCCCTGAAGCCATCGAACCAGGCCAGTTGCTCAAAGAACTTGAGCGACGGCAGGACGATGTACTCGCCCAGATTGATGAGCTGGATGAAAAAGTTCGGCAGGTCCTGCAAGGCCTTGGAGTGAGCCTTGATGAGCCAGATGAGTCGTTCAGCTAACGATACCCTTGGCTGTGATGGATTTAGCCCACCTGATGTCGTCGTGAATCGCTTTGCGTGCCAACTGAGTTGGAGCTGTGTAAAAGGTTGGGCTTGGATTGGCCCGGGGACTTGGCCTGGGGATTAACCTGGAGACACGCATTGCCTGGCGTTTGATAGCAAATCGAAGGCAGTTCATCACGATCACGATAGCCGGGTGAGACCAGGCCCACCTACAGTACGCTTCTATCGACCGACCAGGCAGTGCACGTTGTTGGTGTGAAGGCAAAACGCTCCTTACGAATGCAACTGCGATTTGCTCATTTTCATAGGCAACGAGCGGTTCAATTGCCAGCTCGCTGATCGCACGGAGTCGTGCAGCAAGGCAGTCCCTCCGTTTTACCCCACGTCGAAAGAGTCTTGTGTCATGTTGCAGGCAAGGCTAAGGTGACCGGACGATTTTGTCGGTTTCACGCAATGTGCTAGGGAGGGCAATCGCGTGCTGAAGAGACGACCTATTCGAATCAAATTGTTGGTCGCATTAGCGCTTCTGTCTGCGATCGTCCTGCTACTCGCTTTTAGTGGGATCTGGGGCCTATACCAATATCGGCCGGTATCCGATGCCATTCGGCAACGCACCGAGCAATTGAGATCCGCTGGTGAATTGCGGCAACATGCAACCTCGCTGCGTGAGTCCTACGATCGTTTTAAGCAATCCGCTGCCCCAACAGGGATGATCGAAGAGTCATCGCTGATCGACAATCAGCAGTTATCGGAGTCTGAATTCGATTTGGCGTTATGGGCGTTTCCGATCGAACTTGACAAGCATGACACCGTTTTGAACAGCGCGGGTTTATCGACTCTCGTTAATGTAGAGGAGCAAGCGGCGAGCCTCGAATCGATTGCAAGAACCTTTGCCACGATTCGATCAACCAGCAATAGGAAAGGCCTCCTGGAAACGAAAGACGAACTTCAGCGTCAACTTGTTTCCTTGGACAGTCAAACGCAAGCTCATCTGCAGACGATTGAAGCGGAGATGGTAAAAATCAGCAAGTATGTCGATCAGCAATATCATAAATGGATCGCCATGGCGTTGACCTGTTCGATTTTGGCAGTGCTGATGGTTCCGGTTCTCTTGTGGTTATTCCATTCGCTAGTGGTGAAGCCGTTCCGAACACTGCTGGACGGATCGCGGTTGGTTGCCGGCGGGCAATTCGATCATCGCATTGACCTGGGAACAGGTGATGAATTGAGTGAATTGGCGAACGCAATGAACCACATGACTGATCAGTTTCAAGGTGCATTGGCTCAGGTCAAATCTTGGTGCACCGATCTGGACCACCAAGTTCAACAGCGAACTCGCGAAGTCATTCAGAACGAACAATTGGCAAGCGTTGGCTTTTTGGCCGCTGGCGTCGCCCACGAAATCAATAACCCACTGGCATCAATTGCTTGGAGCGCCGAATCGCTTCAGAGTCGCTGGTCAGAAGTCACTGCGACTTCACCACATGATCGACGTTTGAATGATGAGCTATGTGAAGTGCTTACGACTAATTTGCGGCGCATTGAAGATGAGGCCTATCGCTGCAAAGGTATCACTGAAAAACTACTCGACTTTAGCCGCCTGAACGAAGTTCGCCGTGTTCCAACGGACCTCACCGAATTGGTGGGCGATGTAATCGCGATGGTTGGCAAAGTTGGCAAGTTTCGTTGCAAGACGATCCAGCTACACGCGGACGTCCCGGTCATCGCTGAGGTAAATCCACAAGAAATCCGGCAAGTCGTTTTGAACTTGGTCACCAATGCCTTGGAAAGTGTCGACACAAACGGGCGAGTCGATGTGATCTGCCAAATACGAGATGGCCACGCGCAGATTGCAGTTGAAGACAACGGGTGCGGAATGTCTCGCGAAGTACAGCAGCATCTATTCGAGCCTTTCTTCACGCGAAGAAGCGATGGAACCGGCACAGGATTAGGCCTAAGCATTACCTATCGAATCGTTTCGCAGCACGGAGGAACACTCAATGCCCACAGCGAGGGAGAGGGTTGCGGTTCGCGACTCAATTTGGCTCTGCCACTTGTCCCCGACGAAGATACACAGCGGCCACCAACCATTCTTGGGCGACCGACGTTGGAGACGTCGTCAAACGCCGCTTAAGTTCGTCCCGCGAAAACTTGGTGGAGGTCATCACGAAACATTGACAACCGAAACACAATGCATAGGCAGATCCCATGTAGGGACAGCGAAAAAATCATAAGAATATTGATGCGACCAGAGATCAACGCACCGGTGTGGCGGCAAGGACGGCTTAGGTGGTGGAACAGGAAAATCGCTTTTCCTGCTGAATGATGAGTCGCGTGAAGGACTAGTGGCGTGAGCGGCAATGACGTGGACGCAACGACGCAACGAATGGAATGGATATCAATAGCGAGGGATTGCAATGAATCGATCCGGAAAAGCAGAAGGTCACGACGCCACGGGAATGCACATCCTGTTCGCTGATGACGAAAAAAATTTACAAGAGCTCATGCGAACCGAATTGCCCCGAATGGGCTATCGTGTCACGGTCTGCCCGGATGGTTTGACGGCGGTTGCGGCATTGGAGAAAGAGCCGTTTGACTGTTTGTTGGTGGACCTCGACATGCCAGGTCTGAATGGCATTGAGGTGATTGGCAAGGCGCGAGAATTGCGACCGGAAATTGAAGCGGTCGTGATGACGGGCAAGCCAAGTCAAGACACGGCAATCAAAGCTCTGCGATACCAAGCCTTTGATTACCTGACAAAGCCATGCCGATTAGCTGAGTTGGCGGGATTGCTGGGCCGTGTTGGTGAGCGACGGCACAATCGACGTCAGCTCGCAGCACTCGAACACCGCTTGCGTCGCGCCGAAGGTGATTCGACGCTCGTCGGCTCTGGTGCCGCGATGGATTCGGTGAAACGCTTGATTGCAAAAGTGGCACCCACCGAAAGTACGGTGATGATTCGTGGCGAGACGGGGTGCGGCAAGGAATTAGTTGCCCGTGCGGTTCAGCAATCATCGTTACGGGCCGAGCAGCCTCTTGTTGCGATCAATTGTGGTGCGCTTCCCGAAAACCTAATTGAGAGTGAGTTATTCGGCCATTGTCGCGGGGCTTACACTGGCGCCGACACGGCGCGTACCGGGTTGTTCGAAGTCGCTGATGGCGGAACCATCTTTCTCGACGAGATTGGTGAGCTTCCGATTGCGATGCAAGCCAAACTTCTCCGCGTCTTGGAGACGGGTGAAATTCGGCGGCTTGGGGACAACCAAATCGTTCAAGTCGATGTCCGCGTGATTTGCGCGACCCATCGAGACCTGGAGCGAATGGTTGAGGAAGGAACATTCCGCGGAGATCTGATGTTCCGCATTAATACTTTCGAGATATGTGTGCCCGCGTTGCGAGAGCGCGTCGAGGATATTCCTGTCTTGGCGGAGCACCTGTTGCGTCGACATCGGAGTGATGGAGCTGATCAGCAGCTGTTTACCGAAGCTGCTATGGAACGATTGAAGTCGCACAGCTGGCCAGGTAATGTTCGTGAGTTGGCAAATGTGGTCGAGCATGCGGCAATCTTATGCGAATCACTGCCGATCGATAGCGACGATTTACCACAACATTTCGGCAAACGACAACTGCGGAAAGAGATTCGCGATTCGGAGCCCAAAACGCTGAGGGAGCTCGAAATGATCGCGATCGAAGATTCGTTACGACGGCACGATGGAAACAAACCTGCCGTCGCGGCAGAAATGGGTGTCAGCCTAAAAACGCTGTACAACAAGCTCAATTCTGCTGACGAAAAGAAGCGATCGGCCTAGCTGATCGCCGAGGAACGATTGGGTTTAATCCTCCACCCGCCTCGCTAACACGATGGTCATATCATCTGGCTGTGGGTGCGATCCAACGAAATTGGTTAGGTCGTCGCGCAAGGCCTGCACCATCTCGTCCACATCACGATCGCGATGCTTCAGCAAGAAATCGAGAGCTCTCTCGTTGCCGTAATCACCGCCGGATGGAGCTGCAGCTTCTGCGATCCCATCGGTCATGAGCACTAACAAATCACCGTTTTCCAGTGGAGGTGATTTGGCAACCTCCCAGGTCTCATCCGGTAATACCCCTGGCACGATACCAGTGGCTGGCAACTCGGTGGCCGTTCCGTCAACTGATCGATGCCACCCCTGATGGCCTGCAGAGGCATAGCAAAATTGATGCGTCTTTTGATCCAGGTAGCCCAGCATCAGTGTCACGAAACGGTTGCTCCGATCCCAGCATAAAACATTGTTTGTAAGCTCAAGCAACCGAGCCATATTGGATTCCAGCAACGCGAGGGAGTGCAAGCAAGCGCGGGTTTCGGAAATGGTCATGGCCGGTCCCAAGCCATGGCCAGCCACGTCGCCGACCGCAATCCCACAGACCGATGAACCGTCTTCCTTCAGTGTGGAAAAAAAATCATAGTAATCGCCAGCGGTTTCAATCGCAGGGTACATTGCACCGGTTATATCGTAGCCATCAATCGATGGTGATTTGTTGGGCAAGAAACTCTGTTGGATGATGCGTCCTGCCTGCAGTTCGGCTTCTGCGTGGAGTCGTTTTTTCTTTCAATCGCAAACCGAATCGACCACATCAATTGATTGCTGTTATCCGAGCCTTTGATGATATAGTCCTACACGCCGCAACGGACCGCCTCCGTCACGATTGCCTCGGTATCGTCGCCGCTTAGGATCACGATCGGGGCTTCTGGGGCGGCCTTGTGAATCGCTTGGAACACGTCGAGCCCACTGCCATCAGGCAGGTGCATATCTAGGATCACCAAGTCGATCGCCTTTCGCCTCAGCAACTCGACTCCAGATGGCAAAGTACCAGCATAATGAACTTGGTGCGGCATCGTGAATCCCGTGTTCAATTGGGCGATGATCCACGTTGCAAATGGTAAGCTATCCTCGACAACCAGTACCTGAAGCTGATATTGATCTTGGTTTAATTCACCCCTCATTGGTGCACACCTTGGCTTCCGGTATTTTGATGCAGGATAAGCACTGTGAAGCAGATGCGAATCGTCGCACGCTTGCTTTAAAGCATCTAAGCTGGGAACTTCAGTTTGATGGAAGCTGCGATTCGTTCAATCGGCGTTCCGTGTGAAGGTCATGACGTCTCGTTCCTTGGACTCGGCTCTTTCTGCAAAGAGCCTTTGTTTTGAAGAATCTGTGCGGACGGCAAATTTCCCGCGATTTTGGCGGGCAGCCCGTCAAGAGTGCCGGCCATTTTCCCAATACTAAGCATGCATTCCTAACGGAATTTATAACGGAGATTATCGATTTGTCACGTAAAGACGACTTTGAGCTGTTACAGGAGTATACGAAATCGGAGAGCCTTATTCGCCATATGTTAGCAGTCGAAGCGGCGATGCGCGCTTACGCCGTTAGGTTCGGCGAAGACGAGGAGAAATGGGGACAAGTGGGACTTCTGCACGATTTTGATTATGAGCGATGGCCAGATCCGCCCGACCATCCTTTGCAAGGATCGGTCATTCTCGCCGAACGTGGTTACCCCGAGGACGTGATTTATGCAATTAAATCACACGCAGATTATTTGACGGATTGCCCGCGTGTTTCAAAGATGGATAAGGCCCTTTACGCTTGCGATGAATTGTGTGGGTTCATCACCGCCTGTGCGATGGTGCGTCCCACAAGACTCGCAGGTCTAAAAGCGAAGAGTGTTCGGAAAAAGCTGAAGCAATTGTCGTTCGCGGCGGCGGTAAACCGTGATGACATCACTCGTGGTGCGGAAGATCTTGGTGTCGACTTGAATGAGCACATCGATTTCTGTATTCAAGCGATGGAACCGGTTCTGAAGTTTGACGAATGACGCGGGCGGCCTGGAACCTACTTGGTCTAGGAGTTAAGTTTTTTCAGCGCCCATTCGCACGCTTCTCGAATCAGGGCTTCTTCGTCGCGGCATCCCCTCTGAAGCGCGGCTCGCGATTTCTGGTCACGGGAGTTTCCAAGCACGATCGCAGCGTTACGGAGGATGCCGCGACGGCGAGCACGCCATAGGGGTGTTTTTCGAAAACGCTGCCGAAACTCATCGTCACTTAATTCAAACAGTTCGCACAGTGAAAGGCGGTCCAATGGCGTGGAAGGTCGTTCTGCGGATCGCGACGGGCGGCGATTCCACGGGCAAACCTGTTGGCACACGTCACAGCCGAAGAGCCAGTCGCCAATGCCATCCCTTAGCTCAACCGGGATGCTCTCTCGGTGTTCGATTGTTAGATAGCTAATACAGCGACTGGCATCGAGCACACCTGCTTGTGGAAAGGCATCTGTTGGGCAGGCGTCCAGGCAGGCTGTGCAAGTACCGCAGTGCGAGGAAAAATGCGGCGAATCGATCGGTAGATCCAGATTTGTTAAGACGCACGCCAGGAAGAAATAGCTTCCATGTTGCTTGTTGAGAAGCAAAGTGTTTTTTCCACGCCACCCCAAGCCAGCCAGTTGCGCGATTTCCCGTTCCATCAGCGGAGCGGTGTCGACCACACCACGTGCCGCAGCGTCTGTGTCGCTTTCGCAAATTGCGCGGCAGAGTTTTTTAAGTTTGGGGTGAATGATGTCGTGATAATCAGTATGCCCCCAAACATAGCGGGCGATTCGACCTTCATGTGCATCCAGCGGTGACTCCTTCGCAGCCGCATATGGGAGGGTCAGGACAATGATTGAACGGACTCCCGCCAACACCGAATCGGGATGACGATAAGCGTTTTGCCGATTGCGAAAGTAATCCATCTCGGCTGCGTAGCCGGCATCAATCCACCGAAGTAAATCCGAATAACCGACGGACTCAATGGCCGGTGCAACGGCAAATTGTTCAAAACCCAGCTCGCGTGCTTGATCCTGTAAAGCTAGCCGAAGCAAATCAGGACTCATCTTCGCATGCCTGTTTGATCAGCAATTCGAGTTTTGTTTTGACGTATCGTATGTCGGTAGTAGGCTTCCAGGCACAGAGCTCCCATCGAAGTGGTGTAGACAGTGCCGCCATATCCTCCCCAGACCGTGTCGGCCGCCCAACTTCCATCGCTCTGTTGGGTCGCCAGGAGTCGTCGTTGGAGTGATCCGTTCCATAGCCGCCACGCATCATCCTGCAGTTGATGTAAAGCCAGTGTTGCGTAGTACCAGTAGTAATAGTTGTCTTGACCGTTACCAGGCAAGCGTTTTAGCAAGTATTCCTCAGCCTCCGCAATTTCAACGGAGTCCACGTTCTCTCCAATGAGTAATCGGGTTGCTAACGCTTCTGCAGTCATGGTTTGACTAGGCGGTTCACCGGGGCGATAGGTTGCGATTCCTCCGCTGGTTCCCATTCGAACTCGCCGCAAGAATCGCTGC
>JAYZAR010000384.1:0-38004 GCA_036339635.1 Planctomycetota bacterium | reverse complement strand
AACTTTTTCACGAATCTGGTTGATGAAAACGACAGCACATTTGCTTTTCGCAATCGCGCCGGTCAACTTTCGCATCGATTGACTCATCAATCTTGCCTGCAAACCAACGTGACTATCGCCGATTTCACCTTCGAGCTCTTTTTTCGGGACCAGTGCAGCAACGGAGTCGACGATGATGACATCCACTGCGTTACTCTTGACCAACATCTCACAGATCTGCATGGCCTCTTCACCACTGCTGGGCTGGCTGACCAACAACGTATCGAGCTCCACCCCAATTTTTTTTGCCCAACTCGGATCAAATGCGTGCTCAGCATCAATGATGGCAGCGATCCCGCCCCGTTTCTGAGCCTCAGCACCGATGTGTAACGCGAGCGTCGTTTTACCGCTCGATTCTGGACCAAAGACCTCGATCATGCGGCCCCGTGGAATTCCTTGACCACCGAGTGCAATATCTAACCCAAGGCTGCCGGTTGGGATGCCATCGATTTGCAATTGCTGCGACGCGCCGAGCGGCATAATTGCCCCATCGCCAAACGCCTTATCGATCTGCTCGAGGGTTGTTTTTAACCCCGGTTCCCGCTCCAGAATTGCTTTCATACCGGGATCGACTTTGGATTTCCCCGACGCTTTGCTTTTCTTTGCCATCCGCTCAATCCTTCCTTCGAAATGCTGGAGTATTCGCCTTTTTGCGTATCTAACACCCGGGCACCGCCACCAAAAACCAGTGAACGTTCATATAGTACCGAATGGGCGAGACCAACACAACCAAAGGTTGTTGATCAATCAGATCACTTTTTCAATCAGGCCACTGCGTAGAAGTATCGAATGGGCTTGGGACACGTCTGGTCATACTGTTGCCCAATAAAACGAGACAGGATCCAAGATCCTGACCCTGAACCCCGTGACCTATTTAAGCCGCCGCGCCAAAAAACATTGGAGCGAGGAACAGTGGTCAATTGAAAACCGAGCACCGCGGTTCGAGCGGGTATCCTGCCAGCACTTTCAACTTCAAACAGCTCCGTCGCCATCAGCCAGCCGCAGTTGGCCCTTGAGGCATTTGCTTGACCCCCTACCTCCGGTCGCGGCTAATGATCGCGACTAGATGGCACCTTCTTTGATCAATTTGATCAGATCTTCCGTGTTCATTTTGGCAGCTCGATCTGAACCGTCTAACACGCCGGCGACCAACTCGCGTTTGTCGGCATGCATTTCCAAAATCTGCTCTTCGATCGTCCCCTCCGCGACCAACCGGTAAACAGTGACCGGTCGTTCTTGCCCGATTCGGTGCGCCCGGTCGGTCGCCTGATCTTCCACCGCCGGATTCCACCACGTATCAAGGTTAATCACGTAATCGGCTCCAGTCAAATTTAAACCGGTCCCCCCCGCCTTGAGAGAGATGAGAAACAACTCACCTTCGCCTTCTTGGAATGCATCAACTCGACGCTGCCGCTCTTTCGCGGGTGTCGCCCCAACCAAGTATTGATAGTCAATCGATTTCTTGTCCAACGACTCGCGAATCACATCAAGATGCTTCACAAACTGACTGAAAATCAGCGCCCGGTGCTGGCCTTCACGCAACTCGTCGATCAACGACATCAGCAAAGTCAATTTCGCGGAACCTTGACCCCAACTCGGATCGACTAACTTTGGATGACAAGCGATTTGCCGCAAACGAGTCAGCCAAGCGAGCGTTCGAATTCGCCGCTGGCCCGCCTGCCCCTGAGCTTCGCCTGCTGCATTGAGTTCGGCCAAGGCTGACAGACGCGTGTCCTCATAAATTTTGCGTTCTTCGGCACTCAGTTCCGCCTGCAGTGTAATTTCCGTTCGCGGTGGCAACTCTTTCAGCACACGGTTCTTGGTACGTCGCAGGATAAAGGGCCGCATCAGCCTGGCAAGAGATTCACGACGATCGGGATCTCTGTGACGCTCGATTGGTTCAGCGAATCGGTTACGGAAACGGTCCCATGAACCGAGCAACCCAGGGCTAATCGTGCGGAACAAACTCCACAACTCCCCGAGATGATTCTCCAGTGGAGTCCCCGATAAACCGATCCTCCAATTCGCCTCGATTAACCGAACCGCTTGAGAGGTCTTGGTTTGCGAATTCTTAATGAATTGAGCCTCATCAAGGACCAACGTGTTCCAGCGGACAGACGAAAAATTCTTCACGTCGCGTTGCAACAATTGGTAGCTGACAATAACCAAGTCGCCTGGACCAGCTGACTCGACGAGTTTTTGACGATCGGCATCACGATATAAGTGGGGCGACAGGTTGGGAGCAAACCGATGGGTCTCCCGTACCCAATTCTCGCCAACGCTGGTCGGTGCGACCACCAATGCCGGCCCCTCATCAGCACGGTTTACCAAGACACCAAGCGTCTGAACGGTTTTCCCCAAACCCATATCATCGGCCAACACTCCACCAACGCCCCAAGCGCTCAAACGCGACAGCCACTGATAACCGTCGAGCTGGTAGTCCCGCAATGTGGCATCCAAATCCTTCGGCTGCTGAGGAGTCCAAGCAGCTAAATCCTCCAATCGCTTCAGCGAGTCGTGCCAACGTGCAGAGGCCTCCAACGGCACATCGGTACTGATCAGTTCCTGCACCACCGGAACAGCGGCATCCGCGACTTTCAATTCACCACGCTCGGCAATTAAAGCATCACCCAGCTGCTGCAGTCGACGCCGAAACTGTTCACTGATCCGAGCGAATTGACGATCGCCTACTTGGACCAGCGACCGGTTGTCACGGACTGCTGCCAACAACTCAGCCAACGGCACTTCCCGACCGTCGAGAGAGATCGAACCACTCAGACCAAACCAGTCCCGACCATCATCGACCTGAACCCGCAGGGCACCAGGGGTAATTTCTCCTCGTACACGAATTGACTCACCTTCCGGCCAAATCAATCGGGGCGTACTTTCACCGCCGTTATAAAATGCCGCCAGCAATTCCAAAGCCTGCTCATCGGTTTCAGCGATCCATCCGTACAACCCATCCGTGGTAAAGCGATCAAGCTCAAACTGTTGGCGAATCTGATCGGCCTGCTGTTTCTCTTGTTCCAGATCACGTCTCAGCCGCACTGGGCCAGCATCGGTCAGGCAGGGAACAATTTGAGGAGCGTGCCCGGGCACCAATAAATCGCGGAAGCGTTCATCATGCATTCCCAAGGCGACGTGCACCCCGGCGCCGAGACGTGGTCGTAACTCGACCACCAACTCCGCTTCAATCTCCTCGATCGGGCCAGCCAATTGTGATGGCAGGCCGACATGCAGCAACGAATCCAACGCGCCACATCCCACCGCAAAACGTGATGCCGCTTCGGAATCCAGCAACACCTCATCGAGCGAGGAATCGAGCAGCACTGAAATAATGTCGGTTGCTCGCGGATCGCGCAATGTGCAAAGAATCAGGCGGTTGTGCTTTTTATCAGCCAATGCAATCAAGGGCTCCACTGCACTGGCTTGGCCGCAGATCATCTGGCACTGGCTGATGTCGACTTTCATCCCGCTGACCGCCAAGTGTGGCCGAAATAAAACGTCAGCTTTCGTTTCGTCATCGGCCTCCTCAACATCATTGCCTGCCACCTGCTCAGCGATATCAGTTTCAATCTCGCCCGAGTCTTCTCGCTCGACTGGTTCAAGCCGGAATGTCAACTCAGCTGAATGAACCGTAATCGGCGTCGCCTTCGCGTCATCCCAACCTACACATGGGTGGCCTACTAACTGCACTAGCGCACGAAATTCATCATAATGCTCTTCTTCGAATGAATAACTCGGCTTAGAAACCAAAGATGCGATCCGACCATCGACTAAGCGGGGGGTGAAATCACGCCGCAAAAGATCATAAGGGCGAATCTCTTTACCCTTCGTCCAACCCTTGCCATTCTTTCGTGGCCGCTGCTCATACGGCTTAATAGAAATTGGGCTGTAGTAGCGAGAATTACTAAAACCGACACGCCACTGTAACCGCGTCGTGTCGGGCGTTTCTGGCTCGGCAACCGCATCGGAAGCAACTCGCAGCAAATCGTCGACCAAATCGCGGCCGGAAGCCAATTCGTCGACCTTCAGTTCACCAAAAAACTCGAGCACATCCGAGACGGAACGACGTCCTAGCTGCTCCTGAAGCCACCAAGCGATCGCTAGAGAGTGACAACAACCTTCCGTCTCATCTTCCTGAAAGTCCCGACAATCACACCCAGGAACGGCATTTACAGTCAACTCATCGACACCGTAATTGAACGAAGTAGTGTCTTCGTCGCGCTGCTTGCTGACGATAATCTCGATCGTTGATGCAACCGGCCGTTGACGATTACCTTTCACACTGAATTCGAGACGAAACGACTCATTGATTTGATGAATCGTCGGCGATTCAATCGTCATCATTGCCGCCCGCTTGTCGAGCGACTCATCATGGGAATCGACCAACCGCTCGGCCGCCTCAGCAACTAATAAACCAAAGTCCCCGATGACGTCGTCGGACATCAAATTCATACCGTGCTATCCAATGCGAAGAAGATTCCAGACGTGGGCTTTCCTGCGCGGCCGACGCCAATTCGTTAGTTTACCATGGCCAATTATTTATGGCAGGGGTTGACCACCAAGGAAAAGTCAATCAAACGACGTTCGTGGGTGAAATGACAACCTTTGCCGTCAGTAAGTTAGTCCCTGTCCCAATCGATTGCCGATCGTTCCCCTGAAAACGTCACCGCTCGAGCCCCCAATCTTTGACATCTTGACTCAGGTTGCGTTTCAATCTCAATGCGTTGTTCAAGCAGCTGGTTAACGAACCGCAAGAATCGCCCAAAATCGTTCCCGATTCCGCGAGGTGGGTCCACCAACCGAATTCGATGATCGGCAGCCTTTTCAGCACAGGACGCTCGTCGATACTATTTGCAAGCCGACCACCGCCGCCGACCGTAAAAGAATGGAAAACTGCGAGAACGGCCAGTCGGTAGCATTCAAATGCGTTACCCCCGAATGCCAAAATCGATGCCCAGTATTGAAAATGGCGTGCTGCGAGACGCACCCAATCAGAAATGTTCCAATCTGTATCGCGAGGGGGGATCAGGAAAAAAACAAGCAGAAATCTGCTGCCGGCGATCGACTCAACAGCACGGTGGTTCCAGCAGAGCCTGCGACAATCGACCACGACCAAATGATGAGCCGCCCTCCCTAAACAGCCAGAATTCTGATCACCAACTAAGGGGCTCTCACCAATTCTCTTATCGATAACCCCCGTCAGCGACCGACAAATTTTTGGTAACCGAATCGTGAGGGCGGGTATGATTCAAAAATCCATCACCCCAACAGAAGATGCCGGTTCTATGGTTCGTCCAATCTCTCTGCTCGTTGTTCTTGCTTGCCTGTGCCTACCTGAGAATGCTGCCGTCTCGCAAACGGCCTCTCAATTGCGTCGCGATCGACTGCAAGGAACCTTCGATATCCAAAACGCACAAATCGGTGAACAACGGGTGCAAAGGCAAACTGAAATCAGCCGACTCGAAGAAGCACTAAGAATCATCGAAGATCGGCTGGCCCGGCTGGAAAGAAAGGCCGCAACAAGTTCACCGCTCCCGCTCATCACGATGGCTGAAGCCGATGCCGGTGTCGAATTCGCCACCGCCCAATTGCGGGAAAGCGAAAGACTCCATACCGAGGGCAAGATTACAGATGTCCTTTTAGCCCAGCACCGGCTTGATCACGTGCAAGCCTTGGAGCAACGCGAAAGGTCCAAGTTCGCACACGCTGATCGATTGATCGCCCTAGAAATGGAGGTGCTCTATTGTGAGCAGGTGTTGGAAGAACAGAAGCAGCAACAGCGTCATCTAGAACGACTGGTCGCCAAAGGGTACAGTTCATCGGATAGCCTGAAGCAGATTGCTTATGATGTCGCAATCGCCAACAAGCAGGTGCAACAAGCACGTTTCCGACTGGCGATCCAACAACACGCGAGCGAGGAATTGAATCCGAAAATGCTCCTCGAATCAGATCCCAGTACCGGCCGACCATTACCAAGCCCAACACCAGCAACCAAACCTAAGCCCATAGATCCCAAAAACACAAAGACACCTTGATGACGGGGAAGACGATCGCGATCCGAATACCGCGGAGCTCGCTCCACCGCTAGCCTGTTACTGACAATACCACGCACGAAAAAACCAGCGATTGCTGGTTGATTCAACATTTCCTCAACAACTAAGAACCATTCACGTCAGGTAAAAACGCAGATGCCCAAATTAACCATCGAAGGTCTCGGTGAATTCGAAGTCCCCGCCGGTAAACGTTTGACCCAGGCACTCGTCGACGAAGCTGGCACAGATCAACTACATGCTTGTGGCGGTCAGTCGAAATGCACGAGCTGCCGCGTCCAATTCATTGAGGGTGAACCAGCAAGAATCACCGAAGCAGAAAGAGAAACCCTCCGAGTCCGAGAAGTCACCGAGACGGGCGTGAGACTAAGTTGCCAAATCACCTGCGATTATGACATGACCGTTCGGCTCATCAGCCGGCTGGAGGGCAGTGGTCGCGTCGATCAAGGCTCACCAATAAGCGATCATATCGAACCGAGTCCGGTCTGGACCGACCGAGAATGAAACGCGTCAATTGAACCAACTGGTCAACACCTCATCCATCCAACATTGGCCGCGTTGGTCAATGAAACCAACGTGGCCGCCGGTTGGAGCGACCACCAAGTGAGCCCTGGGTGACCAGTCTGCCGATTCATCGGTAAAGCATCCGATCGGAACAATCGGATCGTCTTCGGCGACCAGCACTAGGGTAGGAATCGGAAGTTTGTCCATTACCCACTTTGCGGAGGATTCGCGGTAATATTCAGCAGCGTTACTAAAACCACTCAGCGGTGCGGTAATCTGGTCATCCAGTTGCCACAGGGTCCTTGGCATGCCCCTTTTTCGTTGCCGCTGATAATCCTCTCGCTGCGATACTTTGTCGGGAATTCTCGTCAGAAGCGATCGAATAAAATAATAGTTGTACGGCCGCATCCGCCAACGATTCATGTTGTGGCTGCAACGGGTCAGATCCAACGGCGGCGCAACAACTGCGATTCGTTCAAGACGTGAAAACCACTTGGGAGTCAAGTCGATGCCCGCTCCCACGCGACCGACTGCTCGCAGCGCTTGATTGCCACCTAACGAGACTGCAGTCATCAGTAACGGACCCGATGAGGAGATTTCAGCCAGACGCGTCAACGCCGCCATCACATCATCGCTGCGTCCCGCATGAGTCACTTGACTGCAAAGTGTCGCGGCAGCACCACAACCCCGCATGTCCAGACGAAATACCCGCAACCCACGTTGGAACCAATGCGTCGCCAGACGCAGCATATAAGGCGATTGATGACACCCCGACAGCCCGTGCACCAACAGCATGGATGCATCCCCTTCCTGCCAACAGGATGGCCGATCCTCATGCAAGACGATTGCGTCACCGTCAGGTAAATCGACTAAATGCTGCTGAGGGCACAAAGGTGTTGCCGGGACCGACCTGACACCGACCAGCGTTTGCAAATGACCTCCCCGCAACCAACGGTGGGGTACAAAAAGAGGCGGCTGAAACTCATTCATCTTTCCGTGTACCATCTCCTCTCATGAATACTATTCGCTCTTTCATCTCGATCCCGTTGGCGAAAGATGTGCTCCGCGGCGGGGTCCGATTGCTCCAACGGTTAAGCCATCCCGGTGACGGGATCAAGTGGGTGCCTACCGATAATTTTCATCTCACTCTCAAGTTCCTGGGTGAAGTGGATAATACGGAGGTTCCCAACGTGTGCGAGGCAATCCGAGAAATCTGCCAACATTCGACTCCATTCGAACTCTCGTTTGCCGGCACCGGCGCGTTCCCTGATATTTCACGAGCTCGAGTCGTGTGGGTCGGCATTGACGATCCCAGCGGAGAATTAACCCGCCTCGCGACGGAACTCGACAAAAAACTGGCTGACCTCGGTTTCAAAAGAGAATCACGTGACTACACGCCCCACCTCACACTGGGACGCACCAAGAGTGGCAGTCGCCGGGCCAATCCAGAGGTCATCGAACGACTGCAGCAAGAACAGGATGTCGATCTCGGGATCATGCAAGTCAGTAAACTTCACCTCATGGCTAGCTTTCTCGACAAGCAAGGGCCAACCTACCACGTGATGGACACGATCGAATTGGTCTAAGGTAAATTCGGCAACGATATCATTTGTGTAATGTGCCGAAAGAAATCGATGGATTCGTGCGAACGAACGCTCGGTGGTGGATGACGCTGACGGGACCCTCAAACAAACAGCCGCCGCATATCACTCTAGCAAGGTCTAAAGATGGCCTCGAAAGAACATCATCACCAGCGGTAGGGCATGCCTTATTCGGTGATTTCGAACGGGATGTTTGCTTGTCCATACTTTTTGCCGACGACATCTTCCATCGTTAATTGCAGCCGATAAGTTCCCGCAGAAAGCTGGGCGGG
Source organism: Planctomycetota bacterium (assembly GCA_036339635.1). GTDB lineage: Bacteria > Planctomycetota > Planctomycetia > Pirellulales > Pirellulaceae > Rubripirellula. The sequence continues at coordinate 29,532 of JAYZAR010000384.1, read as the reverse complement.
CAAATGCATTTGATAGGCAATAAAATAGTCGCGCAAATAATTGGATGAGATTTGTTGATCCTCCGGTAGCAACTGAGAGACGACCTTCTCATTGGATTCATTGAAGATGTCGTAACTCCCCTGCAAGTGTGTCTCAAAACCTTTTTCCTGCTCCTTCACGGTAAAGTTTTCAATCTCACAGTAGAGAATGACCTGCTGACCAGAATCAAATCGGTTCCCCGTAAACGTGGTGATCTGTCCGTAGGATTCAATCTCGGTGCAAAAAGCAAGCGATCGCACATCGAGTGAATCAGTGGCTGCAGCAGCGAATTTCGCTGCTTCGCGAATCTGAGGAAGTGCCGCAGCAAACCGTCGGCCTGTGACGGGATGGCCCTGCGGATCGATCATTGTCCACAGTCCCAACATTTGATGCCGCAAAAATTCCTGCTCAACTCGCGGCAAATCATCCATGCTTTCAACCGCCCCATCCGGATCACCAGACAAAACCATTAGGTGACGCAATCGAATTAGCCGACTCAGTCGCTCAGATTCACTCTCACCTACCTTGGACTTCGCTAATCTTTTCAAGATTGAAGCGTGCAGTACCTGATCAGAGAGCTGACTTGTTAAAGTGGTGGGGTCGACATCAATCTGCAAGCTGGAATCAAGTACCGCGCGAGAAATCGCTCCAGCCTCACCACGATCGCCATCCGCCGAAACCGTCTTGAACAAAGGATCGGATTCCACCCCAACGCCAACCTCGTCTGGCACCAAGGGGGCTTCCACTTCGGTCATCATTAATGGTGATTCCTCAAGAGCACTTGAAGCCGGCTCAGCAGGTGCTAATAAAACGTCGTCACTTGATCCGGGTGGATCAATGGCGGCCTCTTCGCTTACCGCAACCGTTGGGGGCGTTTCCGGCTGAGAATCAATTCGCCCTGGTTCAGTTCCGGACGTTGTATTGGTTTTTTCCGGACGTGCAGGCACGTCATTTGCTTCGCTGGCAAGGTCGATCTCATCGGGCTGGGCTGTTTGATTTGCCCGGAGGGCAGTCGCTGCCGCCAAACGCCGTAAAGCCTCGCGTTGGACTTCGGGCGGATAATCACGAAATGCACTCATCAATTCTTTCGATTCCGAATCGGGCAGGTTTGCCACATCGCGATCAATCTGTGCGCCATCGCTCTCGGCGGTCTTCGCAGATAGCCGCGTCTCATTCGAACCCTGATCATCACTCCGATTCTCTTGATCACCGAGGTTTTGTTGGGCCGTATTCGATTTCCCACCTTCACTGGTGGTGAGATTGCTTGCAGTGCGTGTCACGTGGGGTGAAGCATCGGATGAACTTGCCTTCGACAAACTCGACAAATCCTCACTTGTCTTGGTGGTTGCTAGACGCTGCTTCGGTTCATCCAGCCTCGGAAACTGATCGTCCGGTTCACTCGTGATCCGGAGGTTGCGAGCAAACCGCTCTGAGGTCTTACAACCCGTCAAGCACACGGCGGTGAACGCTAGAACCAAGAGGATTATTCGCATTGCAGGGTGCATCCGTGCCTCGCTTGCAAGTCTCACGCGTTAAAAAATTAATGGGAACCCCGGCCCCCAGTTGCGGACCATACCTAAAAGAGTCTTACCGCCACAAGTCGAGACCTCGGTCCCCCCATCTAACGATAATCCACCGTAAATCACGATGTTTTTGCTGCCGAATAAATCAATCCCCACAGACCTGGGATGCCCTATAAAAACAGCCTGGACGCAGTCGCTAAAGTCGACTGCAGTGCCAGGCTGCTCAAGTTTCATGTTTAAAGACTTCGAAAAACTGGTCACGGGCCAGCGTTTAGTTTAGTTAGGCCAGCGTTTCTTCGAATTCGTCTTGCTCCGCTTCGACACCTTCTTCGCCTGCAAGACCTTCTTCACCTTCTGCCTCAAACTGAATCAGGCCGAGATCCTCAAGCTGATCGTCGTTGAGCTGGCGGTAACCAAGAGCTCGGATAACCTCAAGCACCTCACTACAGGTAGGAAACATTCGTCCGGCGTCGCGCTTGTAATCGTCCATCGCTCGCATGAACTCAATTTCTTGCTCGCTGTAATCACGCTCACAAGTGGTTGGATCGATATGACGACGACGTTGTTTTTTCGGTCGAGGAGTTGCTGCCTGGCTTGCTTGACCTTGCTCCGAACGGCGGTCCTCACGACGTCGGTCAATCGTGATTACGGTCTCGTCAATGATCTGATCTGAAGTCGAAACAGCCATATTATTATTCCTTGTTAAGAAGGTTAAAAAGCGAGGTACTGCGGGTGTCCCGTCGCAGCAAAGCTTTAAGTGGAAGGGTGGCAAAAAAACGTAGCACACCGATTAGGAAAGAATGGCAATTTCGGATGGCTTTTTTACACAGATAACCGCTATCGATCAGGCAAGATAGCCGGCCATGTGGGTTGTGACGATTGCAACACCAAGAAGGATCAGTTCCCGCCTAGCTGCAAGCGACATCAGCCGCCAGATCAGGTTCTTCTAGAACGAGATCTAAGTACTTGGCATCCACCTTTTGGCCATGGCAGCCACCAAAACGGGTACTCCAATCGCTACCGCCAAAGCCAGAGGAAGCCATTGATGACGTTCCGCGTAATCTCCTAACGCCGAGTAAGCCACCGCGATGCCCAGATTGCTGAGCACGATCGCAGGCAAAAACTTCCTCCACGACAATTGATGGATTCCCGCCATCAGAACAGCCGCCTCGGCGAACACCGGCATCGCGCGGGTGAAAACCAAAACGGTAGGCCCGTACCGATCGCTAATTTCATCCAGGCGATTCAATTCCTCACCACCGGTAAACCACAAGGCGAAAGGTTTTCCGTAGCGGCGAGCCAATCCGAAACCAACGACAGCGCCCAAATTCATCCCAAGCCACGTCGTAAATGTGCCCAGCATCCAACCAAGCTGCCAACCACTGAGCGTACTGATCACGCTCGACGGTACAGGAAGCAACACATCGGTTGCTAACAAACCGATCACCAAAAAAGAGGTAACCAGCGGCGACGGTGGATTCTGGGTGAAGCCGCGCAGCCAATCTTCGAATTGACCACCAAAAAACAAAAATGGCACGACCGGAATCAACAGTACCACGCACATCAGCGGCAGGGTGTGAAAGAGTTCACGCACGATTCGCCTCAGCAGACACTCGGGTGGACTTGCTGTGGGGAATCAACTCGTCCCGCTTCCGTCGCTCAGTCGAGTGGAACATCGTGGTACTCCAATGCCCATTCACGCATAAACCGAACTTGGCTCGGATCAATTCGGTAAACGATTAATTCAGGATTGTCGATCGACCCCAGGTAGTTTCGAAGAAGTGGATTCGAATCCCAAATCTGCTGCAAGCACTGCTGGTCCTCCAGGACATGCGCCACTCCGGTGATCCGAACCTGATCATGCTCGGCATCCAAATAACAGAGTTCGACTTTTGGATTAGCCTCTATCTCTGCCGTTTTCTGGTAGCTCCGAAGATTCGCGACGTAAACGGTGAACCCATCGGTACGGACAGGTGAAACGGGGCGTAAACGCGGCTGATCTCCATCCATCGTCGCCAAGGAGGGAAACCGGTCAGATTTTAACACAGCCTCAGCAAGTGACTTCACTTCGCCAGGCTGAATAGGATCGGGCGTTGGCTTGTTCATGCTCAAATTGTAACAATGTACTTGAGCCACAAGCACAGATGTCTGATCACAATCCAATGCGGCGACTAAACGTATTCGGATCGATTCAGCAACGGTTTAAGCCGAGCCGGTTTCCGCCACAGCTGTGTCGATCGCCTGGCGTAACTCCCGAACAAAATCACTCACGGCGTTTGCCGCACTGGCTTGATCGGCCGCTTTGGCGACTCGCCGCACGATGGCGGAGCCTACGATCAAGCCATCAGCCACAGGTGCCAACTGAGCAGCTGTTTCCGAACCACTGATTCCAAATCCAATGCAAATGGGCAGCTCTGTTTGCTCACGGAGCCAGCCGACATTTTCCACCAAGTCGGGTGGTAGTTCACTCCGCTCACCAGTGATTCCGGTGACCGAAACGTAATAAAGAAACCCAGACGAACTTTCAGCAATCTGCACCTGCCGTTCACGGGGCGTCGTCGGTGTGACCAGCTGGATCAAACTGAAATCAGACTGTTGGCAGATTTCGGCAAGCGGCGCTGCCTCCTCCACCAACAGGTCCGGGACGATCGCGCCGGCATACCCAGCAGCCTTCGCCCGGTCAACGTAGGCCTGCAATCCAATCCGATAGATGATGGCGTAGCTGACCATCGTCACCAGTGGCATCGCAACATCATTCGAAAGCGAGCTTCCCAGATCTAAGACCTGTTGCAGGCGAAACCCCTGGTCCAATGCCCGCTGGTAGGACGCTTGAATTACGGGACCATCTGCAATCGGGTCACTGTACGGGACACCGACTTCGCAAAGATTCGCACCTGCCGCCTCGGCAGCTCGAATCACCTCGGCAGTGGTTTCGAGGTTAGGGTCACCGGCTGTAAAAAAAGGCATCAAAGCCTTTTGGTTCTCACTTCGGAGCCGAGCAAATAATTGGTCAACAGCAGACATAAAAATACGCCAAGACAAATCAGGACAAACAAAGGTCGCAGGGAAGGGCAGTGGACACCAAGAGCATTATCCACGACCCAAATTTCTATTCATATTTCGTTTGTATTGTTCAACGCCGGGCTGACCGTAAGGATTGACTCCTAACAGCCGCCCCTCAATCACCGTCGCGATCATCAGCATTTGAAACAATTGACCAAGGGTATGGGTGCTGATTGAGGGAAGAATGAGATTGGTGGTGGGCCGACCATCTTCACGCAACGCGTCATTGGTCCCCTTGATCGCTGCACTCATTATTTCTGGCAGGGTTTTATCAGCGATATCATTGAGCGTATCCTGGTTCCGGCCACTATTACCAACCCCCAAATGATCACTGCGATAGTTTTCAACAACGATGTTATTGAAAACCTTGTCGTTACGTCCCTGCTGATGCTGCTGGTGACGGCTATGAAGGTCGCGTGTATTCACCGTTGTCAACGGAGTGACCCCTAAACCATCTTTACCATTGGATTCAGCGAGCAGTTGGTCATACCACAAGCCAACCGATTCCAAAGCCTTACTCCAAACACTCATCACGCGGATCGTTTTTTGTCGATGTACATGCAACAGGTGATTCACAGCAACGTATTGCAACACAATATTTTCAGATACCGGCGCGGTTTTGAAGTGCTCGTTCATCGCCACGGCACCCTCAAGCAACTGCATGCAGTCGAGCCCCAAGAAGGCTGCTGGCATCAACCCAACGGCTGACAAAACACTGAACCTACCTCCAACACCATCGGGAACATTAAAAATTTCACTGCATCCTAGTTCCTTGGCCAAATCTTGAAGTTTCCCTGACTTACCAGTCACGGGAACAACCAACCGCGATAACCATTTTTCCGCATCGGCTCCGAGTGAACATTCCAGGGCGGATAGAAATTGTCGAAAGGCGACCGCCGTCTCCATCGTTCCGCCGCTCTTGCTAATCACAACAATCGCCCAACGATTCTCCGCAACGGTCTCACCGTAACCACCTGCAGCCAATCGACTCAGCAAGGCCGAACTGGCATCGTTATCGACATTATTCCCTTCGAAATAAACTCGAGGCTTACTCCCCCGACTGCCTCGCGAAAGCTCATTATGAAAAGGATCGCAACACGCATCCATCATCGCCCGAGCGCCCATGTAAGAGCCTCCGATGCCAAGCACTGCGACAGCGTCGATCTCATCGTGCATCCCATTGGCGACTTTGAAAATCCTGCCCAGTTCGGATTGTTCTCGGTCGCGTTCGTAGGCAGCGAGTTGCTCCTCCGGTAGCCAGAAAAACCTCGCGTCAAGCGGATCTTTCTCGGTCGGAATTTCCCCGCTGTCGTACTGCTGCCGGTCGGTTTCAACCATTTCCGATCGGAGTGCATCGAGTTGTGGCGTCAGTTCGTCCAACTGCTCCTGCGTGATGCCGAACTCAGGATGGATGCTGCCGGAAGCGTCAAAACGCAAAAGACTCATCAGAAAGAGCTCCACTTCAAAAGGCGACCAAGATGCAACGAAGAATACACAAATAAGTTAGCCGATCGGCCTGGTTTACAGTAGGGAGCAGCCTGCTCGCGATGCGTGAAGTGGCCCCAGTTTGATGCCACCTTCATTTTCAGGCGCGAGGCAGCTACTTTCGTTGCTAGAACATACCGCAATTCTTTGCCCGGGAGACTCCCCGTGACTGACGTTCGACGAAAACCTGTGGTCCTGATTATCCGAGACGGCTGGGGCGAAAACCCTCATTCCGAATGGAACCACGCTAATGCAATTCACTTGGCCGCCACCCCGGTCGCCGACCAGCTGATGAAGCAGTACCCCAACGTGCTGATTCACACCTCCGGCGAAGATGTCGGGCTACCAGCCGGCGTGATGGGCAACAGTGAAGTTGGCCATCAAAACATCGGGGCAGGGCGGATCGTCGACCAAGAGGTGATGCGGATCACTCGAGCGATCCGAAACGGTTCTTTTTTCGAAAACGAAACCCTGCTGGGCGCCATCGAACATGTACGCCAGCGTGGCAGCAAACTGCACCTGCTCGGACTAATGTCCGACGGGCGGGTGCATAGCGATTTGGAACATGCGTTTGCAGTGGTCGAACTTGTCAAACAAAGCGGACTGGGTGCCGACCAATTCGCGGTCCACGCCATTACCGACGGACGAGACACCTCGCCAACCGGCGGCCTGGACTATGTCGGCCGCTTGCAAGAGAAAATGAGCGAGCATGGTGTGGGGCATATCGCAAGCGTCATCGGCCGATTCTACGCTATGGATCGCGATCTTCGCTGGGAACGAGTTGAATCCGCTTACAAAATGCTGACACAGGGAGTCGAGCAAATATTCGATTCGGCAGCAGACGCTATCCAGAATTACTACGACACTCCAACCGAACCGAGTCGTCGTGGCGACGAATTCATCACGGCCACGACCATCAAGCACAATGGTCAAGCTAGCGTAATATCAGATGGTGACGCCGTCATCTTTTTGAACTATCGCGGTGACCGCACTCGCGAATTGACGAAGGCCTTCACCTTCCCCGATGATCAATGGACAGCCATCGATGGCGGTGGTTTCGAACGGGGAAAAAAGATCGACAACCTGTACTTCGCCACAATGACCGGCTACGAAACGGGACTGCCGGTTCAGGTGATCTTTGAAAAACCGGCCAAAATGCCAAACATTTTGGGCCAGTATGTTAGCGGACTTGGCTTACACCAATTTCGATGTGCCGAAACAGAGAAGTATCCGCACGTCACGTTCTTCTTCAATGATTATCGTGACGATCCCTTCAGCGAAGAAGAACGAGGGATGGCTGCCTCTCCCAGAGACGTTTCGACCTACGACCAAAAACCCGAAATGTCTGCCGAGGAAGTTACCCAACGAGTCCTAGATGATATCAAGTCAGACCAATCACATCTGATCGTCGTCAATTATGCCAACGGCGATATGGTGGGACACACCGGGGTCGTCGAGGCCGCCACACAAGCCGTCGAGAAAGTCGATGCCTGTGTTGGCCGAATCGTCGAGGCCACGTTAGCCAAAGGCGGATCGTTAATCGTAACCGCCGACCACGGCAATTGCGAACAAATGATCGATCCCGTGACAGGCGGCCCACATACAGCGCACACCACTTACGACGTGCCGCTAATCATCGTCGAAGCTGGCCTGGAAGAAAAACAACTTCGTGAGGGAGGGCGTTTAGCTGATATCGCACCGACGGTGCTAGAACTGATGGGGCTTCCTAAGCCCAAAGAGATGACCGGTGAATCCCTGTTGAAGTAAATCTTGCATGGTTAGATCCCATCGCCTCAACTAAAAAGGCGTGTTCTTTGAACCGAATGGCACGCTGCGGTCGATCTTTCGCTCGAATCAAAGCAGCAACTCGATCGATCGCACTTCGTTGCGACTGATCTGCGATGTTCGCTGCTTGAAGACAGGACTTGCAGCAGATTTCGGAGCCACATGAGCGGGTCACGCGATTGCCTGACGGAAACCGCCTTCGGGCAACAAGAATGCCGACTAATGTCCAGCGTTTTTCTACCCAACCGGGCTGGTTCATTCCCTGCCCGAAATGGCTACTTCACTTTCTCCAGCCTCCTGAAACGCTTTTTGATCCAAAAAACGTCCGATCCATTCTGGTGAAACGAAGATGCCGTTCGCCGCGATCATCATGACACCGAAAGTGATCATCCCCAAGAACATCGCGATACCACCATGCAAGATAACGGCTCCAAGCAACATGAATGGGCGAGTCTTTCGCGGCCAGATTAGAGCGCAATAGAACACTTCCCAGAACAGTGTGAAGTGAGTCATGCCTGTGAATATTCTTGGATAATATGCCAACCAAGTCATATCAAATGATTGGTATTCGTAAATGCCAATCGACAACCACATGGCAGTCCCATCCCACCAACTTTCGCCACGCGCTTTTGCCAGACCTCCGAACAGATAGATCACGCAAAGATGCAATTGCAACAAGCGGCTTGCGATATTCGCCCCAACACTCGGGCTCGCATCAGGCAGCAGCCAGCGCAATAAACCGCTTTCAGATCGGCGTTTAGCAAAATACTTTCTCAGCTTTGCATCCACACTCAACCAGCTACCACACGGCGCGAGCATCAAATACATCGCTATGTAGGTGACAATCTGATCGAATCCAAACAGCGCACCGGTCATCCGATGCAAATACATTAGCTGCAGAAACCAAGTCAACGGTCCGGTCAGGCGAGTCAGCAATCCAATAGCGAAAGATGCAGTCACCAAAATCGTCATGCCCTGATGAAGCTGCAACAACAAAGGACTTTCGATCATCCATAAATAGCTCCAGCCCCAATCGCTAAATCCGAAGCTTCCATCGTGCAACTGCTGGGCGGCTTCATTGCTGATCCACGCCGTTTCACCGAGAAACACCGTTAAGTTTGCAGCCAGCACCAGATGCGAATAAAGCAGCATGATGCCGACGACCAGCCGCAGGATACAAACTGAGTACGGCAAGCAAGGTCGAAACCAGAATCGATCCCATGCATCGAAATAACCGCCAAGCCACTGCGTTACCTTGCTGCCTAACGTCATCGTGATTCACCCGAAATGGAATCAGAATCAGACGCTTGCACAGAACGAGAAGCCGGTACCGTAAGGTCAGCCGGCACATCGGCTTGGAATTTGCGTTCAGCTGATGCCCCAAGCGTTCGATTTGCTGAAGCATCTTGGACAGCGGGCAGATTCTCGGCATCGAATTCCAGTACCACTGGCAGGTCCAACATCGGGCGATACAAACTGTCGTCGGTCAGTTCAATCGGTCGCTGCTGAAACTCCAGAATCTCCGGGATCAAATGCTCGACTCGACGGACCTCAACCTGACGGCCAGGATACATGTGTCGCAGATGCTCAATAAAAGACTGCCGAATACGCTCGTATCGCGCTCGCGCACCCAACCAATATTGAGCTTCTGCCGGATCCAATTCATTCAATTCGGGTGGCGGACCAGGCGGCTGATAGATCTCTTCCAAAAACTCCGTCAGCATGAAATGCCGATGGTAACTTAACCGGGGCCACTGCACCGTACGATCAGGGAACATAACCTCTAACCGCTCACCATCACTGTCGGTGATGGCAGCCTGAACCAAATGACTTGGACCCGGGTTAGGAGCGAAAAAGGCATAGCCTCGATCAATGTACAACCATTGGCTATACGGCTCAAACCACGCAAACAAGCTGGCGATGGATGGTGAGGTGCCAAGCGGTCCGCGGGCCTGAAACGACAATGGCGGAAGCACGACGGCCAAGAGGTGACCGAGTAACAAACCACTCAATAGCAAACGCGTACGCCGAGAAAGAGGTTTGATGGGAGCCATTATAACAACAGCACTCAGAAACAAAAAAAGAACATAACCACACGTTAACCCACTCAAGCACAATGTACAGACGATTTCCGTACCCAAGCATGCCTTAACCATTGGGATCCGCGCATCAAAAAAGCCACATCTCACGGGAAATGCGGCTTCTGTGAATCAATTGACCTGCTGCCGCCCTAGAGGCCTGCAACTTGATTTGCATCAAAATCAAACGTCAATTCCACCTTGCTACCCGCGGAGAGATCGACGGTTCGCTCTTGGCTCAACGTTTGACCATTCACCATCGCAGTGACCTGGACGGTGTATCCCAACCATTGCTCACCAGCCTTCAGTTGGTTGGTGCTAAAGGTCCGAACGGTTCCCTCACCACCTGCTTCATTGCCTGCCAGTTGAACGATTGCGTCCGCAGGAACATGCACTTTGACAACCGTGAAGAGATCGGAATCCGACACAGCCACGCCGGCGACAGGCTCGGGCTGAACTTCAGGTCTCTCGAACTTAAGTTCCTCGATGGAACCAGCACTCAGCTTCACTGACTTGCTGTCGGTAACTGCCTTACCGTCGGCGTCGTAAGTCACCTCGACCAGATAGGTGTAAATCATACCCTGCTCTAAACCCGTCGACATGAACTGACGAACAGGGCCGTCACTGGTTGTCTCATGACCGTTCACGGTTACCTTCGCATCCTCGGCAACGTTAACCGTCAGCAGTGCCGCATCGTTTTCAATCGCGGGCTTGGCAACGGTGACAGACTCCGAAGCATCCGCCTCCATCGATTCGTTCCGACGAACTGCTATGTCGCGGTAGTAAGTTTGAATCTGATTCGATTCATAGCCCGCTGTTGAATTGAGCCCGACTGAGGTCGGTACTGCTGATTGATAATTGATAGGGCTGATCACGCCAGCGGAGGAACCACCGCTGCTGCCACCGGAGGAACCACCGCTGCTCGCAGAGTGATGGTGAGCATGAATTTTGGCGAGTAATCGACGGATCGGACCAACATGTCCAGTACTTCCTCCGCTCGATCCCCAACCACCGCCAGAAGAACCACCCGATGAGCCACCACTACTCGCAGTGACGTAATTCATGGTGTAGCCACCGGACGACCCTGAACTGCCACCACGAGCTGCAAGGTGGGCCTGATGCTTCGCTTGGAGTCGACTGAAAAAGCCACCTCCGCCGCTGCTGCCACCCGAGGATGCCCAACCGCCCGACGATCCGCCCGAAGATCCACCAGACGACCCCCACGAACCCTGGGCGACAGCCGTACCCGCCAGGGTTGTCATCGCAGCAATCGCTCCCACGAATGCTAAAAATCGAATGCAACTCATGTTTCCTAATTCTCCAAACAATGTCTCGTAAACCTACTGCCGGTCCAACTCGTTGGCCTTCCTGCAGATGCAAACAACGGAGTGCGGAGGTGCAGACAAGCTCAAAAGAGAACTTTGACACCCCCAAACGAGCCGCGCAGGTACCCGGATAGTCCGGTTTAGGATACAGCTATCAACTGGGGAAACAAGCAGCTTCGGTAGATTTTACGCAAAGGGGGCTTTAGGACGAACAGGAAAAATAAATGATCTGGGAGCCGATCCTGTATCGGCTTCCAGGTCAATCGATCCTCTCAACTTCGATTTCATCGAAATCGGCGGTGCCCGTCGCCCCAAACAAACCGATCCTCAAAATCGCCTCGCGGGCGGACGGGGGGATTCGAATCAACCGACTGCTACTCCGCCACGGCCGAGAACCTCGAAATGGACCGAGGCGGAAGGTTCCGAGGTCGCGGCGTTGCCCGTCGTACAGGCTCAGGGCGATCATCGGCATTGCATCCCCTTCCGGTCCGCGACGGACTTCGCCGGTCCTTGCTTTCCCACTGAGGCGAATCGTAGACACCTTTCGTCCATCAATCGGAAATCCCTGCAACAAGTGAGAGCCGAGTCCTGGCGTCTCATTACTGAATCGCACGAATGCCGCACCCTGCACAGCCGCCCCATCATCGGCGACTCGGCGAACTTGGCGACCGTAATACCAACCCGGCACATAATCTGGGATGTTTGCTGCGTCACCCGACGCAGCGGTCTCGAAGTCCCCATTCACCACTTTAGGGTTGGCAGCATCGGGCAGACGCTGACGATTATCTTCTGCTTCACCAGTCATTGGAACAAAGAGCGTCGGTCGCAACGGTTGACGGAGCAATTCGCCATCTTTTTTTGTCATTAGGTAGAGCGTTTGTTGATACCTTTCACCAACAGGAATGATCATCACCCCCCCCTCACGCAACTGTTCGACTAGTGGCTTCGGAACAGATTCAGGACTGCAAGTGACGATGATCTTGTCGAAAGGCGCCGCTTCGGGCCAACCCAAAAACCCATCGCCAACGCGCGTGGAGACATTTTTGTAATCCAAGCGTTCAAGTACTTCCGCGGCTCGCTCCCCAAGGTCTCGTACTATTTCGATCGAGTAAACCTCTTTGACCAACGGGCTGAGAACCGCCGCTTGGTACCCGCTTCCCGTACCGATTTCCAGGACCTTATCGGTTGGTTTTGGATCGAGTGCTTCGGTCATCAAGGCAACAATGAACGGGCTACTGATCGTCTGCGATTCACCAATCGGCAACGCCATATCGAAATATGCACGAGCTTGCAATTTGTTAGGAATAAATTCGTGCCGAGGTGTGCTGCGAATCGACTGCAAAACACGAGGATTTTTCACCCCCGCACTCTCGACTCGCTCACGAACCAACCTGTCGCGAGCAGCCTGATAGGGATCGTCGCCGCGACCAGACGACGAAGTCAAAGCAATCAATGACAAGAGTATGAGACCTCGGGCAAACAGACGGGTCGAGTAGACTTCAATGAAGGATAGATTCATGATTTGCAATCGTTGTTGACGTATTCCGTTACTATAGATCCCCCAGCAGCGACAACTGCTGGGGTGAGGAGGGCGGCAGAGGAATCTGCCACGACGTGTGTGAAAATTCCTGCTGCAATCGGCTGCAAAACTGACGCGCGAGCGACGGAGCGTATCGATCATCCGGCGCGTGAGTGAACACATAAGGACAACGCCCATCACGGATCCATTTGGCAACAATGGGTGCCCACTGGTCAAAAAAACGATTCACTAGCTCGGTTCGGTTACGGCCGACCAATCGTAACACCGGGTGATTCCCCGTGGTCGTCTGGCGAATCGGTGTTCGTGGTTTTCGCAACTGAGACCGCTTTTCGATTTCATCGTCTGGGGGCGAATCGAAGAGTGGCCGACTGTCGAACAGTACTTTGTCAATGCCCAGGTCACCAAGCAGTCCGTTGAGGCTGCGTTCATTAGAGCCCGAATCAAACCAGTCAAGATGCCGGACTTCCACGGCCCACTGGAACTCATGAGGCAGTCCGCCAAGGTATCGGCGGAGTCTCTCAAAACGGTCCGGACCAAAATTTGGCCCCAGCTGCAAAAACGTAGGTCCGAGGCGATCTGATTCAGCGAGTTGTTCGAGGCACCGCAAAAACGTGTTCGTTTCTGCTTGGCAGCCCTCTAATTCGCTGTCGTGCGAGATAACCCGAGGAAATTTCAGCATAAAGCGAAATCCGTTTGCCGTCTCACTTGCCCAGCGTCGCGTCGTCTCAACACTCGGCAGCGCGTAAAAAGTGCTGTTCCCCTCCACCGTATTGAATGTTCGCGAGTACCACTGCAGCCACTGAGAGCGTGGTGTTTTCAGCGGATAAACCTCGCCGCCCCAATGCGCACATCCCCAAACGGGACACCCGAGCATCAGCGGCAGGCTAGGGGCACTCAAATTCATCGTCTACCTGCTCTCAGTAGGACCGGCAAACCAAATACATCGCGAAACAAACCAGAGTTTCGACTCATTGAGACTTGCTCCAACGAAACATCATCAACACCGAGCACGTGGATGACCAATTGCTTGGGCTCGCAGACGCATTGAATATCTCGGATCCGCCCGCTACGGGTATCATCCAACGCAATGGCTAGCCTCAACATGGCAGCAAGCTTAGCAACAATCACCCGTTCCTTTTGAGGCAGAGTTCCGTAGCCTTCATGCGACGGCTGCGGCGTCGCTCGACGGTGATATCGAGCGACCAACCCAACTTGCAGTAACTGACTGCGGGACAACCCGAACATCTCACTGTGACGAATTAGATACAAAGCATGCTTATGATTACTTCGGACGTTGACCGTCATCCCGATCTCATGCAACAGAGCCGCGACGAACAAAATCACTTCGTGCCGACTGTCCAAACGGTGCTCAGCACGCAATTGATCGAACAACTTGCTTGCTAACTCAGCAACATTTCTGGCGTGCGCTTCATCGAAATCAAATTTACGCCCCAGAGAGATTGCGGATCGGACAATTTGATTGCGGAATTCTGCCGTCCAACTTCCTCCAGCGGCCATGTTATGCAACAAACCGTCGCGCAAATTAGTTTCGCTGACAAACAAGTGCGACTGGTGGAAATGTTGAACAAACATTGAATAAGCGAGCAACGCCGGCGCCAACGTTCCTGCCTCGATAAAACTTGTCCCATACTTCTTGACAATTGCATCCTGGTCGAGCGTTAAAACCTGCTCGGTCAACTTGACAAGATCTTTGGTCGACAATTCGGCTAATGATTTCCGGTCCCAATCAGTGAGCTGATCGGCAACAAATCGAATATCGCCTCCCAGAGCGACAATATTGACGGGTGCATCATCATCAATCTCTTCTGAAATCTTCACGAGTGTCCGGCGAATGTGACTTTCCATCATGGCGCGACGGCGCGAAGCACTCGCCCGCACACCATCAAGATTCATCATCAACCGTACTGAACCCAGGCGGAATGACTGACTGGACAGAACATTGCCGCTGCGTAGCAGCAGCACCTCAGTGCTCCCACCACCAATCTCGACCACGAGCGATTTCCCATCAGCCAAACCAGGATGCTCCTGAAGATGAGGGATCACGCCCATGTAAGTGATCCGATTAACCTCCGCTTCATCGATCGATTCAACATTCAACCCCGTTGCGACGAAGACGCGGTCGGCAAACGCCAACCGATTACTCGCTTCGCGAACAGCGGTTGTCGCCACCACACGGACATCGGCTTGCGATGTAATTCCATATTCCTGCAGAACTCGTTGATACCGCTGCAGGATCGCCGCAGATTTTTCGATGCTTTTGCGGCTCAGCCGACGATTTTCAAATGCCTCTCGGCCCAGATCAACCGCTTGCACCAAGCTATCTAATTTTCTCACCTCACCTTCGGAATGAATCTCAGCAATCGCCATCCGAATACTGGTTGCCCCGATATCGATCACCGCCACCGATCGAGGCGAGGTGGATTCGGGGACGATTTTCGGCTGTCGTGACGTGTTTGCCATCGGGAGCGGAATGTTATCCGAACATAGTTGAGTTTATCGATCAATCATGACAACTTGTCAGTCGCCCATCATATCGCCTTGAGGCACATTCGTCCCAGCCTGATCCTCGCCTGCGGCCGGTCCATCACACATTCCCCGCCAAACCACCGCCAAGATGGTGCCTGTCAACATACACCCAAACGTGTAAACCGCCGTTGGGATCGTTGCTAAGGTCCCCGCCCCGTAGAGGGTCGCCGCTAATGCCGTTCCCAAGCCCGCATTCTGCATTCCAACTTCTAAAGTCAGGGCCCGCTGAAATTTCGAAGGCAGCCTGAATCCGACGCTTACCGCATAACCAGCAGCGTAACCATTCAAATTCACCAACAATAACGCGATCACCAGAACGGGACCGACGCTGACCAATGTCTGACGGTTCCCAGCCACCACACTAGCGATAATCCACAACAAGCAAACCGAAGCCGTCAAAGATGACCATCGACTGGCCCAGCGATCGAGCTGCTCGTTCAACCTCGCAAAGAAAAACCCAACGATGGTTGGAAACACGACCGTCAGAAATAGCAACACTGATGTTTGAACCGGATTTATTTGTGACGGACTCGTTTCCACCGCAAACAGACTCAACACGAAAGGCACCGATAATGGCGACAATAGCGTCGCAACGGTTGTCAAGCTGACCGAGTAAGCAACGCTTCCTCCCGCTGTGTGCGTGAGTACGTTTGAAGCCATCGCTCCGGGAACGCAACCGACCAGGATGACACCGGTCGCTAACTCGGGGTCCATCGGAATCAGCTTTGTCACCACCCAAGCTGCCAAGGGCATCGCAACTATCTGAGTCACAACCCCCAGCACGACCCACCAAGGTTTGGATTGAAGAGGACCCAATTCGTGCGGCCGCACAAGCGTACCCAGGCAAAACATTGTCAGGGTAATCAACCCCCACAACCACCATCCGGGTGCCAAAAAAGGATCAAAACCAAACCGCTCGACCGGCCAAAACAATGCTGCCCCGGAGGAAATTAGTAACCAGGCAAGCATTGATCGAAAGAGAGAATTCATAACGTTTTATTACAGGACCCCTGCTCGATTGAGCATCTGCACCGATTGCTCGCCACCGAAACACTGTGCCGCCTGCCAACCTCGCAAATGTGCTCCTTGAACATTCTCGTCGCGATCATCCAAAAATAAAATTTGCTCAGCCGCGACCGCCGCCGCCCGTTCAGCCACGTCATAAATCAGTGAACTAGGTTTCATCGAACCTACTTCAAAACTCAAAATCGTGGCATCGAAATCGAATGTCGTAACAGAATAATTCTGTCGGACAATCCAATCCCAGTGGGCCTGACAGGTATTGGAGAGCAGGCCGACACCTCGCCCCGCCTGTCGCACCCGATCCAGCACGTCTCGCATCGAGGGAATCGGTTCGAACATATCGCTTACGGCATCAAACACAGCAACATCGGGGACTGGCTTGCGAGCAAGCAACCGACAGACCTCGCGTGCATAGTGCTCGCCGTTCACCTCCCCCGATTCAAACCGATGCTGCAAACCACTCTCGTACACCGCTCGCTTCGCTTCATCGACAGAAACCGACAGCAATTCCGCCAAATTGCGGCACGCTAAATCGGCATCAAAACTCAGCAACACGTTACCGAGATCAAAATAAACAAATTCAATCCGCACGTTTTTTGTGTTCCTGGCTCCACCTGATTTCAGGCTGACGGGTGTGCAAGCTGGCGGCTTCCGCGGTTCACTTCGGCGATAATAATCCATTTTCAAACAAGACTGGTGTCCTGATTGCGACGTTCGAACGCCAGAAATCACATCCGAATCATTCCGTCCCAAAATTGAACAGTAAGAAACTTTTCAACAGCAAGAAACTACAGTTGCCGAATTCGAATGTTGCGGTACCAAGCCTCACTCGGAAGACCGCTATGAATCTGCAACCCAATCACACCGAATCTGGGAATTCCATTCTCGGACTCGGTGTAATCGACCGTTTGTATGTCGTTGACGAAGATCTGAATCCGATTCCCCTCACATAAGACTCGGATCCGGTTCCATTTACCTTCACGCACCGCCTTGCGGGCAACGTCGGCATCGGGCTCGGCCAACATTTTACGACGACGCGATTCGTCATAAAGGGACCCCCAGACCGGACGTTTAAAGGCGTGACCAATGTCCGCCTGGTAGCCGCACACCTCGCTCGAATTGGGAACTCGCTTGGACCGAAACTGCACGCCTGCGTTCTTTCCCTCACCAATCAGCTTGGCCTCATAACGCAGATCAAAGTTGTCATAATTCTGAGTAGTGCACAAAAATTCATTGTTAGGAATCTTTTCCGTCAAACGCCCCGCAACAATCGCTTCGTTTTCGACGCGAAACCAGTAAGCGTTCCCCTCCCATCCGACCAATGAGCGTCCGTCAAATAGGGGCAGCGAGTTTTCCTGGAACTCAACATCTTGTTCCTCAGCGAGAACCGAACCAGCAGAGATTGCCGTGAAAACCAACCATGCCACGATCCGAACCAACCGTATTTGAATCATCGTAAGCCTCTCATCACAAGTTGAAGCGTTGGTCGCTCTGGCACGACCCTTTATCAAACCAAGCGGCTTGATGATAATCGACGTTCCCAGGCAACATTTACGCGGCTGCTCGGAATTCCCGGGACGGTCCGAAATTACCTCAACGGTCCGAGATTTTCCGAACGGTCCGAAATCCCCTCAACCATCGATTCACCCAACATTAAATCGATGGTTGCCGGAGACGACACAGTTTCAGGTCAACCTACAGAGTTTCCCTATGAATCAGCCACTGAACCCATACAGCCGCCGAATCACACAACCAAAAAGCCAGGGGGCCTCTCAAGCAATGCTCTATGCCACCGGTATGCAACCGGAGGATATGGATAAGCCGCAAATTGGCATCGGCAGCGTTTGGTACGAAGGCAATAGCTGCAATATGCACTTGCTCGATCTCGCAGAAGAGGTAAAGCAGGGCGTCTCCGATGCCGGTTTGGTCGGCATGCGTTTCAACACAATCGGTGTGAGTGACGGAATTTCGATGGGCACCGAGGGCATGAGCTACAGCCTTCAAAGTCGTGATCTAATTGCTGATTCAATTGAGACGATTGTGGCGGCACAATGGTACGACGCACTCATCACCTTGCCCGGTTGCGACAAAAACATGCCTGGATGCCTGATCGCCATGGGCCGTCTGAATCGACCCTCAATCATGGTTTATGGCGGCACCATCAAACCAGGAACATACAAAGGCGAAAAATTGGACATCGTCAGTGCATTCCAATGCTATGGTCAATTCATCGCTGGCCAAATTAGTGAAGACGAGCGAGCAGAAATCGTGCGGCGAAGTTGTCCCGGAGCTGGCGCTTGTGGCGGCATGTACACGGCCAACACCATGGCGACCGCGATCGAAGCGCTGGGGATGTCACTACCTTATTCAGCCAGTATTCCCGCTGAGAACCCCGAAAAGAAAGATGAATGTCACCGGGCAGGGGCCGCGATCCTGGAATGCTTGAAAGCCGACCTTAAACCTCGTGACATCATGACCGCAGCAGCCTTCGAGAACGCGATGGTCACCGTGATGGCCTTGGGTGGCAGCACCAACGCAGTATTGCACCTGATCGCCATGGCAAGAGCCGTCGAAGTGCCGCTCACCATTAATGATTTCCAGTCAGTCAGCGACCGGATCCCCTATTTGGCCGATCTAAAGCCCAGCGGAAAGTTTGTGCAGGAAGACCTTCATTCCATCGGTGGCACGCCAGCGGTGATGAAATACCTACTCTCCGAAGGACTTATGGATGGATCTTGCATGACTGTGACGGGCAAGACCTTAGCCGAAAATGTCGAAGATCTTCCTGATCTCAAAGAAGGGCAAACCATCGTGCGAATGGTCAATGACCCAATCAAGTCCTCCGGGCACATTCGGATTCTTCATGGCTCACTGGCGCCCGAGGGAGCGGTTGCAAAAATCACCGGCAAAGAGGGCCTACAATTCACCGGTCCTGCTCGTTGCTTCGACAGCGAAGAACAAATGCTGCACGCCCTGGAAGAAAAACAAATCCAAAAAGGCGATGTGGTCGTCATCCGTTATGAAGGACCCAAAGGTGGACCCGGAATGCCTGAAATGTTGACACCAACCAGTGCCATCATGGGAGCTGGACTGGGGGCCGACGTCGCCATGCTTACCGACGGGAGATTCAGTGGCGGTAGCCATGGATTTATCGTCGGACACATCACGCCCGAAGCGCAGATCGGCGGACCACTAGCCTTACTTCAAGACGGAGACGTTGTAACGATCGACGCGGATTCCAATCGCCTAGATGTCGCACTCAGCGACGAAGAACTTGAAAAACGCCGGCAACAATGGACCGCACCACCACTCAAAGCGAGCCGAGGAACTCTATTCAAATACATCAAGAATGTAAAAACAGCCAGCGAAGGCTGTGTCACTGACGAGTAGCAGAATTCGCCTCGGAAGACAGTGTTTCGCATAACCACCGATGTACTTCGGTGGCCGCTTCACGATAGTTCGACTCACGCATCAAGTAATGGGTATTATCAGGGCACTTGCGGAACTCAGCTTCGTACTTGCGAGTGATCGCACGACAAACAGCTGGCACCGTCAGCCGATCCTTCCCACCCAGCAACACAAGCATGGGAGTGCGAACACGCCGGACTTCAACTGAGATACCAAACAAAGTTGTTTCTAATGCTTGTCATCCCGATGCTGGCACCATCTGAGATAACACATAGCCTTGCTCATCACGCGAGAGCGAATTGAGGTTGAAGTACCTCATATCCCGACGACTTGGCTGGAACTCGCGGCGTCGGAACATCTGGGGAACGTACCAAAAGGCTATCTTCATTAAGCAACAAGAACGAAGTGGAAAAACACCTCTGGGAGGCGCGGGGCAAACCAAAACGGCTGCCAGCAAATCCTGATTTTCAAAGAGTTTTTGAATCAAGAGCCCGCCGAAACTGTGCTCGATTAGCACAGGGTTCCTAATTTCAGCAACCGTGGGTCGCAATTCATTTAAATGATTTGCCATCCTGACTTTACCAATCGCGGCTGCCTCGTTGACCCCCGCGCCGCTCAGTTTAACACTGTTGACTCATACCCCAATCTGGAAAAAGTCTCTCGAAACAAATCCCAGACCGACGCACCAGCCTCCATGCACAAATAACAATGGCCGCTGATTGGCAGTGGCACAGGATTCTGTAACGGGCTTCGTCGATGCTCGATTCATCAATTCGCTTCAACGAGATAGTTTGTACAGATCCAAGCCGGCAAAGATCATCTGTAAAATATTGGTATTGCGAGATTGAAAAAATTCGTACGGAAACGCTGGCTTCCTGAATATTGCCAGCACACTCCGATCAAGGCTGCTGTGTTCAGCAAGCAATTGATACTGCTAAACCTGCAACTTTGATGGATTATCCAAGTCCCTCGAGCATTCTGTTACGAACGCTTGCTCTTCAATTCCGATGTCAAACCACTGGGCCCAGATCTACCTTTCGGTTCGCTGCCTGGGCTTCGGCAAACAACAGTTACACCCGAAGTGCGAAATTCGTCACTTCGGTGGTCTCACCGAGACTGCATAAGACAGTGTCAACTTCGCCAGATCCTTGCCTCCCCACGCACCACAAGTGCGTGTCACGTTAATCGTCTCTGTGCCCCCAAATAGCGAGATGATCGTGTGCGATTGCATGGTTCCGCTCGGTCAACCGAGCTTTCCAAGGGTAAAGATCGACCACACAGGAGAACTTACTCTACAACCACCGCAATTTGGCCACTCGGGCAGGGGAGCCCAACGACTTTAAAGCAAAGGCTGATCTTAACGACGCACTCCTTCGTCAATGATTTGACTACAACGCAGCCTAACCTCTCCAGCACGTCGGAGAATCACTACTGGCTCGCTTCGGTTCGAATTTCGCGTAGAACACCAATCGCTTTCCGAAAAGCTTGTTTCGCATCCGAACGCTCCTCCTCAGCAATGCGTTTCTCTCGATTCTTCCATAAGAGCTCCGTCATTTCGATGCACCAACTCGCACTACGTTGGGACGCCCGAATCGGCTTACCTGCCACAATCACATTGATTGGATTTGAATGGAGTTGAGGAAACTGCCGGACTGCAATCCAGCTACTTTGATCTACCAAAATCTGTTTTTTGATTGAATGTATCGCCCCATCAGCTGGGATCATTTCTTTTGCAACAACATGACCGTTCACGACAATTTCGATCGTCCGCTGGCCACCCTGCACCCAATCCTCTGAACGATCACGATGGAGAACCACCGTATCACCGACCACTGCCCGACCTTGTTCTGCAGCTTGCGTTCCATAGGCAACACCTTGGGGTGTTCTCGGCGCGAAAGCAACATCCGCCTCAATTTTCACGCGGCCCGGCTGTTCCAACCGGACGGCGTCTGGCCCCATCGACACATCTTCCACTTGGAAACGTGACAAATGGGCATACCCATCCGAGACGTACGATCGCCCTTCCGCTAACCCCGCGCACCAACGGTCAAATTTCAATTGTGCATTTATTCCCAACTGAACGTAGACGCGTCCTTTACCCACTCGCCGACTACTCATGCAGGGAAAATCAGTCTCACCCGAAACCTTGATGGGAAAACCGCAATTCAACAGATGGTACCAGGTGTTCCATTCCTGAATGCGCCGTGTGTCCATGGCACTGATGAAGTCGCAAACACCGGCGACGGCGCTAACACAAATCTCCATCGCGCCGACACCGTTCATCTCGGGGATCGCATAGTTGGGCAATTCCTCCGCAGCTATCCGGTGAGCCTCAATCAACTCTTCGCGTGACAATCTCGCATCTTGGTCGGCGTTCATTTGGTCAAACGATTTCGGTAGTAACGCCGTTGCGACTTCCGTTTGACTGAGCGAACCGTTGGCATCGATATCAAACCGCTGCATCATGCGTGCTGTCGCATTTTCGGGATCAATCCACAACCCGCTGGCCGAATGGGCGTACCCAGCATAACCACCTTGTTCCTTGGCCCATCGCATGACCGGTGTCGTCCACGTAGGCCATCCTTTCGTCTTACTACCTTCACTCCCGGGATAGGTCTGACTCCGTAAATTCAACAAACAGACATGCCCAAGCGATTCCGAACCGAAACCACTGATTTCGAGGTCGTACTTGAGCAATGTATCCTTGGTCCCAAACATATTCGCTTCAGGTCCAAAAAATTGACGCTGATGATCAAAGCAAGGACCCCAAGTCAACACACAACCCACGTTCAAGCCTTCACCCTGAACCTGCCGAAACATATCACTTGGATCGACCCCTTGGGTTGGATGTGTGTAATGGGCGCAACCGGCCGCATGAATATGGTGATCCCCACTAAAGAACCCGAAAGATTGAGCGTCATACCATCGCTCTAATTTCACGATCAGTTGGTTTTCCACCTTGGGATCAACCTTCACTTCCCGTGTACGGACGTGATACTCAGGCCCCCGACTGTAATGCATCGTAAAGCGGCCCGGTGGCAACAACACGAATTCACCATCGAATCGGTAGATGTGTGATTGAAAGAAAAAATCAGGCGCCAAACGCTTTGCCTGCATTGGATAGACCCGACCAGCAGAATCACGAAACTCCAATCTCGCAATACTAGGCCGGTCGACTTCATCTCGAATCTTCAGCTTGACGGGAATTGCCGGCTGAATATCCATTAGCAGTGGCAACTCACTTCGATGCTCCAAATCCGCTGTATCGTCACCGATATCAAATTGCAGGATAGCTTCGCGCTTCCCGGTTTCGTTGGCCCCCAGCAACAAAATCAAGTACTCGACTTCCAAACCCGATAAATGATCTGTCATCGGTTGCTGACTGTGGATACTCAGCGAAAGAAAACGTTCCTTCGATTGCGAAACATTTTGATTTTCCAACAACAACATTTGTTGCTGACGCTGCATGCTCAACTTCGAAGTACCAGCGTAAAGTGGTCCTGACTGGGGACTGGTAACCCGCAACCGCGATGTCGAAGTGCTGCGGTTGATGACCTTGATGAGCTGTGGTCTAAAGCCGGCCTGCTGAACGTTGGCTGCCGCTGGACCACGTCGCACGCTGACGCGTTCTTCTGGACTAATCACAACGGTCGCCAGCACCAACAGATCAATCGACTGCTGAATCTCCGCTGCATTGTCTGTCTCAAACGCCGCGAAGATTTTTTGCCTGTCAGCAATGGCGATTGGTTGCCCCAACGCATCAAGCGACTGCAAAACACGGCGGAGATTCGACTTCAACGGTTGCGGCGTGACCGCCACGATCGGCACGGTCTGGGCCAATGTCGACGAACAGCAGGCATTCGCTGCCGTAAAGACCCAACAAACTAAAAACAGAATTCTCAACTTGCTGATCCTCAGGAGCGTTGGACCCGAAAGACGGGATCCATCGGCAGGGCAGATTACGCTAACAATTCTTTGACAACCCGGCCATGAACATCCGTCAATCGATAATCGCGACCCTGAAATCGATACGTCAAGCGTTCGTGATCGAACCCCAGTTGGTGCAGAATCGTCGCCTGCAAATCGTGTACATGAACAGGATTCTCGGCAACACGAAAACCGAGCTCATCGGAAGATCCGTATTCGAATCCACCGCGGACTCCACCACCCGCCATCCACATCGTGAACGCATCAGGGTAATGGTCGCGTCCTAGCACTTGACTTTTGGCCGTGCGCCCCTCGCGGAACGGTGTACGACCAAACTCGCCTCCCCAAATCACCAACGTATCTTCGAGCAACCCGCGATCTTTTAAATCCTTGATCAATGCCGAGATCGGTCGATCCATCGAACCGCACTTTTTGGTCAATCCATCGGTCAGGCCATTGTCGGATGTGGTTCCATGAAAATCCCAACCCCAATCAAATAGCTGCACAAATCGAACTCCAGATTCGACCAATCGGCGAGCAAGCAGACAGTTGTTGGCGAGACTCGATGCCCCGGGTGTCGCACCGTAATCTTCAAGTGTTTTTGCTGACTCCTGCGAGATATCCATCACCTCAGGCACAGCGGTCTGCATCCGGAATGCAAGCTCGTATTGGGCAATACGAGTCAGTGTCTCCGGGTGCCCCATTTCCTCTGCTTGTAAACGATTCAAATCTCCCAATGCGTCGAGACTTAGACGACGCATCTCACGATCCATTCCGGGTGGATCGGAAGCGTAAAGCACGGGATCACCTTTTGAACGACATTGGACTCCCTGGTAAACGGACGGTAAAAACCCACTCCCGAAAGAGTTCTTTCCACCGTTTGGCTGAACGCCGCTTGAAATCAGAACGACAAAACCGGGCAAGTTTTCATTTTCACTTCCCAATCCATAACTCACCCAGGATCCCATCGATGGTCGCCCGGAGCGGGGAGATCCGGTGTAAACCAACAACTCGGCCGGCGCGTGATTGAACTGGTCGGTGTGCATGGAATGAACGACGCACATTTCGTCCGCGACTTTGTGAAAATTGGGAATCGCATCTGACATCCAAATCCCTGACTTTCCAACACGCGACCACTTGCGAGGCGACCCCATCAACTTAGGTGTGCCTGAGGTAAATGCGAATTCCCGACCGGCCAAGAATTCATCGGGACAATCTTCTCCATCCCGCTTCACCAGCTCGGGCTTGTAATCAAATAGATCAAGATTGGGCGGCGACCCAGTCATGTGCAGATAGATCACTCGCTTTGCGCGCGGCGCAAAGTGCGGTTCCGTGGGTGCAAGTGGATTGATCGCGGATCGCTCGGTCGCGGATGTTTCTCCGGCCAGCAGACTGCCTAGCGCGATCCCACCGATGCCAGCGGTCGTCTGCTGGAAAAAATGCCGCCGAGTCTGTTGCTGCAGTTTTGAAAAAACAGGATTCATCATTTCGTGGGTCGCTGAAGGTGTTAGCGTTACCGTTTAAGAAAAGTTTCATCGAGGTTCAGCATGACATTACTAATGACAGTCCACGTCGCAAGCTCAACGACATCCGCGTTACCAGGTGAGGGATCAGCCACCTGCGTTGCCATCTTCGCCGCTTCCTCTTTCTCGCTGAGGTATTGTTTAGCTACCCTGGCGACCAGCAATGCCACACGTTGTTGCTCGGCTTCGGTCGGCTCACGAAGCAAGCATGTTTGAAACGCAAAGCGAATACGTTCGTTGACATCATCGTGATGATCAACGACTCTTTTTGCCAAAGCCTGTGCCGCTTCGACAGAAACAGGGTCGTTCAGCGTCACCAGTGCTTGCAGTGGCGTATTTGTACGAATTCGCCGCACGGTACACACCTCTCGATTGGGCGCATCGAATTGAGCCATTGATGGATAGGGGCTCGACCGCCGCCACAATGTGTAAATCCCACGCCGATAACGGTCATCACCACTACTGGTTTTCCAATCGGTGGCCGAACCAAATGCCGCTTTCAATCCGAGCTGTGGCTGCGGTGGATTCACCGGCTTGCCATACATTTTCTCGCTCAGCAATCCGCTAACGAACAATGCTTGATCTCGCACCATTTCAGCCGACACTCGAAAGCGTGCACCGCGTGCGAAAAACCGATTAGCAGGGTCAGCTTCTTGCAATTCAGGTGTCGTTACAGAGGCTTGGCGATAGGTCGACGAGGTCACCAGTAACTTCAGAAAGCGTTTCAGATCCCATCCGCTATCCCTGAGTTCCACCGCTAACCAATCGAGAAGCTGTGGGTGTGATGGGAGTTCACCTTGACTACCAAATTCTTCACTGGTGACGACAATTCCCTTCCCAAACACCTGCTCCCAGTGGCGATTTGCAATCACTCGGGCGGTCAAGGGATTCTGTTCGTCCACCAACCACTTGGCCAACGCCAATCGATCGCGGGGGCCCTCGTCCGGCAGCGGGTGAAAAACGGCCGGAATCCCCTCCGAGACTTCATCACCTGTCGCCTGATAATTACCTCGCATTTGTACCCGCGTTTGACGTCGCCGCTCAGCTGGCAATTGCCTCATCACGGGAACCGTCGTCATCGCTTTGACACTAGATAACTGTTGCTGAGTCTTGGTTAGCTGTTCACGAGTGGCCGCGAGAATCGGGGTAACACTTCGGTGATATTCGACCAGTCGACTTTGCTGGGCCGGTGTTCGTGCGGGATGACGGATGGCCGCTATCACATCAGCAGGCAGTGCGACCCACTTGGAGGCACTGTGATCTGAAGTGATGGAGAATCGAAATCGGTTCAACACGTGACGGGGATGGATCGACGAATGATCGACACGGACCTTTAACATGCCCTCTTTTAGCTCCCGCGGTTTCGTCAAAAGCAATGTTAATTCATGAGGCTGACCCTGCAACGGAGAAACAGCCCAACCCTGCTTTGGATCGGGCTGCGATGCCAGAACGGACTGCGCGGGAAAACCTTGTTGCTCATGATCAGCCACCGCCAAATGAAGTGGAATCTCAATCGTACCGTCGGGTGACCAAGCCTCACTGGGGGACGGAACGCTCTCCGGTTGCTGCTGCCAAACGGTTTCCCGATCTTCATTCAGCAGGCGAATCTGGTATCCCTGCAAACGCTTCGCGATCGCGGCCCCACCATCGGTTCGATTCCAGACGACCAAACGCTCCACCGGCACTGACTTACCTAAATCAATTTCGATCCAAGGATCTTTTTGCGAAGCAGTGTGAGTTACCGATCCAGCGTTGTAATTACCGTCGGTGTTCCCGTCGTTGATGTACTGTACCTTGCCACCAAAGTCGGTCGTACTCTGACTCGGTGCCCCTTCCAACGCAACATTTTTGCCGCCGCTGTAAACTTCGATTTCTGCCAAGTGGATCATTTTATTTTCACCTGGCAGATCAACCCGCAGATATCTCGCCTCGGTTGACTGAGCATCCCTTGGCTCCCAAACCGCTGAAATCGAACTTACGACAAAGTTATTGGTTTGTTCCGCAGGCACCTCCAAACGCATCCCCGTGATCGACTGCGTCTCGATCGGATAGCGAAGTTGATACCGATCCGTCTGCGGCAACTCTCCATTCGCATCAATCCAACCTTCCTCACCGATCACCAGTGATCGCCGCTCCGCCTCGACCGCCTCGGCAATTAAGGGGCGCCACGTTGGCTGCTCGTCAAATCCAGCCAACCAATCCACCCGATCAGCGTCAATCTCTGGTCGTTCTTGTGTTAGTTTTTGTTGTAACACCTCGATTTTCTGTTGGAGTAATTTCTGTTGCGTTCGCTGTTCCTCAGACCAGACCTCCAGCAGGGGCCGCTCGTCGCGCTGATCACTGTCTTCAGATTGATTAAAGAAAGCAAAAAACTGGAAGTACTCATCCTGAGTAATTGGGTCGTACTTATGGGTGTGACATTGTGCACACGCCATGGTGGTGCCCATCCAAACCGCCATCGTCGTGTTTACACGATCGACAATTGCGACGTTGCGAAACTCTTCATTGTTCGTACCACCTTCATTATTCGTTAATGTGTTGCGATGAAAGGCGGTTGCGATCAGTTGCTCATCAGTGGGATCCTCAAGCAAGTCGCCGGCGATTTGTTCAATTGTGAACTGGTCGAATGGCTTGTTCGCATTCAGCGAGCGAATCACATAATCGCGGTAAGCCCAAATTGTTCGTGGCGGGTCGTCGGCGTAGCCCGCGGAATCAGCATAGCGGGCTAAATCGAGCCAAACGCGAGCCCAGCGTTCTCCGTAGGACTGCTTGTCCAGCAAACGATCAACGTACAGTTCGTAGGCATTTTCACGCGTATCAGATTCGAAATCTTTTGCTTCTTGCCACGTCGGTGGCAGCCCGGTTAGATCGAGAGACAAGCGTCGTGCCAACGTCAAGCGATCCGCCTCGGGAGAAGGCTGCAGACCGAGTGAATCGAGTTTTGCTAACACAAAATGGTCAATCGGATTAGCAACCCAACCTGGATCATTCACCGTTGGAAGTTCTGGCCGCTCGGGTTGGACATAAGACCAATGCGTGGCATAGGGAGCACCCTGCTCAACCCAACGTCTCAACAAAGCAATTTCAGGTTCACTCAGGGGTTTACCTTTGCCCGGAGGCGGCATTTGCAAATCAGGATCATCACTAGTGATGCGAACAAACAACTCACTTTCCTCCGGATCTCCCGGAGCAATGGCGGCATAACCGCCGAGATCAGCGGTAGCCCCCGCAAGTGAATCAAGCCGCAAACCGGCTGCTCGCTCTGCCTCGTCCGGTCCGTGGCAGATCAAACAGTGATTCGACAATAACGGCCGAATCTCACGATTGAAATCAACTACGTCCTCGGCATCAGCAGAACCGAAACCTGGCAATGCCATTATGAGGCACACCGCAAGGGACACGCCAAATCGCTGGCGGATCCGTCGATCAAACAAGTACTTGAACAAATTCATACCGTTGTTTGGCGAGCATTGAAACTCAGCAGGGTGGGGCAGGGGGGAGTCGGACAACTGCATTTCACGAAGCCCTCGCTCATTCTAACTGGTTTATTGCACAACGGCGCTACCAACCAATTTACCAACCCAGATCCACCGGAGTCAGCACCCCGAATTCGACATTGACAGACGCGATCGGCAACCGGCGCCATCCTGGTCAATCCGGCAGCATTGATTCCAGCGATTCCCAACGTTCATAAGCATTTGCCAGCTCGTCTTCGAACGATTTCAATCGCATCGCATCTGCAGCGATTCTATCGCTTGCCTGCTGGTAGTACTCTGCGGAGGCCATTGTTTCGTGCAGAGCTGAAATCTCGGATTCGATTTTCTCAATCCGGCCGGGTAGCTGATCAAGTTCTCGCTGCTCGTTGTAACCAAGTTTTTTGGTTCGAACCGGCGCAGCAGATTTCGATTTTGGTTTTGCCGCAACGGGCTTCGATTTTCTATTGGATGGTTCGGAACTTGCCTGTTCATCTTGCCGGCGTTTGACGGTGGCGCACCAATCGTCGTAGCCCCCGACATACTCTTTGACACCATCGTCTTCAAACACGATGGTGCTGGTAACCACATGATTTAGAAAAGTTCGATCATGACTGACCATTAGCACGGACCCTTGAAAATCAACTAGCTGCTGTTCCAGGAGTTCCAGCGTTTCGCTATCGAGGTCATTCGTAGGTTCATCCAGGACGATGACATTGGCCGGTTTCGTCATTAACTTGGCCAACAAGGCGCGATTGCGTTCTCCACCGGACAAGAAACGAACCTCTGTTCGCGCCCGCTCAGGCGTAAACA
>JAYZAR010000383.1:0-6342 GCA_036339635.1 Planctomycetota bacterium | reverse complement strand
TCTGATCAATCCTGCCGTGATTGCCACCGTCAGCCACAGGGCTTTATTTCGAGCATATTTCGACAGATGTTTGACTTTGTTTGGATTGGGCAATGCAATCAGACCAACCAAAACGAATCCCATCAGCACGTGTAAACCAACGATCTGAAGTGAAAATAGCTGTACGAAGACCAGGATTCCCGCCACAGCAAGAACGACAAACTCAATGCCGTCAGCAGCGACACGAAGTGGCGGGTGTGTTTCTTCATGAGTGCTGAAGGAAAGATAACCTGACGCGACAGCGAGCGATCGGGCTGCCCGTCATCACTCGCTTCCCCTCCGGGTTACCAGATGGAACTACGCCTCATCTGGAATGATTTGCCCATGCTCTCGAAGCAGCATGTGAATCACCGTCAACGGAACTTCCAGTGAAGTCGCTCCCGAGCGATACCACAGCCGTCTGATCCTTGCTCAAACGAATGCCGTCAAACATTAACACACACCACTGGACATTGCATAAATGCTTGCCACGTAACTTCTCAACAAACCGGCTGCCCACTTCTTGCCAAAGCCTCGAAACGTTCGACTTTTTGACTCCGGGGGAACTTGGCTTGATCTCTTCGATGCCACGCGAATTGACGCCTAAAACGTTCGCCTGAAAAATCTGCTGTTACAACTGTCGAGGGTCCTTGGCGGCGTTATAACTGGTCAGCTCAACTTCTTGGATCGAGCCATCGGCGATTCTTTGTCGAACGCGAAGTCGCATCACTTCCTCTCGCTGGCCTTCGTAGAGTACACGACCTGGACTTGATCCGGCGTGAGATTGATCGTCCTGTGACGGATGGTGCTTGGGACCGCAAAGCTAGGTGACTTCGGCTGCCATAAATTCACAGATCATCGCTCGCACGTGGCCACGCAGGAAAACGGGAAAGACTTGACCGGTTTGAGACGTAGAAACTTGCTCAAGCGATTCCAAAAGACTAACTTCAATCATGAGGGTGTTCCCGTCGCTTGCAGCCGACGAAAATTGCGATTTTGCGAAAGGCAGAATTCTGTCTTCCGGGAGACCATCTCTCAACTTACAACAATTAGTGGGTCGCTCCCAAGCGAATGGCAACAGTGTCTGCCGGAAGAATCCTGTTGCTTGTCGAAATCTGCGTCAATTGGTTTGCTGGCACACCCGCGCATGTTACGGACTGCCAAGGTATGGAAAAATCCGCGATCGCTGAGGGGTGTATGTAATGACTGAAAAAGATGTCGAGAATCCTTATCAGGCCGTTCCCGAACCGGATGCCGAAGTCGGTGTTTCCGATGTTAAAAAGTCGGTTACCCGGATTGTTGCGTTGGCGACGTTGGGGCCGATTGTAATCCTGTACACTCTGGCTTTCTTAAGCAGTATCGAATTGAATCGCTTTACTAAGGACTCCCTTGAGAACGTTGTTTTCAATACCGCCGTTTGTGCTCTGATTTCCACCATCGCGTTACCGGTGGTGTGGGCAGTTGCTGGCGTTATCGTGCGACGCAGGAGTCAAGCAAAACCGACTCACCAGAACACCGTTCTCTTTCTTTTGAAGTGGATTGGAGGCAGCGTTCTGTTTTTGGCAACCATTCCCAGCATCATTGAAGGGTTTGGCAATACTTATCCCATTTCCGAATTCACGATCAATTATTATCTGATTCTAGCCTTGGCGATGGTGTTCTTTTTGGTGGCCAATTTTCGCGGTTACCGGCGGAAACGGGATCAAAAGTCCGCTTTTGTCTGCTGTTTGGGCGGTCTGATCGTCATCATGGCTTTTGCCATGATTGGCCTTTTCTTTTTTGCAATTGCCGCCTCTGCGGTAACTTGAAGCTGCCTCGTTCAGATTAGTCGGCGTTCATGTTTTATTTGCGCGACACAATGCAAGGTGCACAAGAGCATGTAATGCTATGATGCTCCGTTCGATATCAAAGAAGTTTCGAGATGAAGAAATCGGTGCGAAGTACGGATGACAATTTTGGGTTCTGACCCTTCCCGTCACGATCGACTCATGGTTTAACGATGCATGGTTTAACGATGCATGGTTTAACAATGCATCCAGCGATCACCCTTTGGACGCAATGTGTCTTTCGGCGTTTTCCTGCGACTTCTTCCATCGTGGAACCGGGAAAACCACGGATGCTCACGAGCCATTTGTGGCCGGTTGTAAAAAGAAACACGACGATTTGTTCATAACCTTTTAGGAATGTCTCCACCTAGTGATAAGCCTAGTAATTCACAATCAAGAATCTCGTCCATAACAAACGAAAACCTCTGTCAAAACGGCCTACGGTGAACCAGCTATGAACCGGTAAATGACACAAAGGGTTGTTTCCTTTTTTTTACGCCTTTTGCGGGCAAGAACACTTTTATTTTGCTTGAATTCGTCTTCAATTGTGCGAACTCCGCATACCGGCTTGGGCTCCCATGAGCGGCGTTGAAACCACGACTCATAGATCGGCGTAGCCCACGGAATGGCAGCTACATCGATTCATTCAATGGCCAGCGTCATGATCAGCTACCCAACGAAGGAATCTTTAAGACGATGCTCGAGGCGAAGATACTGATCGAACGTGGGCACAATACTCACAGCCTAACACGATCCGTCAACACAACTTGTTGGATAATCCGCCCCAGGCATCGGAAGCCTTTTCTCACTCACGAACTGATATCGTTCCTGGGAGCTCATCAGCGAATTGAAAGACTTGAAGGCCCCATCAACCAAGCTGTCGGTTTCTGACGTGCCTTGAGAGTGTCATTGATCAGCAACTGCAAGGTGTCCGTGTTGAGACCTTGTGCTCTCAAAAATCTGAGAGTGATGGAATTCGCCTCGATTATTCTTCCGCCGAGGCGATCGATTGAAATGATGTCCTCGTCCTCACTTCCCAACAAGCTGCTGAGATCCAAGCCCGATTTGGTAACGGGTCGATGGGTCACCCTGTATTCGTCCCCAAGTTCTGCTTTCTTGGCGATGTGTCGAATGCAATCGTCGACCCCGCCGATTTGATCCACCAGTTTTTTACGGACCGCCTGGCTCCCCGACCAAACTCTTCCGCCAGCAAGCGTGCGTAGCTTTTCCACGGGGATTTTTCTGGCCCCACTGACAAGCTTGAGAAATCGTCCATAAACCGAATCGATCGACTTTTGCATCACCATCATTTCATCTTCCGTAAACCCTCGGTCGAGTGAAAGTAGGTTCGTGGATTCATCGAGTTGAATGTTTTCGGTATGCAAACCAATGCGTCTCATCAAAGCCCCACCACTCAGCTTCATCGCAAAGACACCAATCGATCCGGTGATCGTGCCCCGCTCGGCGTAGATGGGCGTCCCGATACAACTGATCCAATATCCACCGGAAGCGGCGACATCGCCCATAGAAATGACGGTCGGCTTCTTTTCAGCAAGCTTCTTCAACGCTTGGCGAATCGCTTCGCTCGCCGTCGCGCTTCCGCCCGGCGAGTTGATTCGAACAACAACACCTTTCACCCGATCCTCGTCTGTCAGCTTTTGGATTCGTTCCACAGTCGGTCCCGCCGCAATCGAACCGGCGCCTCCCTCATCGACGATCGCACCACTCAGGTGCAGCACGACAATCGTGTTGTCTTGGACCGAACCATTTGAATTGTCGCCGGCCATCAGTTCACCCATCAGCTGAAAGAACGAGACGTCTTTTTTCGCTGCTTTCTTTGGCGTGACCCAATTCAAATTTTCGCCAATGTCTTCGCCGATCGCTTTTTGCATTGCGCCGTAGGGTGCTAGCTTGTCAACAAGTCCTTTGGCTAACGCTTCCTTTGCAACCCAAATCCGTTGAGACTGCATCTCTCGCACATCGGCGGTTTCAAGCCCACGACCTTTTGCGATGCGGTCCACTGCGGCATCGTTGATGGACGTTAGCATGTTCAGATAATGTTGACGCAAGTGATCGCTCATTCGAGCATTCAAATATGGCTCCACCGCACCCTTGAAGTCGCCGGCGCGAACTACGGATGCCTTGACGCCGACCAAATCCATCGCGTCACGATAAAAAATCGATTGCATCGAAACGGACGGAAAATCGACCTCCCCGAAATCGGCCATGTAGACGGTATCGCACATCGATGCAATTTCGAGGGCCTCGCGGCTTGCCGATTCCAGCCAGGCATGCGTCTTCTTGCCAGCATCTGTTACCTTCTTGATATGGCGTGAAAGCTCATCCAGTTGAGCCGAGTTCATGGAGAAACCCGAGGACAAATCCACGACTAAGTGGTCGAAATTATCGTCTTCCGAAAAGCTGTCGAGAAAACTTGTAAGTTTAAAATAGGAACGCTTCGCGCCAGGACCGCTACCAAGCAACGAAAGGGGATCAAGCCCGGCTGGCTGGACCAGGTCGACATAGTCACCACTGATCTTAATCTGGCGAACGCCGATCTTTGGTTGCGGGGCTTCTTTCTTCAATGCGGAGGCTGGCTTCTTTGCACCCTTCTTGTCTGCTTGTTTCGCCTTCGGAGTGTCGGCAGTGTCTATTTTCTCTACCTTAGCAACCTTGCCGTCGACTGTTTTCGTCGCCTCAGATAGCTTGTCCTGTGCGAGCACAGGTACGGAAAGCACGAACACCATTAGAAGGAAGCGGACCGAACGGCGCATAGCAGGACTCACAATAGGTGCGGATTCGAAAGAGGATTGGTGCCCCTCAAGCTTAGTCTCACAGGGGTGGGGCATCGAGCATTGGAAATGCTGTTTCCAATGGAAAAATGGAAGAAGTGGAAACTCTCCACGACGCCCACGTCCCTCACCCTACATTCGACGAGTGCAAACGCACAGACCCGGCAACTGGGGGGCACGTCTTCGCCCCTGATCGGGCCACTCTTCGGGTACTCCCCTCCGGTCGATCGCTCTGATGAATCCCGTTCACCTCAACCCACACCGTCAGCCTTCGTTGTGTGGGGCCGTCTTTGGCC
Organism: Planctomycetota bacterium; assembly: GCA_036339635.1. Taxonomy (GTDB): domain Bacteria; phylum Planctomycetota; class Planctomycetia; order Pirellulales; family Pirellulaceae; genus Rubripirellula. Next base: position 1,410 of record JAYZAR010000383.1, on the reverse strand, counting down.
AGCGGTGTACGTGAATGTATGTCGTTGGGTGGCCGCAGGAGATCCATTTAGCCGCAGGAGATCCATTTAAATCTACACTCGCCATCAAACGTCAAAGACGCAGCAATAATCGCTGCAGTTGCTGCCAACACCTTGGCGACGAATCAATAACCGATTCTAAGTGTTTGTTCGATGAGAATGATGGTCAAAACGATGCGAGGCCGGTTCAGACCGTCCCGAAATATCAGTGACACAAAACCACTGGAGCTTTTGATGAGCAATTTGAAAGCGCATCAATCATTCGCACACTCGAATGGAATGGGCCAATAGGAACCGACCTTTTCAAATTATCCAAATTGCTTTTGCATGGCCTCTAAAAAAGCATCAAATTGGTCGCCAGGTAATTGGTTGATGCCAGCGGCTGCCTTACGTCCACCGCCGGTCGGGAATTGCCGACAAAGTTCATCAGCACCTTCTTTGCTTGCCAGCGGTGCTCGAACACTCACCAAGTACTCGCCCGATGGTAGCAAACTTGCTAAGGCATGGGCGCGATTCGGATTCTCACGTGCCAGCTGATTACTGTAGACACCACTTACACGTCGAGAGAAGGATTCATTGGGAAACGCGAATGCCGCGCATTTTTCGGTATTCAGTACTGGATCGATAGATTGAGCCCGGCTCATATCGCTGTCAAATCCATCACTCAACGTTTGGAACGTGAAGTCTGAAGCGATGAATTCCAACGGGTCAGCGTACGGTTGAATCTTTCGGTAAAGCTCGTCTGGTGCAAAATACAAGTCGCCCAACGTGCTGCCATAACCGTTGTAGTTGAGCAAGGTTCCAAGCGTTTCTAGCTTCCCGAGTTGTGAATCGTCCAAGTTAAGGGGACTAGCCACTGACCGTGCTGCATCGTGTAGATTGTCACCAAACAAAGCGGTGACTGCCCACGGAAGAAAAGCACCGTCTAGGCTCCGATTAACCAACAATCCCGTGCAAACATCTCCCGCGGTGTCGATGTGCGTTTTTAAGTGACTTGAATCGGGAATCTCACCGGCAAAATGATGGTCGAAATAGGTGACTGGAACATCCTGAGCAAGGATCCGCATTAAGTCGTCACGATTTTTGTCCAACGAAATATCAAGCACGGTGACGGTGTCGCCAGGTTGAGCATGGACGCGTTTGAGTAGATGAATATCGCGTTTAACACCGGTGACCAACGTGCTGTCGCGTGGATCGGCCAATCGCAGTTGATGTAAAGCGCAAATCCCATCCGCATCACCATTAAAAACATCAAAATGTGTCATGCGTTCACTCCCGCTAGTAAGTTTGCGGACGAAAGTGTCACCTGCAAATAGAACGAAATCGGCCTTGAGAAACAAATCTGTGACCACATTCCAACGAGACAATGATTTTATCGCGTGGAACTAAATC
>JAYZAR010000382.1:0-10264 GCA_036339635.1 Planctomycetota bacterium | reverse complement strand
GTCGCCAGTTCCAGACACGGCTCTGACACTGGAGGAGACGGGTTATGTCACCAAAGACAAGAAACGTTTGCTGTTCAGCAAGATATTGGCGGACTACAGAAGGGCTAATCCAGAGGCCGAAACAGTGTCTTATACGGAGGTAAAGAATACGCTCGCTGAGACGTACAAAATCAACACTCGCAGCATTACCAATTTCTTCTTGGGCATCCTGTGCGACTACGAAACTGTAGGTGGAAACCGCAACAAGGCTATCGTTCTGCCCAAAGAATGAGCCGCCACTTTGATTGGCGGTATATTGGCGAGACTCTACGGTCAGGAGAGGTTTTGGCGGGTTATTGGCGGAAGCCAAATCACCAAAAGGCCGTAAATATCGTGTATTCCTAATCGGAATACTTAGGGTAGTACACCCCAGAGGATTCGAACCTCTAACCTTCGGTTCCGTAGACCGATGCTCTATCCAGTTGAGCTAGGGGTGCCCATGGGTCATATGGAGGCCGCAGACTCAATAGCGTTTACGCTCTCGCGTCTGCCCCGCTCCAAAACGCAAGTTGAGATTTTAAGGATAGCGTTCATGGTTGCCAAGCCACCGTGGCAAAACAGTTGTAAACTCTAGTTTTTGCCGGTGCGAATCTAGCGATCGCACCGAATGGGCCACAATCAACGCATAAAACCTTCTGAGAATCTGCCGCGGATCTTCCCTCTTTTTTGTAACAGAATCTTGGCCTGAGGGTTTTCCTACGATCATTGATCCCACGTTTCCCAATGAGCGCAAATCGCGGTCAGCCTTGTAAACATTCCTGTTTTCGATACTACTTGGGTTCGTCGCAAATTAATCGACTCGACCAGCCCAAGATGCTGCCCCTCGCTCGGGCCAGCTAGACCGCCGTAAGCAGCACGCAATGAAGCAGCACGCATTGAAGCAGCACGCAATGAAACCGACAGCTCAATCCCGATGACGTTCTCCACAGGCTAGCCAGATTACTGCCGCCAGGAGTGGAGTGAAAATCGCCTAGAAAACAAGCGATCAGGCGGCTGTAGTATGGCTTGAAGGCGTTTGCCAATTTGGGGTAGGTGGCCAACCCTGCTCGTCAGACGCAATTCAGAGAGGACGGCGGTTCAAAAGCACGCAATCGGTGCAATCTCGTGCAAACTCAAAGGCCCAATGAACTGGGATCGGTGGACAGCTTTCGCTGCCTTCTGACGTATTGCAGAGGCACGCTCTTTGGCCACTTGATTCGTGAATCTAGTCGGGATAACATTCCCAATCGCGGGCGAGGGGCGAACCGGTCGCCGCAGTCCGTTACTGGCCACTTCTTTGCCGACTCTGGCAATAAGGGATGAAATGCCGCAGTTTTCTGTGGTGTCTGTGTATCTCATCGTGATCGCCACCACAGTCTTATTCAATTCATGAACTGGAGGTGAACTGGTGGAAAAAAGATCATGGGCTGAGCCCTACAAAATCAAGATGGTTGAACTCATCAAGATGACAACCGAAGAGGAGCGTAAGGCTGCAATTCGTGAAGCGGGCTACAACACATTCCTGCTGAAGTCAGAAGATGTCTACATCGATCTGTTGACCGACTCTGGCGTGGGCGCCATGAGCGATCGGCAGTGGGCTGGCATCATGGTAGGTGATGAAGCCTATGCGGGAAGCAGGAACTTTTATCATCTGCAAAAAACGGTTGAAGACTATTACAGCTATCAGTACACCGTGCCTACTCACCAGGGACGTGGCGCGGAAAACATTCTCAGCCAATTACTGATCAAAGATGGTGACTGCGTTCCAGGCAATATGTACTTCACCACGACCCGCCTGCATCAGGAATTGGCGGGAGGCAATTTTGTTGACGTCATCATTGATGAAGCGCATGCCCCGGACTCGACACATCCTTTCAAGGGAAATGTTGACCTTGGCAAGCTTGACGCATTAGTGAAAGAAGTTGGCGCAGACCGGATCCCATACGTTTGCATCGCAACCTGCGTGAACATGGCTGGTGGTCAGCCGATTTCGATGGCGAATCTGCGTGATTTGCGCGGCTGGTGTGATCGGCATGAAATCCTAATCGTTCACGACATGACGCGGGTTGCCGAAAATGCCTACTTCATTCAACAACGAGAAGCGGGCTATAAGACCACGTCGGTTCGCGAGATCGTGCGTGAAATTTGTAGCCTTACCGATGCTGCGACGATGTCTTCCAAAAAAGATGCCATGGTCAACATCGGTGGTTTTTTGGCGATGAATGATGCGCGACTTTATGAGCGGGCCTGTGAACTGGTGGTCGTGTACGAAGGCCTGCACACTTATGGAGGCATGGCCGGTAGAGACATGGAGGCACTTGCGATCGGAATCACCGAAAGTGTGCAAGACAATCACATGCAGGCACGAGTTGGGCAGATCGAATACTTGTGGAATAAGTTGGAAACCGCCGGTGTGCCACTTGTCAAACCCTGCGGTGGACATGCGGTCTTTCTAGATGCTCGCGCCATCTTGCCCCATCTGACGCAGGATCAATTTCCCGCACAAGCCTTGGCAGCCGCGCTCTATATTGAATCGGGAATCCGGGCGATGGAGCGAGGTGCCGTTTCAGCAGGCCGTGACCCCAAAACCGGTCAAAATCGCTTGCCGAAACTGGAGCTTGTTCGGCTGACCATCCCTCGTCGTGTTTATACGCAAGCGCACATGGATGTGACCGCCGAGAGTGTCATTCGCGTGATGAATCAGGCGAATGAGGTGCGCGGACTACGTTTTACCTATGAGCCGAGTATGCTCCGGTTCTTTCAAGGACGTTTTGAAGAATGTGACCGCTGACACCCTTCAAAAAGCGGAATTAGGCTCGCAAAGATGGCCCGGCCGGACCGCATGATGCAAGGCAAGGCATCGTGCCGGGGATTGTCGCGGAGTTCGTGGCTGGATTTACAACTGGCCTTGCCGCCGAGTTCGCCGCTGTTTTTTTCGGGGGTGGAGAGAAACCGAACCTCTAAACCTCGGTCGCGTGGGACGATGCTTGCCGCGCGTGAGTCAGGCCTGCGTTCCTTGAGCCGGGCTTGCCTGACCGGGAGGGCGCGGGACTCTTGATCCTGATGGACGGACTGCCAATTCCGACCCGATTCTGGGATTTTGCCGTGAAACTCGTCAATTTGCGATCTCCTCTTGTCTTCACCCCGCTTCGTTGACTATCGACAGCTTGGAATGTTCCTCCAAGTCGCCTAGCAAAGGAATTGCGGGAGATGCGTCAATTCGAAGCTGACCGACAAACTCGGTCCTTGCCCCTCACCCTCGCCAGCATGATTTACGCGGTGCCGCTCGGCCTCGCGATGCTAATCGCCTGCCCGAATGGCTCTGCTCAAACGCCGGCCGCACCGATCGCTCAGATCGCGAGCAGCCAAACATCGAGCAGCCAAACCTCCAGCGTGGCTGCCCAGGACGACTTGGCGTTGGAACCTTACCCAGTCTATGTCGCCCACGACAAAATGTATGCGAGATGCGGGCCCTCCGAGGAATACTATCGGACTGACCCACTGAGACTCGGCCAACAACTGGATGTCTACGCGGAAACAGAAAATGGCTGGCTTGGGATCCGCCCACCCGACGACAGTTTTTGCTGGATTCCAGCGGACACGGCACAACTGGATGCAAACCAGGAAACCGGGACGATCATTGAAGACCGCACCGTCGCCTGGATTGGTACCCACCTCGGACGAGCACGCAGCTACCGTTGGCAAGTCCAATTAGCGAAGGGTGAGCCGATCACCGTCGTTGGTCGCAGCGAGCGAGAAGGTCCCGATGGTCCGCAACTGTGGTTCCGCATCGTTCCCCCGTCAGGCGAATACCGTTGGGTCCATCGGACTCAAATTGTGTTCAGCAGTGAAGAATTAGTCGAGCAATTAAAGACAGAGGCCGAGGAGAAAGCAAAGCAATCTGCGCCACCCAGGCAACCGACTGCAGCAGCCTCACTCCGCCGCCAGCAGGCTCGACCAGAAAGCCAGCCAGCAGCCGATTCCGATGCGTTTGCCGAAACGACCAGAGCAATGGATACGAGTAATCAACCACGCTCCGTCCTGGCATCTTCGAACCCAATTGGAAGTGGCCTGAAACCTAATTTGAAAACCGATGAGCAACCGCAAACCGTCGTCGAAGCAATCCAACAATCAGGCTTGCTGGCATCGCTCGAATTTCTCGGTCAACCTCGCCTGCTGGAAATCGGCAGTGCCCCCGTTGCTCCACAGCCACCAGCGACAGCTGACGAAGACAATTGGGTAACAGGCCCCCGCCCTGCCAGGCAATCGCTTGCGAGTCAGCAACTCGGAACTCAGCAAACCGCAGATCAGCGGACCTACAACGCGCCAATCGCAACGACCAACTCGATTGCTACGGCTGCGTCGCCTGCCAGCGTTTTTCCAACGAGTCCCATCGCAACCAATTCACTTCCCGGCACATCCAGCAATGGCATCCCCGTTACCGGCCCGAACCAAGTTGCAACCACTTCGCCAAATGCCAATATCATCACCAGCAACGACTGGTCAGCAACACGCGTTAGCAGCCTCGGCACGGTGATGCAGGTTTCAAATGAAAAGGCGGTTCCGATTAAACAAACTATCGTACCAGCTCACCGAATTGCACAAATTCAATCTGAGGTTCAGTACGCCGATTTTGATCAGCTGAGCTTGGTCTTTTCACGACTGATCGCAGCACAGGCAACCGCTGCGGAAATCGAACCGGTGGAACGTGCCGCACTGCAACTCGCCACCTCAGCACCCGATGCAGTCATCGCCGGCCGCGCTCGCCTGCTGGCAGAACGCGCTCAGCAATATAGTCGCGTCGCGACACGACGAGACGGCGCCTCGGTGATCCGTAATCACGTTCCACTCGACACCGCGCCGGCAAGCTACAACGCACCGATCTCGAGCAATACAGGCATGCCGACCGGAACCACGCAGCGCACAAATCCCGGTCAACCTGTGAACCCAAACCCGCCCCAAAACATGAGCCAGAGTGGTTACCTGGTTCAGGTTTACTCCGCACGTCGTGGCAGTCCTCCCTTCGCGTTGACCGACGACACCGGCCGCACCATCGCCTACGCCAGTCCTTTGCCGGGGGTGAATTTGAGGGTTCATTTGAATAGCCAAGTGACCCTAACCGGCAAACCCAATTTCTTAGCTGGATTGAACACGCCCCATCTTTACGTTGCCGAAGTGGCGCGAACCCCCGAACGCTAAACCTAGCCTTCGCTAGACTTGGCGTCTCATTCGCTCAACCTGTTTTCCCATAAGCTGGGCGATGAAATTGCGTACGTCGGGCCATGACTTCGCGAACTTCGGCAATTTGTAATGGAAACGAAATCGCGATCACCAAGAATGCCACGACGGGTCAGCGGCAACGCTAAAATTTGGCGGTTAAGCACAACCTAAGGGCGTGGAAATTGGCCAATCGGCGAGGCGAGTGACTCCTAGCTGGTGATAGCGGTTTGGTCATGTTAATCTTGTGACATGACTGACGACATTTTGAAACAACGAAGGCTTCACCTCCGCAACCTTGTCGTGATGGCGTTTGCCGATGGTTCGCTCGGCGAGCGTGAGGTAAACCTCGTCGCCGATCGCTGCACCGAGCTCGGTCTCGACGATTATGACCTGCGAAAAGCTGTCGAGTTTGGGCTCGACGATAACGCGGTTATTGAATTACCCAGCGATGCGAGCCAGCGCGAAACATTGCTGGAAGACCTGATCCGCATGATGGCGGCTGACGGCCATTTGGATGAGAGTGAGAAGCGTCTGTTCGCCCTGGTCGCGGTCAAGATGTCGATGACGGCCGCGGATGTGGAACGGTTGATTGACCAAATCATGGATCGCTAATCGGCGAACCGATATCAATCAATGCACCGCCAACAGCGGAGATTACCCCTTGGCTCGCCTGCTTATTACATCGGGACCGACCCGGCAGTACCTTGATCCGGTTCGCTATCTCACCAATGCATCGAGCGGGCGGATGGGTGCTGCATTAGCAGCCGCAGCAATCGAGGCAGGCCATCAAGTTGTTGTGATTAGTGGCCCAGTCTCGATCGATTACCCCGAGGAAGCGGAATTGATCCCGGTGGTGACCACCGATGAAATGCTGACGGCTGCGGTGGAAACCTTTCGGCACTGCGATGGAATGATCGGTGCAGCGGCCCCCTGTGATTACATGCCGTGTTTGGTACAGACGCAGAAGATCTCCAAGACAGGTAAACCAATGACAATCGAATTGATTGAAACCGCCGATGTCGTGGCGACGCTTGGTCAGAGCAAGCGGGAAGATCAGTGGGTCGTCGGCTTTGCGCTCGAAAGTGAAGATCAACACTTTCGAGCAATCGTCAAACTGGAACGCAAGCATTGTGACCTGATGGTCAGCAACGGCCCCAGCGCGATCGACGCGGACCGCAACGAGATTGAGCTATTGGATGCCAACGGCGACATCCTGGCAAAGATGGAAGGGCCGAAGGAAGAAGTCGCACGCGGCATCTTGCAACAAATCGACCAACGCCTGATCAGGTAGTCCCAGCTGGTTGGGCAGCGCCGCCTAACCGACCATCGACATCACGTTTTCAACGCGGTGATGCGGCCCACGGAACGGCCAGAGTTTTACCTCTGACTCATCAATGGTCGGCGCAACACAGCCCCATGCTTTCTCGCTCCGCCGTCGCTCTTTCACGCATGATTGATAATTCGCCATTTCGGTCAGTCGACCGACAGCTGGCCAACACAATCGCGTACGGAGCTGGCACCAATCGCCGCCAATGCGGCTGGCAATTGATCAATCAATCGGGTCGAAACGGTGGGGTCGTAGTAGTTGGCCGTACCGATTTGCACGGCACTCGCTCCGGTCACAAGAAATTGCATCACATCGTCGATGTTGGCAATCCCGCCGATACCGATGATCGGGATGTCGACTGCCCGGGCGACTTGATGCACGCATCGCAACGCGATCGGTTTGATGGCGGGACCGCTAAGCCCACCCATTCCATTGCCGAGCATTGGTTTGCGACGTTTCCAATCGACGGCGATGCCTAGGACGGTATTGATCAAGCAAACGGCATCAGCACCACCATCGGCTGCACCTTTGGCAATCTCATCGATGCGAGTCACGTTGGGCGTCAGCTTGGCCACGATGGGGCAGTTTGCTCGCTCGCGACTTTCGGCGACGACTTGGCGGCACGATTCGGCGTTGGTCCCAAAGTCGATTCCACCACTTACATTTGGGCATGACAGATTCAATTCGATCGCGGCCACCCCAGGCTGACTACCAACTCTTTCAGCCAAAGAAACGAAATCCTCCTTGGAACGGCCGGCAACGCTGACGACCACCGCGGTGCCAAGCTGGCTGAGGTACGGCAGGTGATTTTCCAGGAAGGCTTCGACCCCGTCATTATCCAGGCCGATCGCGTTGAGTAGTCCCGCTGATGTTTCGACCGTTCGCCAGGGTGCGTTGCCGATCCGGGGCTCCGCGGTGATCGTTTTTGGCAAGACGCCACCCAACCGCGAAACATCGACAATTTTTTCCATCTCTCGGGCGTACCCAAAGGTGCCCGACGCCACCATGATCGGATTACTGAGTTCTAAACGCCCCAGCGAGACTGAAAGGTCGACGCTTTGTTCCGTTTCCAATTGATTACTCCCGCATTTCACGCTCAGTAGAGCCAGAAGGGTAACAGGCGAACGGGACCGAGGGTACGGGTGACCGACGATGGCCGCGTGAGAGCGAGTGAGGAGAGCCAGGCATTACCAAAATTATTGGGATTTCTTAGGGACAGGCTGATTGTGGACCCAGTTGATTGGGGACGGGCACAGGAGGCGGGGGGGACCAGACATTGTTGGGGAGGACATTGTTGGGGACAGGCATCGAACGGACTGAGGGTCAACCTTGCCAAGCCGGCCAGTCTGCTCGGGCCATTCATGGCCTACGTATCGCCCACGCATCAGGTGGAGATGCAAGAAACGCCATGGGAGACCGGTGCAAAAAAAGCCTCGAACCTAACAGCAGCAAGGTAACAACAGGGTAGGGCAATGATTCGATTGCCAGCGATCTCGTGCGTCGCGTGACGCGGTACACCTCGACCGCGTTCTCGCCAAGCAAAGCCCGGGCGAAATTGGCCCCGACCTAACCTCAGAAATCAATTTGAAATCCATGGGAGGAAGAATGGAGCTCGACTCCAGCCGGGCATTCAGTTTTTGACCACCGATCATCAGGTCAAAGCAGCACTCCAAAAATCTGCGGAACGAAAAGTGCTCCGCGCCCTCGAACCGCGATGCTGATTGAGCCTCCAAAAAACATCAATTGGTTCGGTCTCCATTCCTAACGCAACGCTGTCAGCAGATCCTTGATTTGCTGATGCACATCGCTTGTGGCTCGCACCACCAAGACGCGCTTCAGTGCAAAATACCGAATCGACCCCGGCCCGCCGCGCGGCTCCCAGAAATCAGGGGCGACAAATCGCTGGATCAGTTCGACCAACTGCCAGCCGTTATCGAAGAGTCCCCCTGCGGCGGCCGCACCCAACTGGCTGCCTTGTTGATCACCTGCGAGCGCTGATTCGAGCGCTGATTCGACTTGGGCTGAAATTCCCGACGGCCGCTCCACACCTTCCCGACGCAATTCACGCTCGCGCAAGCGGGCAATGGTCAGCAGCCGACGACGGATCTTCGTTGCATCACCCTTCAACATCTCGCTGGAGTCATACCGGGAATCGTAACGCAACACGACATACAAATCACATAAGGCGACGGTGGCATCGTCTTTTGAATCACCGGGGGGCAAAACGGCTTGTTGCCGCAACAATTCGCGAGTTTGCTGCCGCAACAGTGTCAAACTGGGCGGAGAATCGGCGATTACGTTGGAGAATCCAACCAACGAAATGGCAAAGGCAAAACCAAACAAGGGTGGTAAGCTATGTTTTGCACGTTCAATCGGAGAGGAAAATCGAGACATGAACAGCATGGCACAACCTGTGTGGCAAAAAGTCAGTAATTGGATGACGATCCTTCGGCTCTCACTTGGATTATTCCTAATTTTATCGCTGAACCTACCCGATGCGACAGCCCAAAAACCATATGGGGAAGCCGTTGTCGCGAAAGCCGATCGGATTCTGAAAGAGATTGAACTGCGGCGCAGTGGTAAAGTGATCCAGATGACGGGTACCGCAACGATCACGCGAGCCCTATCGGCACTGACGAAAGAGAAACGAGAGCTACGTAAACTGCGAGACGAATGGCAACAAGTGGTCGACCAACTTACTTTTGTGCGAAACGAAATCGAGCGACTGAATGTGCAGTACGGTGAACTGAACCTGCAACTCGCCCGCGTTGTCAACAACACCACAGCGAACAATCAACTCGTTGCCCTGATCAACGCTACCAGTGCCAAAATGAAAACGCTGGCCGCTCAGCGGGAAAGGTTGAAGGGAACCATTGCTGAGAAGCGAGGCAACGTGAATACCGCAGAGGTCAAGTACGCCGAAACGGTGCTGGCGATCCGAGATGATTTTTCATCCACCCGCGAGCAGCTGGTCGCGTCTCTGAAAGACGACGAAGTGCAAATCGCGTTGCAAGTAATGCATCGTAACTTCGAAACACCACAGGTCGTCACCGCCGACCTGGTTCTGGCCTCGCTGGACAAACGCATCAGTAAAATCGAAAGCGAGATTTTTCAGGAAGCGGTTCCACTTCAAGCACGGGGAGGATCGCTGTTCGCCGATGTCGTCGTCGGCAACAAGAAAACCAAGATGGTGGTCGACAGCGGTGCCACGATGATCAGCCTGCCAATGCGAGTGGCAGGGGAATTGGGGATAGTAATCCCGGCGGACGCACGTGAATTACAACTTGTCTTGGCCGACGGGCGATCGATTCCTGCCCACGCCGTCACCTTGCCGAGAGTCCGCGTGGGGCGGTTCGAAGTCGAAAACGTCGATGCAGCCGTTTTGGCAGCCGTCGCTGATGACGCCGAACCACTGCTTGGAATGAGCTTCCTGGGAAACTTCAAATTCGAGCTCGATGCAGGCGAAAAGACATTGAAACTACTCAGCGTCGAAGATTAACGCGGACCATGCGAAAGCAGCTTCCCTGTCCATTGCATCGATCCCGCGGGCTCAACTTCCCGCAGAGGCATTGCGAGCAGAACATGCGGGCACTCTTAACGAAAGTCGCGCTACCGCTCTTAAAGAAGATCGCGCAGGGAATGCAGTGCTAACGGTTCCTTAGTGGCAAAGGGTTCCCCGTAGCGTCGCCCGATCAGATT
>JAYZAR010000381.1:0-8531 GCA_036339635.1 Planctomycetota bacterium | reverse complement strand
TCTCCCCGAATACTTGCGGAATCCGCGATGGGCTCAATGTATTTCGGGGAGTCGTTATTCGTTGCGACGATTCGGCCACAGACGGGTGGTGATGCTGTTGCCAAGACCCGAAGGGGTTTGGTTGAGTATGGATTGCAATGGTCGATGAGGTTCCGGTGGTGCTGGATTTTATGGGTCGCGGTTCAAAGCTGGTTTCCTGCATCTCAAAGTTAATGCCATGATATTGCACCCACATGGTATAGCAGGTTGCGTCACTGTGTGGGTGAGTGTTGAGCCATTGGTAATGGTGCAATATCAGGCCAGGCGGTCAAGTTTCAATGCCCACTGGCTTGTATCGCGTGGATTTGGGTGCAGATAACGCGATGTCTCGTGCTGTTTGATTGCGTTCCGCTTACACTGTCGCGTGAGTGGCGAATTCTTCACTTGGGAACTGGGTATGGTTCTATTTCGAGACTGTATTCTGCCGATGCATCTGCGTAGTATTATTGGCGAGGTAGAGAGTCTGGCTACTGAATAACACGAGCGATCAACTGAAATTCAAATCCGATTGCTAAAGTCAGTGCGACATGACGCCAAAAAAGTCATCATTCCAGGAGACGTACGATTGGTCTCCTGCAACACGTGTAGATCAATTGATATATCGCCAAGAAATTGCGAAGACGATCAGTGCCAAAGCGACGAGATCAGCATGTTGGATTTGGTGACTTGTTGCGGTGCGGCGGAGGTGGTCGAGCAAGCGTCCGGTTGGGCAACCAAATCGGCAATACGCCATCGGAATAACGGCCGCGATCAGGAGTGTTGTGAACGCCAATCCGATCGATCCCCAGCCTGCGAGTCGAAATAAATAGGCATGAAACGGCTCCCAAGTAGACAGGTCAAGCCTAGGGACGATGACTAACGCTAAGTAGGCAACCACGAGCGTGATGCCGGGCAGATATCGCATCGAACGTCTCAGTCGTGCAGGGATTTCGATTCGCCGTTTTGATTTGGGTGTGGGACGGAGTAGTTGTTGAATTGCCCCGTGTGGGCAGAGGTGGTTGCAGTATGGATTGAGCTTGCTGATGGGTGGTGTGAACAAGCTCACTGCGGCAAGCGTCGCCAGGGCTGGGGCCAATCGCCAAGCGATCCCTTCGGCTGACCAACCCGCTACCAAGGCAAGCGAGATCAAATTACCCGACCAGAGTCCGATGACAACGACGACGGTTGACAACCAGCAGCGGCGTAGTTTGCCATGATGGAATCGTTTGAATCGACTGAGTGTCGTTAAAACTAGTAGCAAGGTGATCGTCGCAAAGTCGGCTGGTGTGAACCGAATTGAGGACAGGAAACCAGTTGGTTCTGTTTCAGCGATTGATTGTTGCTCCTGCTGCCTCGCTGCTGCAGCGACGAGCGTGTCCGCGATCGCTTGACTGGTCATGGTGGCTCCAGAGACACCTTCTACCCCGGCTTCTTGTGGAGAAAACTCACCAAGTTGTTGAGTGGTTTTGTTGCGAAAAATACTCCAAAAACCGCGTTCCTGCCGGATGTAACCCACGTAAGGTTCATTGTCGAAGGAGGATCGAATCTTTAACGCCTCGATTTGCTGATCGGAGTTGAGTTTCAACAATAATTCCGTTGGGCCCTGATACCCAATGACTCCATCGCTCAGCGGGCCAGTTCGAATGACCTGGCCGAGGATTTTATTGTCGCGGTCACGGACAGTTCCGGTTTTTGCATCGACGCTTGCTGCTCGCGGAAACCACGGGATGATCTCAGCCACATTGAGTGGGTCGGCAAACACTAGGGAAGGCCGTGCTTTACCGATACGAGCCAACACGCCTTGGGCGAGTGCTAAGGAGGTTAGCGTTGCTCCTGAGACGGCATCAATTTTGTTTTGTCGTGGCGGGTCACCCCAAGACCAGCCCTGAAACTGTTCAAAAAAAGCTTTGTCTTGAGCGACCGCTTGCACATGTTCTTCGGTGTCGGCGCTAGATAAAAGGGCGACGGAAGCGATTCTTAATTCAGGTGTGAACAGGATCGCAGCCTCCGTCGGTCCGCGATAACCGATCGCATCAGCGGCGGCTGGTAACGTGCGAGCAACCCATCCCAGAGGTTCACTATTGGGACCAGTAAGGGGCCACAATCCATTCGAATTTGGATTTCGCCCGATGATCGCCGAAGCCAACTGCGCGTCCTTGCCGATCAGCTGGTCGATCGAGGGAGCGACGGATTCGCTATGAACCGTTGTTGATGCTGGCGATGGGATTAGCAACAGCAATGTGGTGACCATCGCGACACGCACCGTGTGTACCAGTAGTGCCAGCCGCCGATTACGCTTCCGTTGGTGCAAGGTTTATTTTACCTCGATTAAACGCATCGCATCCACATGCACGGTACCATTTGCCCCGGTTGTGCTGACTTTCACCGTCACCACTTGGTCCTTGGCGAGTTCAATTTCAGTCACGGTCGCGACGTCCTGTTCGTACTTCTTTCGTTGATTGATTTGATGATGACTTGTTTGCTCATTCCATTGGATAGCAACTGGTGTGTTGGTGGCCCGGTTGGGATGAGACTGAGTGAAAAGTTGTACTGCGTAGTTGCCAGACTTTGCCGCTGTTAACTTGAAGGTTGCCACAGCATTTCCGTTTGGTGATGCATACTTGTACCCGTAGCCAACATAGTTTTTTAGGCCATTTCCATCGGTCCATTTACCTTCCACCTTGGCATTATCGTCATCGACGACAGTGCCCTCTAGTTTCTCGATCTCCATCCCAGTCGGTGGTCCATAGGGTCCGGCCAAGGGGAATGCGTCGTCAGGGATCACGATTCGGGCTGAGGGTGTGCTGCGGCGTGCCTTGCCCGGGAGTTCCAATAATTCCAGTAACTCCTCGAGGTGATCTTCATAGATGTCGCGAGGGTCACAATCGTGAAGGGCGCAAAGGGATGCCGCTTTGCCGACGACTTCACCCATCATTCCGCATGTTTTCATCACTCGGGTCGTGCCCAATGCTTCGTGTGTGACGCTGATACAACGTCCAGCCATGAACAGATTATTGATGTTGCGACTGTAGAAACAACGGTAAGGCACGGGATAGCCGTACCTGCGATCGACTCCGCGATTGTGAACCGCAATCGATATGAACGGGTTTTGGGGGAATTTTTTTGCGTATTGTTGCTTGGGATAGTGGAGATCAATTGACCAAGTGCTGGGGACGCAGCCATCTGGAAAATCACGTTTGTTGACGATGTCGTCTTGGTTTAACACGACATCGCCCATCAAACGCCGGCTTTCGCGTGGGCCGCCGACATAAGCGATCCAAGTCAGAAAAGCAGTTGCGTGGTCCGCTTTACCGTCCCGATTTTTCATCGCATTGAAGGCGCCATAGACGGCACGTAGATTCCAATCGCGGATTCCCTCCGCGTCTCCGATTGCATCTTTATCAAATCCTGATTCCCAAAACCATTGACCATGGTGGTCTCGTGGATACGGAAAATCTTCCATGGTTAGATCGAGGGCCCAGGGGGTCTTGGGGAAACTGAGGGGTGATTCACCCTCGTCCCAAGCCCACATGTTGCTCATTCCCATGCGACCATCGGGTGTCATTTCCCAATCGGCCTGAGCCCAGGTCCCAATCCACCCATGGCCGGTACAATCCGAGAAAGCATCGCCGATGATTCTAAGTTCAGCTCCTGTTTGAGTATCCAACGCCATCACGGCTTTGATCCGCTTGCCATCCATTTCGACACCATGGGCGTGATGGTTCAGCAGTAGATCGATGTTCGGTTCAGATCGGACGATTGCTTCTTTTTTCGCATCACCAAACTCTTCGTAAGTTCCGGGCGATTTGGTTGCTTTGTCAGCTACTTCTTCGATGATTTCGCCAATCCTTGGAAACTTGCCGCGTCGAATATTACCCTTGGCCCAGACGCGGACCTCGCTCGACCCATTGCCTCCCAGAACAGGGCGATCTTGAACGAGGGCAACGCGACAACCCATTCGGGCTGCTGATATGGCGGCCCCCATACCTGCGTAGCCACCGCCAATGACTACCAAATCGTATGGGCCACGGGTTTGTGGTCTTGCCGGTAATCCGAGTTGTTGTCGTCGCCATTGGGAGAGTACTTTTTGGGCGGGTGGCGGTGTCGCATCGAGGTCCGTGGTCAAGTAGATGCAATCGCATCGACCGTCAAACCCGGTCAAGTCTTCGAGCGTCAAAGCGGTTTTACCTATTTTCAAACGAGTGGTCCCACCGTCATGCCAGTTCCATTTTTCGCCCTTCGTTCCGAACACGGTGGTGAGTGGCTGTCCATTGATGATTAGTTGGAACTTGCCAGGCGAAGGTTTTGCACCCCAACGGGCGACCCAGTCGAAGGTTCGAACCCAGACCCGGTACGTCCCCGCTTCTTTAACTTCAATGGTCGTTGCAGCATTTTGAACCGGGCGGCCCAGGCCATGAGCTAACAGGTAGGGTGAGCCCATTTGTTGAATAAACTGTGTGTCCAGTTTCCAGCCACCTCGATTGGCGAAGCTTTCCGCTTCCACGAAAATTTCAGCAGCAGTCGTGGTTGTTGATTCCTGGCCAATCAGTGCGACTGCAATGAGGGCGAATGTTCTGAGTTGGTGCATGGATTCAGTTGCTGAAACGTGGTTCTTTGAAAGTGTCGTCTAGACGCCATCATAGCCGTTGGCTGGCGTCATTTCGTCCGGCACCTGAATTTGGCACGGCTCGATAGTGGGCGATGACAGTCTTCACAGGCTAAGAGAGTGGTCGCAGGCCGTGGTGTTGGCGGATAGCCTGCAAAAGCTTGAATGCCGGTGGGTGAGATTTGATCAATCGAACGATCGCGGTGCCACTCCTTTGCCACGGTTCGGTCAGTTGGCGAGGTTGGCCGCCGAAGGCGTGCAGATCGTTCAGCAGTAGCGCCAAGAACGGGGCTTTGTCTGGATTGGTGTCCGCCAAGCGGGTTGCTTTGCCACGCATCGATCCGTTGATTCGCGTTTGCCGAAAGGCTTGCTCCGGATCTGAAACTGGGCCGTCAAGGATCGAGGGGGTGCGGATCTCGACCGCTAATTTCATTCTCAGTCGTTGCAAAGCGACACCACGATTGTCGGCTTGGCTGCGTCGCTCCGTTGCTTCGGCTAAGACCCCTGTCGGCTGGTGCGTCAGAAAGACGCCGCTGCTTGTCTTATTTCGATGCTGACCACCTGGTCCGCTACGACGTTGGGTCCGCAGTTCGCATTGCTTCAAAAGTTGATCGGGTGGCATCAAAGTGGGATGTGGACCGTCGGCGTATTCGATTGGGTACCGATGAGTTGCCGTTATTTCCGGTGTGTGGTGTTCAGGCGAATCCTGCGGCTCGCTCATAGAGATTCCTTCTTGTTGGAGCCGAGTTCCAGGTTGTGGCTGAGAGCTTGACTCTTGAAGGGATTACTTGAGGCGTGTCTCGAAGCGTCCCTTGCTGTCCGCAGACCCACAACTCATGCCGGGGGTGTTGTGCTGCATCACAATTTCACCCGTGCGGGATACAGCGATCAATCCACCGACACCCGGTTTTAGGGTCTGATCCATGATTTGTGTCACTGCATCATTGATGGATCGGCCTGCATAACGCATTTGAGCGGCAACGTCATAAGCAACACTATTGCGAATGTATTCCTCGCCGACACCCGTCCCAGAGACAGCGCAGGTGTCGTTCGCAGCATAGGTTCCCGCGCCGATGATGGGTGAGTCTCCGATTCTACCGGGTAACTTATTCGGGGTGCCACCAGTACTTGTGCCTGCTGCGAGATTACCGTGTTGATCGAGCACAACACATCCAACCGTTCCTAAATAAAGGCCATCCGGGTTTGCATCGGGATGCGTGCTGCTGAGGAAGTAATCGGGATCGACTAATTCTTGATTCTGGTCGGCTGCGAATTGTTCGGCCCCTTCGCCAGCTAGTAGCACATGTTTGGTTTCAGTCATCACGCATTTGGCCAAGCGAATCGGGTTCTTGACATTGGTTACCCCAGCGATTGCACCACAGCTTCGGGTCTTTCCATCCATGATCGATGCATCGAGTTCGGCATGGCCATCCTTGGTGAGTACCGCCCCGCGACCGGCATTGAAGGCGGGATTATCTTCCAAGGCTTGGACGACGGCTTGAACCGTGTCCACTGCTGTCGCACCTTCGGCGAGCATTTCGGCCCCCTTGCGGAGTGCTTGCTCAAGACCATTCAGACGAGTGTTTCGCTTGGCATCATCCCAGTTGGTAGGATCGCCAGCACCGCCATGGATGACGACTACCCATTTCGGCGGTTCTTCGCCGTTGACGTTTTGGATCGACATGAGCAAACCTAGAAATAGAAACCATCGGAACAACATAGAATCTCTCACTATAGGGCCTCGCCAATCAACGCTTGAAGTGTAGCCGCCAACGGAAATTCCGGGGATGAGGTGGCGATTTGAGTCATGAGATCGCGCTGTCGCTGATTGAGCACAACAGGGTCACCTGGTCTGGGGGCGAATTGAAGTAGTTTTTTGCCAAGAAGCATTACTAAGGCATCGATGCCTAAGCCGGTCTTCGCACTCGTAGCGACGTCGTTTTCGGAATGAGTTTGTCCACTTTTGATGAGGTCTACCTTATTGAGCACCCGGATTTGTGGGGCAGACAAATGAAAAGAGGAAAAATCGACCGGTTTTTGGGAAGTCGCATCCTCCACTTGGATGACTAAATCTGCGGAATTGGCGGCGTGGATGGCTCTCCGCATCCCCTCCGTTTCGATCGGCTCACCGCCGTCACGGATGCCAGCAGTGTCACTTAGCCTAACCGGGACGCCAGCGATGACGGTTTCGGTGTGTAAAACATCGCGAGTTGTGCCTGCTTGGTTGAACGTAATGCTTCGGTCAAAGCCGACCAACGCATTGAGCAAACTGCTTTTTCCGACATTTGGCTTCCCGACGAGGACAATTTTCCATGGTTCAGCGATTCGCATGGTCCAATCGGCGGAGCGGAGGATGATTTGAGCCTCCGATTTTGCGGCTGCGAGGATTTCGGGTGAAGTTGGTTGTGATTGCCACTGGAGTGCCCAATGAAGGAGTGCTCCACGGACCTGTGCTAACGCGACCGCCGCCGTCTTTTCAGTTAGGCAGCGAGACAATACCGCTTCTGCCTCGGTAATGACGAGTGGCGATTCCGTACTGATCTTGCGAACCCGCTGGGCCCCGCATTGCTGCAGGTCCGCAAGGATTCTTTCGATGGCAGCCGTTCCGCCATGGCAGTGAATTTCCCAATGATTTTCGGTGATCGCTGTGATCACGACGGTCTCATCAGGATGATGAGTCGCGGGATCTGCTTGGGTGGCATCTGGACCCGTCCAGTGACCGAGGCGAACCTGACCCATGGAGGCCGGCTGATCAACGGCCAGCCGACTGCAGCGTTCTAGGATCCGTTGGGCATTCGGTCCACGCACCGCGACAACCGCAATCGCGCTGCGTCCCGTGCCGGTCAGGCAAGTACATTGTGTGATTTGAGGAGCAATGAGCGCACGTCTTTCGGGATTGGTTTTGCTTTGATGATCGTTTTGGGGTAATGACATATGACAATGTTGAATAAACTACTCGATCCATCTTGTTTACTGAACTCGCACGAAATCTGTTTGATCGTTTTTGATCATGGCGAAAAAGAAGCCAAATCTGGATGCGATGAGCGACGAAGCGTTGCTCGATATGCGGATGTGTGACTTGAAGCTGACCATCCGAGATACGCCATTGGAGCAGCGGATTGAACAACTTAACGGAGAATTGCTTCACCGCGGGTTGAAGTTTCGACCGCATTGTTGGCTGAGTGAGGAGTGGTTTTCGCCTGATGGGATACCCGGGATCGCCATTCCGTTCTACCTCGCCCATCCCCGTTTGATGCGTTTGGAACGCAAGCAGTTGCTGGAGGTGGAGGGTGGAACGCATGAATGGTGCATGAAAATCCTCCGTCATGAGGCGGGCCATGCGATTGACACAGCTTTCAGGCTGCGGCGTAAAGCCAGCTACCGTAAGGTGTTCGGTAAACCATCTGCTCCCTACCCAGAGTATTATCAACCCCAGCCGTCCAGCCGTGATTACGTCCATCACCTGGAGATGTGGTACGCTCAGGCTCATCCTCTAGAGGATTTTGCTGAAACTTTTGCGGTTTGGCTCCGCCCCGGATCGCGATGGAGAACCCGCTACCGCAATTGGCCGGCGATCAAAAAACTGCAAACAGTCGACAACTACATGAAGTCGATTAATGGGACAAAACCCCCTGTCCAATCGCGAATTACCGCTGATCCGTTATCGCGGATTCGGAAAACCTTGCGGACTCATTACGCGCGAAAGCGTGAGCATTACGAGCTGGATTACCCGAGTATTTACGATAATGACCTGCGTCGTTTGTTTTCGACCAATCCTGCCCACAAGCGTAACCCGACGGCTGCCGCGTTTCTCAGCCGGGTGCGTGGCGAATTGCGTCGCTCCGTTGCCCGCTGGACCGGTGAATATTCATATTCCATCGATCAGGTGGTCCAGGAAATGATTGAA